>DATJQB010000222.1:0-4802 GCA_035506075.1 Bacteroidota bacterium | reverse complement strand
ATCAGCATTCTATCGATCGTTTCCGCTTACGGCTGACATCAATCACAAGCTTCTCATGAGCGGGTTTGTCGCTCCTGACGATCAAATCGGTCCATTTCTGCAGGGGAAGTATCAGACCTGGCCGACACTCAGCAGCTCGGCGATCCATGCGTTCTATGACAACATGAAAAATTGGGTCAATCCGTCGGGGATCGCCTTGTTCGATAACTCGCTTGCCCGCATTGAAGATCAGCTTGCAACCGATGATTCGTACACTGCGAAGGAGAATGTCGCGGCCGGGTACATCATGACCGAGATCAATATCGGCAGGAGTTTCATGATTCTTCCGGGACTCCGGTACGAGCACACGCGGAACAATTACAAGACGTTGTTCGGCAACACCGGATCGTCATCCGACGATACTCCGAGCATCGTGAGCGTCAAGGATTCCACAGGAGAGAGCTCAAACGATCAGTGGCTGCCCATGATTCAAATGAAGGTCGATGTCGCGGATGGGATGAACGTCCGCGGCTCATTTGCCAAAACGCTGTCCCGACCGAACTACTTTGACCTCGTACCGTACGAGCTGATCAACCGCAGCGGATCACCGAGGACGATTCAAAAAGGAAACCCCTCTCTGTTAACGACGATTGCCTGGAATTACGATGTGTACGTTTCTCTCTTCAACAGGTACGGATTGTTCTCCATCGGTGGTTTTTACAAGACGCTTGACAATGTGTCGTATGTCCGAACATCGTACGTGCGCTCGGGTACCTACAACGGTTTTCAGCTTATCCAGCCCGTCAATGCCGCGGATCCATCCACGGTCTATGGCGGCGAGATCGAGATGCAGGCCAACCTTACGCTGCTTCCCGCCCCATTCGACGCTCTGATATTATCGGGAAACCTTGCAATCATGAAGTCGAAGACGCTCTATCCAAGGTTCCAGGTGACGAACCAGGTTATTCCTCGTCCGCCATTCCTCGTCATCAGCGTGATCGATACGGTTCGTGAGGCTCCGATGCCCGGGCAGGCCGACAAGATGGGGAACCTGACGCTCGGCTATGAGAAGGGTGGGTTCAGCGGACGAATCTCGGTTGTCTTCCAGGGGAAGAGTCTCGCCATCGTGGGGACTCGCGCAGAGACGGATGGCTACACCGACGCGTATTATCGATGGGATCTTGCCCTCCAGCAGAAGCTCACATCGAGCATCGGCGTGTATCTGAACGTCAACAACATTACTGCTGCGGAAGACAAATCGAGCAACGAGCGCTTCCTGACGCTTGAGCAGTACTACGGCTGGGGAGCCGAGCTTGGAGTTCGCTACAGATTTTGAAAACGACAACTATCAAATCAGTTCACCCTCATCTTCATCAACCATACAGGAGGCTCACATGAACAGTCGATGCTACAGTGTCGGGACGCTTGCACTGATTCTTGCGCTTGTCCTGTTCTGCACATCCGTATCGTTTGCACAGCGCTACGTCGATGTGCCGGCAGGCTATGGCACGCTGCAATCGGTGATCAGTGCAGACAGCGCCAACCGGGCTGCCAATCCAAACACGGTGTACAGGGTTCACCGCGGAACGGCGGATTCGGTCTATTATATCACCTCCACGCTTACGTCCTGGGGATCGATGCCCCTGCGCATCGAATCAATCGGAAGCGGTGCCCTGCCGACATTTATCCTGACGACGTTGTCCGACGGGTCGGCCATCAGCCCGATGATCTCAGTGAAGGCAAATTTCTCGCTGAAGGGAGTGGCATTGAATGGCGTCAATACGCTCGGCGCAATCGTCGACCGTGTTGTTCGCATGCAGGCCTCCCCGGTACGGGTTGATTTCGACTCGTGCCAGATCAACATGGCCAGCCAGTCGTTCCTCCGCGTCGACAACACAAATGCGCGCATTTTCCTGAAGAACTGCCGTGTCAGCAACATTTATTCGGATTGGTCGAATGCCCGGGTGATCGACAACCGCGGCATCACGATCGACACGCTCTCCATGGTTGGGTGTTCGTTCTACCGCGTGGCATACAGGGTGTATCGCGACGGCGGCGGAATTCTCACGTATGGCTACTTCAATCACAATACCTTTACAGAAATCGCCGATGCAATCTTCGGATTGGGAAACACCAAGTCGATGACGTACATCAACAACCTCGCGGTCAACTGTGGATTCCTTGGCCGGGGCAAATCGCAAAACACCCGCCTGCTGAGCATGAACGCGGTCCCGGCTGGCCAAAGCGCCTACGTCGCGAACAATGTATTCTATTCCGATACCGTTGCAATGAACGCTGCGTACAAATCGGTGAGCGATACGATCCAAGCGATACCGTTGTTTGCAGATACCCTCGTGACATTCATCAGCGCCGCGGGGCTCACAAACACCAATATCGTCAGTCCCGTGACCTTCACCATGCCGCCGAACAACATTGTGAAGGCGATCAAGCTCGACTCGATTGCGAAATGGTACTGGAGAAACCCCGGTACGCTCGACGCGTCGATCCTGAAGGTCGACAGCATCAAATTCACAAATCTCGCATACAACACGACCGCGCCGGCATACAAATTCGGAGCCGACGGAAAGCCTGCCGGTTCCACCGAGTGGTTCGGTATTCTCGTGTCGGTCGAGAAGCTGAGCAGCTCCCAGATTCCGGCAGCGTTCACACTCGATCAGAACTTCCCCAACCCGTTTAATCCCTCGACGGCGATTTCCTATCAGCTTCCCGCGGCCGGACTTGCAACGCTTAAGGTGTACGACATGCTCGGACGGGAAATTGCCACCCTGATCGATGGCTATCAAACCGCCGGAACATACAAGGTCACGTTTGATGCTTCGCGATTGAGCTCGGGAGTGTACATGTATCAGTTGAGATCCGGAGAAACCACTCAGACGCGTAAAATGATGCTGATGAAGTAATCCGCAACGTCACAGAGGAGCCGGAATGCTCCGGGCACAGGGAGCTCAGTTCTTGAGCCTCGTCAACTGATGCCAGAAATTCCGGCTCTTCCATCTTCAACGGTTCACAACGAATGTCCTCAGCGACTGCGAAGAGCTCATGAACAATATTCTCACTGCACTTGTTATGCTTTCGTTGCCGATGCAGATCTCCTTCAGCCAGGATGGCTCGCAACACATTCTCGATGTGCGGCACTTCGGTGCAAAAGGGGACGGGAATGCGCTTGACACGAAGGCCATTCAGCGGGCGGTCGACTCCTGCGGAGTCAGCGGAGGGATTGTTGTGTTTCCCCCTGGCAGGTACCTGACCGGATCGATCGAGCTTCGCAGCAACGTCGCGATCGAGATACAGCGCGGAGCAACGATCTTCGGAAGTCCGTCGATAGCCGACTACTTCGAGAGGGTTCCAGCCCTGAAGTCGTACAACAACTCGTTTCAGCGTCACAGTTTGCTGTATGCAGAACGACAGAAGAACATCTCGATCTTTGGGGATGGAACCATCAACGGTCAGGGAAGTAACTTCAAGGTTCTTACGAAAGAGCGTCCCGCGCGCTACATGAACCGTCCGTACGTCATCCGGTTCGTTGAATGCACGAACGTATCGATCCGTGACATCACAATGGAAAGCTCGGGGTCATGGATGCAACACTATCTTGCGTGTGACGGCCTCATGCTTCGCGGCTTGAAGGTCATGAATCATGCGAACCTGAACAACGACATGATGGACATTGACGGATGCCGCAATGTTGTCATTTCGGATTGCACCGGCGATACTGACGATGACGCAATCACCTTGAAGAGCACGAGCGAACGGGTGACACAGAATGTCACGATCACCAATTGCATTCTCAGCAGTCACTGTAACGGAATCAAAGCGGGGACGGAGTCGACCGGAGGATTCAGGAACATTACGGTCAACAACGTCATTATCCGGCCTTCGGTTGAAAAGAATGTCAGGAGCGGGGAACCCGGCGGGATCAGCGGTATATCGCTGGAAGTCGTGGACGGAGGAACGATGGAGGAAGTGGCGATCTCAAACGTCGTCATTGACGGACCCGACGTTCCAATATTTGTCCGTCTTGGCAACCGCGGCCGGAAGCACTGGGAAGGGGCGGAGAAACCCGGCATCGGGTCGATGCGGAATATTTCGCTTAACCACATCGAGGCTCACAACGTGAAATGGACTGGCTGCTCCATCACCGGACTGCCCGACCATCAAATCGATGGAATCACTCTCAGCGATATCAGGATTTCGTACCCGGGCGGAGTAGAGTCGATGCCAGACGTTGCACCCGCCGAACTACCTGAACAATATCCCGAGGCCACGATGTGGGGGACATTGCCGTCGTACGGTCTCTTTGTCCGACATGTCAGAAACCTGCATGTTCGGGGCCTTGAGATGAGCACAAGCACGGCAGATATGCGACCCGCCATGGTTTTCGCTGACGTCGTTGAGAGCTCGATCCTCGACTCACATTTTCAGATGTCCGCGGCCAACATGAGCGCCATTGTCTTGAACGGAGTGAACGGCTTGACCATGAGCGGGTCGGGTCTCCGCGGCACAGCGCAATCGTTGCTCAAGCTCGTCGGTGAAGGGTGCTCGGCAATTGTTGTGACGGGGAACGCCCTGCGTGCGGCCTCGCAGGTATGCGATCCGCCAGCTGCGCTGGGCAGCGTCGTGCGTGCCTCGAACAACGACATGAAGCGCTGACGAAACAATTGTGAACAATGAACATGAGCGCCAGATGAATGGCATTTTGAAATCGAGCCGTTGGCTCCGGGCGTCCGTTGTGCTCGCGATCGTTTTGACGTTGGCAGGAATCGCTGGCGCACAGACTGTGATCGAGCCGGCCCCCCGGGTCA
>DATJQB010000221.1:0-12502 GCA_035506075.1 Bacteroidota bacterium | reverse complement strand
AGTGGATGTCTTTCGATGTCGCGTCACATCAATCACCTCTGTGGCTCGAGAAATAGCGATCAGCGGGATAACGTTCCCAATTCAAGTGACTCTCCGGGTCGGATGCTGAGTTGAACCGGGAATGGCCTCCGCAGGTCAATGCTACGATAGACCAGTAGAAAAGAAGAGCATCCGGAAGAACGGTACCGCGGAATTATTCATCAGAACGCCAAGAGACGAATTGCTCAACGGGGATATCTTGACGGATTGACCTGACGCGTGAGTTGTCACGGAATGTTTGAAGAGGTCCCACGACAATCTCAGGCCGTACGGTTTAAACCGTAGATGAGCACACGGGGGGTATTTCAGCGCCTGAAATACGGCCTTATCCTATCTTGACTTTAGTCGTATTATGACGCACTTTCCATTCGAGCCGCATGCCCGTCGCCTTATTTCACATCAATTGACTCTGAAACAGTAGCGTCCTTACCAGTTGTATGATGACATCAACGAACCCACCAGGAAAAAAAGCCTCTCGGTCATTGGTTGATCGGGTTTGTGACGATTTGTCGAGCCTGGTGATGCACTCGTTGCCTCCCAACGGGTTTCTCCCACCGGAACACGAGCTGACCGCGCGATTTGGAGTGAGTCGCACAGTGCTGCGGGAGGCGACCAAGAGACTCGAGTCTCTTGGTTTGTTGGAGAGCAGACACGGTGTGGGGGTGCAGGTGGTACACCGGCTCCATCAGTCCGTGACACGCTCGTTGAGCGTTCTGGTTTCGGATCGACATCAGCTGTTGCGGCAGACGATGGAGGTACGACAGATGCTGGAAGTGGAAACGGCCCGCCGTGCGGCGGAACAGCTCTCCACGCAAGCTATCACAACATTGCGGCATCTTCACGAGCAACTCACACACGCCGACTCCGTGGACGAAGCAGCCCGACTTGATGTAGCCTTCCATCAAGCCATCGCCAGCGCCGCCGGTAACGCCTTGGTTGCGCTGCTTCTTGACTCCATCTCTGATTTGGGTGCGGAGAGTCGCAAGCTGACGATGTCCCGCTCCGGAATCCTCCATGCCGTGCAACAGCATGAGCAAATTCTCACGGCTCTTGAACGTCGCGATGGTGAAGCTGCCGGCGATGCCATGCGCATTCATTTGAACCACGCATCGGAGGATTTGCTTGCACAACTTTCCAACCGACCGACAGACGCAACAGTGAAAGCATGAGACCACGAATTACGATCATCGACTGGGCCCTTTCGCCTCTCACCGACGGGCTTGCCACAGTCGAGCGCGAAATCATCGGTGACCAGGCAGAGGTGCTCTGCCGTCTCTGTGTCGATGACAAGGAGTTCGACGTTGCGGTGCTGGAGTCCCGGGCTTTGATTGTCTGGCACAATACGCCCATCACCCGCGAAGGAATTGCGCGGTTGAAAAACTGTCGCGTCATCATCCGCAACGGCGTCGGTTTCGATTCCGTCGACATCAACGCCGCGCGCGAACTTGGGATTGCTGTGTGCAATGTGCCGGACTATGGCACGGAAGAAGTCGCAGATCACGCTATCGCCCTCACACTCGCGTTGTGCCGACAGCTCTTTCCGCTCGACCAGGAAGCCAGGCGGTTGGGATGGACCATCCGCGTTGAATCTAACCTGCGAAGGTTGAGGGAACTGACCTTTGGAGTCGTAGGCCTCGGCCGCATTGGCACCGCCGCCGCTCTTCGGGCCAAGGCGCTGGGATTCAAGGTCTGCTTCCACGATCCGTATCTCGCCAACGGTGTGGATAAGGCGGTGGGTGTGGAACGTGCCCGCACACTTGAAGAATTGCTGCGCCGGACGGATGTGTTATCGCTGCACTGTCCGCTCAATGAAGAAACGCACCACCTCATCGGCGAGCGCGAATTGGCGATGTTGAAGCCGTCGGCGTTCGTCGTAAACACCGCCCGCGGGGCAGTGATTAAGAAGACGGCGATTCTTGAAGCCCTTCGCAAAGGCTCACTTGCCGGTGCTGGTCTGGACGTCGTTGAGGATGAACCACTCAAGTCAGCTGAAGAAGCAGCCACGCCGAACCTTATCGTCACCTGTCACGCGGCATTTTGCAGTGTGGAGTCCAAGCTCGAAATGCGGCGCACATCCTCCCGTATCGCGCTGGCTGCCGTGCGGGGCGAACCGCTTGAGAACATTGTCAATGGTCCCATTTAAGAGATTGTGACGAACCCATGATCCAGGGAATCTTCACTCCAAACTTAGTTCCGTTCCTTGACGATGGACGGATCAACGAAGGCGAGCTGCGGCGCATCGTCAACTGGCTTATCGAAAAGAAAGTCAGCGGTCTGTATCCCAACGGCAGCACCGGTGAGTTTATCCGCCTGACCTTCGAGGAACGCAAGCGCGTCATCAGGATTGTTGCCGACGAAACACGCGGCCGCGTGCCGATCCTCGCCGGAGCGGCGGAGTCGAATGTCGCTGAAATCCTTGAAATGTGCAGGATCTGCGCCGATCTCGGCTGTGTGGCGGTTTCCATTACCGGGCCGTATTATTTCAAAGTGAGCCAGGAAAGCATCGAACATTACTTTCGTGAGATCGCCCGGCAGTCGCCGATCGACATTATGCTGTACAACATCCCGCAGTACTCGAACGAGATCAGCCTGCCCGTGGTCGCGCACCTGGCGATGGACTGCCCGCGCATTGTTGGCACGAAAGACAGCAGCCGCGATTTTCCGCGTTTCCTCAACACGCTGCAGGCGATCAAGCCTCAGCGCCCGGAGTTCACGTGTCTCATCGGCTGCGAGGAAATCCTGTTGCCGGCTCTTATGATGGGCGCGGATGGCGGGACGATTGCGACGAGCGGGGTCGTGCCGGAAGTCATCATGGCGCTCTACCACGCGTTCCTTGCCGGCAACATCGAAGAGGCCAAACGAATCCAATTCAAGCTCCTGGACCTGATCAACACAATGCTTGTTGGGCCGAACTTCCCGGATGGCTTCCGAGCTGGAGCGTCGTTGCGCGGTTTCAAACTCGGAAGCAACCGCCAGCTCAATTCACCGAAAGAACAAGTCGACCTCGCCGATATCCGGAGCAAAATCGCGTGCATCCTGACCGACTGCGGTTTTGCGGAAGCGGCAACAGCGTGCCGCACGCCGGAAAACTCCGGAACGGATGCAACGGATTTCGATGTGGATGCGATAGTGAAGGAAATAGTTTCGCGTCTGCGCGGGGACCAATGAACGAATCACCTGAGGTGTGTTGAATGGCGCTTGGATTCGCGGAAATCCCGTTCTTCAGCATCATGGCTGTGATCGCCGACCGGGGCGTCAAATCGGCGAGGGTGAAGATTCTCGGCATCGAAGCGACGGGAAACCAATCGCTGCTGCTGCGGCTTGAGGGGGAACTTCCGGATGTGGCGAGCGCCCTGGAGTATGTGGAAGCTGAGGCACAGCAATTGGGCGTGAAGGCAACCATCCGCTTGCTCGGCCAGCCCGACGAGGCCCTGGATGCGCTCATACATTTTCCCAACACGCTGAATCCGCTCTTTGGAGGACGCGATCAATTTTTGCCGACCGATTACCCAATAATGAAAGACCAACCCATGAACACAGAACAAGAAGCGCTGGGAATCATTGAGACACAAGGCCTGACCGCCGTGCTTGAAGCAACGGACACCATGTTGAAAGCTGCCAACGTCACGCTCGTCGGAAAGGAAAAAATCGGCGCGGCGTACGTTACCGTGATCGTCAGAGGTGATGTGGCGTCGGTCAAAGCTGCGGTGGACGCGGGCATGAAGGCGGTGGGAAATCTCGGCAAGCTCATCGCTGCGCACGTTATTGCTCGTCCACACGACGATCTAAAGGCATTACTCCCAAAATAATCACTTAACTCAACGACCCGTATGATCAAACTTATAGACCTTTCGCATCCGTTAGAACACGGTCAGCCCAACTTCGCATGGGACCCGAAAATCAGCGTGATTCCGCACAACACGGTGAAAAGCATCGGCTATAATATCACGCAGGTCACCTTCTCCTCTCACCAGGGCACGCATCTGGATGCACCGTTTCATTTCTATGACGACGGGAAGACGGTGGATCAGATCCCGCTGGATCGGTTCTACGGTCCGGCAACGCTCGTGGATCTTGCTCCCGGCAGCTTCCTGAAAGCGAAGACACCGCTGACGGTGGAAATGTTCAAGCCGCACGCCAAACATTTTCGGCGAGGTGCGAAGATCATTTACCGCACCGGATGGAGCCGGAAGTTCGGTACGGCGGAGTTCTTCTCGGACTACCCGACGCTCACGCTCGAGGCTGCTCGATGGATCGCGGCGAAGCGCATCGGTCTGCTCGGCATGGACACGCCGACACCCAGCAACGATTGGATGGAATGTCACCACATCCTGCTCAAGCGGGGCGTGGAAATCGTCATTGTCGAGGGGCTGAAGAACCTGGAGAAGTTGCCGAAGCAGTTCACGTTTATGGGATTCCCCCTCAAGCTCAAAGGCCGTGACGGCGCACCTATCCGCGCCGTGGCACAGATCAAGTAAAACATTCATGATCAGGGAGCAAACATGATGCGGGGCCTCAAGGACAAGGTGGCGATCGTGACCGGCGGATTGGGAGATCTGGGTTATGCCAGCGCCCAACGGCTGATCGAAGAGGGCTGCAAGGTTGCGGTGTTCGACATCACCTCCGATACATCGGGGAAGGCCAAAGCCATCGGCGCGCAATCATATGTCGTGGATATTTCCAACGAGTCGCAGGTACGCGACGCTTGCGCTGCCACCGCCGCCGGGCTGGGTGACGCAGCCATTCTCGTCAATTCGGCCGCCTTCTTTGTTTTCAAAAGCGTGGATGCCAGCGTCGAGAACTGGCAAAAGATCTTGTCGGTGAACGTCATGGGCACGTCGCTCATGGCCAAGCACGTCGTCCCCCAGATGAAGCGCTGCGGTGGCGGGAGCATCGTGAACTTCTCGTCCGTCAGCGGATTTGTCGGACAGGCAAATTTCGCCACCTATAATGCAACCAAGTTCGCCATTCGTGGACTCACCAAGTGTTGGGCTCAGGACCTCGCGCCGGATGGCATCCGCGTAAACACAATATGTCCCGGGTACATCTATACCTCGGCGTTCATCAACTCATGCAAGTCTCTTGGTCTGGACATCGAAGAGGAAAACCGGCGCGCATCAGCCATGCACCTGCTCAACCGCCAGGGCCGGCCTGAAGAAGTGGCTGCCGCGGTGGCATTCCTCGCAAGCGATGAGGCGTCATTCATGACCGGGAGCGACTTGCTTGTCGACGGTGGCTACCTCGCCAGATGATCAGTTGCAGCTGAGTCTTCCCGCCGTACTTCCGACCTGCTCCATATACATCGCTCCGGTTCATGCCGTGGATCAGACACCATGAATGTGCCCGTATCGCCGGTCGGACCTCTCAGCCGCTCAAGTAATTCCGGATGATTCGTCCGCGACAACGATGATCTTGATCAAATGCATGTGTATATTACGATACCATCGCAGCTGCTGAAGAAAGACGAACGCTGCGACCAGGATTGTTTCGCAGAAGAAAGGGAGACGCATGGAAGAAGAACAACATCAACAAGCGAAGCCCATGATGGACGAATACAAAGGCAAGCCGGTCCTTCGCATTCCGCTTGTCGACGAGCCAAGCCCCGACACAGCCTGGCATTGGATGTCGTTTGGGAAAAACAAGGCCAAGGCGATCGTGAAGTGGATTGACGAGATCAAGAAATTCGCCGAACAATAGAGCGAATAAAAATCAGACGGGCATCATCATGTCGAACGATGAGTCCTACACAAGGAAGATTTCGTCTGAGGAGGCACGGGAGGGATACATTTTTATCCTGAAAAACCGCCTCTCGCTTTTTCCCCCGATCGGAAAATCGTTCACGATTGTGGATCGGGGGAACACAAAACGGGCCGTCCTTGAATCGTATCACTGTACTTGCCGTGGACCTGAACGTGCACACGACCATTATATCATCAAATGGGCCGGTCTTCGGCGCGGCGACAAGATCACGATCGGCCGTGACAAGCAAAATCCAGGGCGGTACGTTTGTTCAACGAAGCCCTGAATGTTCCCAGCTCCTGCAGCACACAGCGGACTTGAAACGAAACGGCGGCACCAGAATTGGCATTGAACCTCCAATTCATTGATGCCGCCGCTTCAACATCCTTTCGACACTGCTACTTGATTCCCTGGTTCCTCACCATTTTCGTCATGTCGTACGGTGCTGGATCGCCGCCGAGATACTTGTGGAACCAGTCCAGATGAGCGTTGTAGTACAAGGGCATGGATTTTATGCCGCTCGGCCAATGTCCGTCGTTCGGGAAAACGATCAGCCGTGACGGAACTCCCATCTGCTGCAAATCTGTAAAGAACTCGAGGCTCTGCGTGTACGGGACGCGGTAATCGCGCTCACCCGTAATAACAAGGCATGGGGTCTTGAAGTTCTTGACGAACTTGTTCGGCGACAGCTTTTCATACAGGTTTGAGTCCCACGGTTTCCCGCCGAGATCCCACTGCGGGAACCAGATCTCCTCGGTCGATCCATGCATCGCCGTCAGGTCGTAGACGCCCATCATGCTCGCAATCGCCTTGAAGCGCGTCGTGTGTCCCTCGAGCCACATCATGAAATATCCGCCATACGACCATCCCATTGCTCCGACGCGGTCCTTGTCCACGAAGGGCAGCTTCTCAAGCGAATCGGTTACAGCCATGACGTCCTCGTACACCTTGCCTCCCCAATCTTTCGAAATCTCCGCGCAGAACTCCTGACCGTATCCATTTGATCCATGGGGGTTGGGAAATGCCACGATGTAGCCAGATCCGGGATACATCTGCCAGTCTCCGCGGAACGCATCGAGCCATTGCTGCTGCGGTCCGCCGTGGACGTTGACGATCAGAGGATATTTCTTCTTCGGATCAAAATTGTGCGGCTTGACGATGAACGTGTGAATCTTGCTCCCGTTCGGGGATGGTACCCAGATCTCTTCCGCCGGCCGGATGTCGACCTGATCTTCGACCGGCTTATTGAACGCCGTGAGTTTCCTGAGATTTGTCCCGTCGGAGGTCGCGCTCCAAAGCTCGACCGGCTCTCCCACCGAACGACGTGCGAAGACAACGGTCTTCCCATCGGCCGACAGATCGAACGAATCGATGGCTTTGACGTCGATGACGTTTGTAATCTTCTGCGTTGCGATATCGATCTTGTACAGCGGGGTGTGACCGGCAACCTGGGCGGTGAAGTACATCGATTTCGAATCCGGAGCCCAGCAGAAATCATTCACCCAGTTGTCGAACTGCTGCGTGATGATTGTGTGCGTCCCTTTCACGCGGTCGTACAGTGCGATGCGAAGAAGATCGGATTCGAAGTTTGGAATTGTCTGGATCTTGTAGGCGATGTACCGTCCGTCGGGAGAATACACCGGGTTGCCATCGTACGCCTTGTTGTCGATCGTGATATTCCGCGCGGTCCCTCCTGTCGACGGGACGATCCAGAGGTCCTTGTTGGTGGTCTCTGCTTCGCTTGATTCGCGGCACGACACAAAACAAATTTCCTTTCCATCCGGAGAGAACGCGAAGCCAACGGCGCCCATCTCCCATGACGGCGAATCGAAATTCCCCCGGGTCAGGTCCGTGATCTGTTTCGTATCGATGTCAAAGCGGAAGGTGTGTGTGAGCTTTCCATCCTTCCAGAATGTCCAGTGGCGGTACAAAAGGTGGTCGGCCATGTGGGCCTGGATCGGTCCGTTGCTCATCGTGCTGTCGTTGTACTGGTTGCAGTCGTTGTCCGCGCCGCAATCAGGGAACACGTCGGCGGAGAAGATAAGGTGCTTTCCATCCGTTGACCACTCCGGATCACCAACTCCCATGGAGAAATCGGTGAGTCGCACCGGTGTTCCGCCCTCGGCTGGAACGATCCATGCCTGCGGTCCGTTCTCGCGGGTGGAGACAAAAAGGAGCGACTTGCCATCCGGCGACCAGCGTGGATGGTTGTCGGCTGCCGGATTGTTCGTGATGTTTTTCAGTCCCGTGCCATCAACGTTCATCACGTAGACTTCCTGATTTGTCTTTCCCTTTTCGAGGAAACTCTCTGTGACGACAAACGCGATCTTCTTGCCGTCAGGCGACAAGCGCGGCTCAGCGACGGTTTTGAGTTTGTAGAGATCCGACAGAGTGAAGGCTCGTTTCTGGGCCTGCAGAGGAGAAGCGAGCACGAGAAGAATGAGAACAGTGGTCAATGATTTCATGGATCCATCCTGTGTTAGTTGAGGAGTGTGGCGTCCGCTTGTGCTTAATTATGTGGGAAAAAAGGTTCACATGAAAGCTCGCGATAGGCCGGAATTTCGGCCTTCATCTGTTCGGTATTCCGCGGTTCGATCTGGTGGCTCACGCGAATTACAAATGTTGACGCCTTACTTCATCATTCGGTGTTGCCGGTTCGATATTCCGCGGTTCGGTCAGGTGGTTCATGCGAATTACGGATGTCGAACAAGCAATGCTGAAGTGAGAGGTTTGGTTGGTGGTCAAAGACCTTACTTCGTCATTCGCCATTGCTGGTTCGATATTCCGCGGTTGAGACTGGTGGTTCACGCGAATTACGAATGATGAACAAGCAACGCTGAAGTGAGAAGTTTGGTTGGTGGTCAAAGATCCTGGTTCATCATTCGGCGTTGCCGGTTCGATATTCCGCGGTTCGAGCTGGCAGTGCATGTGAATTACGAATGTCGAACAAGCAATGCTGAAGTGAGAGGTTTGGTTGGCGGCCAAAGATACTACTTCATCATTCGCCGTTGCCGGTTCGATATTCCGCGGTTGAGACTGGCGATTCACGCGAATTACGAATGTCGAACAAGCAATGCTGAAGTGAGATGTTTGGTCTGCGGAACCTAGTGCAGCTGCACGATGTAGCGGCGCATGGTCTGGGCGCTGAAATATCCCAGGGCGTTGTTGGAGATGTTTGATTTCGGATTGTAGTCGCTCATCCGAAGAAGGTCGGGGAGAGAAAGACTGGTACCGGCGACAAGACGAAGCGAATAGAAATAGTCGTACACCGCCTTGTCAACCGAGTAGACCTCGACGACGACCGTAGCATTCGTCGGCGAGAACTCCGGACTTTCCACCATGACATGGCTGCCGTTGGCATACTTGTCACTATAGACAGTCCAGACAAACGAGCTGCTGTTCAGGCAGTAGGCTTTGATTACGCAAAACTCATCAATCGTCGGATTGTCCGTCAGGTAGTACCGCAGTGTGGTTGAGCCGAAGGTGAGCCACGACGTCGACGTCACAGAGCGGATCGAGTCGAGTGTCATAGGTGCGGGCATCCTTGAATCTGCTGTGAAGACCTGGCCCCCCACCGAAACTGAAAGACGATACGCTCGCCCCGGGACCCCGCTGATCGTTGTCGGAACAAACACGCCTGTTTGACCCTCCTTCACGATCTCTGTTGTCCCCTGATCGTCGCTGAGAGTTACGGTTGCGCCGAGCAGGTTGCTCGACTGAGGTTTTTGATATGCATTCTGTGTGACGCTGACCGTGACCTTGCTCGACGCGGGAGAATCGGATACAATGCCCTCAATGACAATCTGATTCTGGATGTCAGAAAGATCCAGATGGATGACATCCTCACAAGCGATGAGCACCATGGACAGCTGTGCTGCAAACAGCATGATAAGAATGCGGGCGCGATGGTGACGACTGTTCTTCAAAGTCCGTCAGAATGTGAATGTGTATGAAAGTGACGGGATGGCAGGGAACAACGAAAGTTGCACTGCCTCCTTGACGCCGGGCTGCCCGGATTTGTCCCGGAAGATAACCGTATAAATATTTCGCCTTCCGTAAGCATTGTACAGCATGAAATTCCAGACGCCGCCCCCCGAAGTCGTGTAGGTCATTCCCAGGTCAAGACGGTGATAGGGCGGAAGCCGGTAGCCGTTCCGGTCGGTGTAGGACAGGACCTGCTGGTTGAATACTGTGTACGAGCCATAGGGAACCGTGATTGGAAACCCGGACGTATACACGAAATTCGCGGAGAACACCCACTTCCTGCTGGCGCGGAGCTGCGCGACGGCGCTGAGTTCATGCGTTTTGTCGTTCCTCGAGAAGAACGGGCGGCCGTCGTCGATCTGATCGAACTGCCGCTCGGACGTTGAGATCGTGTACGAAATCCAGCCGGTCAGGCTCCCGATGTTCTTCCTGGCGAACAACTCAAAGCCGTACGCCCATCCTTTTCCGAATACGAGCTCGGAGTCGAAGTAATTCCTGAACAAATAGTTAGCACCGTCTTTATAGTCGATCTGGTTCAGGAGGTTCTTGTAATAAATCTCTGCTGAGAAATCGTACTCGTCCTCGGACGTGTTCCTGAAGTAGCCAAGCGACACCTGGTCCGAGATTCCAGGCCTGATGTTGTAATTGCAGGGCTGCCAGACGTCGATGGGAGTGCCGGAGTTCAGGTTTGCGAGCATGTGCAGGTATTGATGATTGCGCGTGTACCCGGCCTTCAGTGAATTGAACCGGTCGATCAGATACACCGCGCTGATCCTCGGTTCGAGGTTCACGTAGGTCTTGTGCTCGTCGCTGTGAAAGTCGACGTCGAGATCCCCGGCGTTCGGGAGATTGTATTCGTCGGCATTGCCGGCGACGCTGAAGAGGCTGGCACGAAGACCGTACTCAATCTTCAGATCATCACTCCATCGGTACTCATGCGACGCGTAGAGGTTGAATTCATCGGCCGATTTCCTGCCGATGGTGAAGCGATAGTTCAAGTCGCCCGAGACGAAAAACTGCGCCGGGAGAAACGAATGCCGGATGTAGCTTCCCCCAAAACTGAACGTGTTCGAAGCGTCGGAGAAGAATTCAAAATCCTCCTTGAACGTGGCGTTTGCCACCTCCGAGGTCCACTGAACGTTGTTCTTGCTGATGTCGCCGCCGTCAAGCGTCAGCTCGTACTTGAAACTGCTGAGGATGAACGAGGAATTGAGGAACAATCGATCCGAAAACAGGTGGTTCCAGCGCAGTGTTCCCGTGGCATTGCCCCAGGTCATGTCGAACGCACTGGAAAAGCCGATCCCGTCCCGGCCGAAATACCCCGAGGCATAAATCCTGTCCACGTCGCTGACCTTGTAATTGATTTTTGCGTTCAGGTCGTAGAAGCTGAACTTCACACCACGGCTCCCCGTTGACAACATGCCGAACAAATCCAGGTACGTCCTCCTGCCGGAAAGTATGAACGACGCCTTGTCCTTCGCAAGCGGACCCTCGATCGTCAGCCTCGAAAAAATCAGGCCGATTCCCGCAGATCCTCCCAGCTTGTTCATGTTTCCCTCTTTCATCTGCATATCAATCACGGAAGAAAGCCGTCCGCCGTACTTGGCCGGGGCCGTTCCCTTCATCAACTGCATGCTCTTGATCGCATCGGAGTTGAAGATTGAAAAAAGGCCGAAGCTGTGAAACGGACTGTAAATCGTCGCTTCATCGAGGAGGATCAGGTTCTGATCGGCGTCCCCGCCCCGAACATAAATGCCGCAATCCCCCTCGCGCGGGTTACTGACACCAGGAAGAAACTGAATCACTTTCAGAAGATCCTGTTCGCCGAACATGACAGGAACGGCAGCCAATTTCTCCGGGTTGAGCTGCACCATCCCCATCTTCGTCGTGCCGGGCGAAACTTCCTCCGATTCAGAAAGAACAAGAACCGTGTCGATCTGGATCGAAGAGCTCTTGAGACGCACATCCATTGTGAGGCTGGAGTCGAGTTCGACGAGAGATTCAAAGGATGTGTAACCGAGGTAACTCCCCTGCAGCGCATAGCTGCCGGGAGGAACGGTGAGAGAATAAAACCCGTACGCATTGGCCGTGGTCCCGACGCCGATGTCCCGGAAAAATACATTCGCGCCGACAAGCGCTTCGCCCGTTTCCTCATCCGTCACATAGCCACTGATTGTGCACCGGGTGCCCGTCGTGAGGTCGGAGAGGCTCCTCTTCCTGACGATGACCACCTGCTTTCTGTTCAGGACGACAATTGCAGCGTTCGTGGACTCGAGGATCGACTTCAACAGCACAAACGCAGGTTGATGGTCGGCTGAAAACGTTACGGTTTCGTCGCGCCCGAAGAGGTTCTCGTTGTAGTTGAGATTGAAATTTCCCTTGCGGGCGATCTCGTGCAGAGCCTCCCGCAACGGAGTGCCTTCGAAGTGAACGGTGATGGTGTCAAGCAGAGAGGATGGAACGGGGATGTTGCGCGAGTCCACGATTTGATGTTGTTGCGCTACCGCCGGCGACGAGAGGAACAGCGTGACCAGAAGACACAATCGTACTACGAGTGCGGGCACAGACCCGCTCCTCACACGCGTGGAGGAGCGGGATGGAAGGTGTCGGGAATCAGGAAGAAGTACACTGCGTTTCATAAACCCGGGAGAATATCCGCCATGACACAAAAATATCTCATCCAACCTTTTGCACAACCGACCCTCCGGTGACGCTGAGAAGTCTTGTGGCCGGATTGCCG
>DATJQB010000220.1:0-13012 GCA_035506075.1 Bacteroidota bacterium | reverse complement strand
TCGATGTCTTCGCCAACTTTCTGCACAGTCTGGTGATAGAGTCGCTCAAATTCCACTCCTGCCGGGACATCTTGAATAAGCGGATTGAGCTCTCCGGATTCCGATACGAACAAGCGCCAGACCCTGTTCAAGAACCGGAATACACCCTCCACCCCACGAGTGCTCCAGGGTTTCATTTCCTCCAACGGCCCCATGAACATCTCGAACAGCCGCATCGAATCCGCACCATATTGCTTGATCACGTCATCAGGGTTGACAACATTCCCGCGTGACTTCGACATCTTGCGGGAATCCTCTCCCAGGATGATTCCCTGATGACGAAGCCGCGTGAATGGCTCCTTCGTGCTCACGTAGCCGAGGTCATACAGGAGCTTGTGCCAGAATCGGGCGTACATCAGGTGCAGGACAGCATGCTCGGACCCTCCAACATAGAGGTCGATGGGCATCCAGTATCGTTCTTTTGCGCCGTCACAAAACTCGTTTGAATTTGACGGATCGATGAACCTCAGATAGTACCAGCACGATCCGGCCCATTGGGGCATCGTATTCGTTTCGCGCCTTCCCTTCAGACCTGTCAACGGATCGGTCACGTTCACCCATTCCGTCGCAAGAGCAAGCGGAGATTCAGTTGTTCCGCTCGGCTGAAATTTCTTCAAGTCCGGCAGGAGAAGAGGAAGCTCCTTTTCCGAAAGTGCGCTCATCGTTCCATCCTCAAGATGGATGATGGGAATCGGTTCTCCCCAGTACCGCTGACGGGAGAAAAGCCAGTCCCTGAGCTTGAACTGGACAGTCGCCTTTCCAAGGTTCTTTTTTTGCAGCCAGCCCGTGATTGCTTTCTTTGCCTCTCCCGTTGGCAGACCGTTTAGGGACAATTCCTCATTCGCTGAATTGATTGCAATCCCGTCGTCGACAAAGATCGCGGGTGCATCTTTGCCGCCGTCCACTACCTGAATAATTGGGAGACCGAACTTCTTTGCGAACTCGGCATCGCGATCATCGTGGCCGGGCACAGCCATAATCGCTCCTGTCCCGTAGCCCATGAGCACGTAGTCTGCAATCCAGATTGGTATTGATTTGCCAGTCGCGGGATTTACTGCGTTGGCACCGATGAACACACCCGTTTTGTCCTTCTCAATTCCGCGTTCCAGCTCCGATTTCCGGGATGCCTGCTCCTGGTAGTCCTTCACTGTCGCCAGCATTCGGGGAATCGTCAGTTTTTCGACAAGCGGATGTTCCGGAGCAAGCACCATATAGGTGGCTCCGAAAAGGGTATCCGCTCTCGTTGTGAAGACCCTCAGCTTCTCGCTGCTCCCTTCGATGGCAAAGTCGATTTCAGCCCCTTCCGAACGACCGATCCAGTTTCTCTGCTGCTCCATGGTGGAGGCGGGCCAATCCAGTTCCTTGGAATCCTCAAGGAGCCGTTCCGCATACGCCGTGATGCGCATCATCCATTGACGCATGGGACGGCGCTCGACGGTATAGCCTTTCTCAGTCCACTCTGCCACCTCCTCGTTTGCAAGCACCGTACCCAGCCCTTCGCACCAGTTCACCGGGATCTCCGCGACGTACGCCAGGCGGTAGCGGGCGACAAAGTCGTGCTGTTCCTTGCGCGACTTCTTCTTCCATTCCTCTGCTGTAAAGGGATTGTCAATCCCCAGTTGCATTGAACCCATGTTCGCGAGCTCGTCGAAGAGCGTCTCGATTGGTTTTGCCTTTTTTGCCCTTGGATCGAACCACGAGTTATAGATTTTCAGAAAAATCCACTGCGTCCATTTGTAATAATTCGGATCAGTCGTATTCACTTCGCGCGACCAATCATAGCTGAGTCCGAGCATCTTAATCTGCCGGCGGAATGTCGCGATGTTCTCTTCCGTCGTTACACGCGGATGAATATTCGTCTGCATCGCGTACCGTTCGGCAGGGAGTCCAAACGCATCCCATCCCATCGGATGGAGCACATGAAGCCCCTTCATCCGCTTGTACCTACACAGGATATCCGTGGCAGTATAGCCTTCCGGGTGTCCGACGTGCAATCCCGCACCCGATGGATAAGGGAACATGTCGAGAACGAAGATCTTCGGTTTGTCAGACGAGTCATCCGTTCGGAACGTTTGGTTCGTATCCCAATACGACTGCCATTTCTTTTCGATATCGAGGAACTGATACTTCATTCGATTCAAACATCCTTTCTTATCAGCGAACTCACGGGCCCCAGGCCAAGGGCAGAGCAGCTGTCCAATCGCAGACTGACTCTGATGTCGGACGGCGTAGCCTGAAATGCAATGTAGCAAATACGTGGCCCAATTTCAACGAAGATGGAGCGACGGGACAGACGTCAAAGCACAGAGGGAAGTGTCAGAGGGTCTTCAGGACGAGCATCGTGATGTCGTCCGATTGCGGTGTGTCCTGCGTGTGTGCTTCGAGGGCGAGCTGGATTTCCTGAATGATCTGAGCAGGATCCTGAGTACGTACTCTTTTGAGAACCTCTTCGAGTCGCTCTTCGGTGAAATCCTCTTCCTGACCATTCATTGCTTCGCTGACGCCGTCTGTGAACATGACGATGACATCACCCTGAGCGAGCACGACGCTCCCCTCCTGGTAGGGAGTGAACGTTTTCATGAGGCCGAGTATGATTCCGCCAACATCGAGACGCTCGATCGTGCCATTGGCTCTCATGAGGAACGGAGGATTGTGTCCGGCGTTGACATATTTGAATTCGCGCGTTGCAGTATTCAGCGAGCCCCAGAAGAACGTGATGAACTTGTCCTGACCCGTATTTGCACACGTAAGGTCGTTGATACGCGCCGATGCAGCGGAGAGTGTCAGCCCCATCGGGGCGAACGCCCTGAGTGACGCCTGGACATTTGCCATCAGGAGCGCAGCGGGAGTCCCCTTTCCGGAAACATCCCCGATTGCAAGGATGAACTCCTCGTCGTGGATGGGAAGGACGTCGTAGTAGTCCCCGCCAACCTGCTTCGAGGTGATGTTGACAGCGGCGACGTCGAACCCCGGGATCTTCGGAAGCGTTGCAGGCAGGAGCCCCTGCTGGATTTCGCGGGCTATTGCGAGCTCATCCTCCATTTTCTGTTTTTCGATCGCCTCGCGGAACAGCCGCGCATTTTCAATGGAGATGATGGCAAGGTTCGCGAGTGAGTAGAGGAATTCAAGGTCCGCCTTTGTATAATCCCCTCCACGCAGCTTCTCGCCGAGCAGGACGGCTCCTTTCACCTGGTTCTGGATCTGCATCGGGATCACAGCTGCAATACCCACCTGAAGAAGCTGAGTTGCGACTGCGTTGAAGCGCTTTTGCCGGACCAGGTTTTCCACAAGCTCCGCTCCCTTCAGGTTGCAGAGCTGACGAAGAATCTCCTGGGAGCCCAGTTCCTTGTCGAGCTTGGAAGCTACCAGCTTGAGCTTTCCATTCTCCTCGAGGCAGAACGCGTAGCGGTGAACTCCAATCTGGCCGAGCAGGGAGAAGGTAAGGAGCCTGATGACCTTCTCGGCATCGAGGACCACGTTGAATTCCTTGCTGAGGTCGAACAGTGTGTTCAGTTCCTGGAACTTGCGGTCGAGGCTTCTATTGACCTCGTAGAGCTGTTCAATCATCACCGCCTTGTCGATCGCGGCGGCGGAGAGATTCACGAGGGAGTCGATCAGGCGATGTTCATTCTTCGAGTACTTCTTGCCACCCAGCCTCTCACCAAGACTGAGCAACCCCACCACTCGCCGCTGGGCCATGATCGGCACGAGGATCTTTTGGCCCCGATCCCTGAAGAATGTGAGCCACGGTTTCTTCGATCCGGCCCGTTCCACGATGTTCATGCCGCCAATCGGGCCGTCGATTTCCACAACCTTGCCCGTCGTCTCTGGTCCAATCCCCTTCGCGTTGACAACCTCAAAACGCCCGGGTTGCTTCTTGAGCAGGACCATTCCCTTCGAGACAAGCATTTTCCCCATGACCGTGAGAAGAACGGTACCGAGAATGAACTTGAGGTCGACTGAAGAGTTGACGACGTTGCTGAACTCAAACAGGGGCAGGATATCGGATGCGCCGTGAGCATCCGCACCGTGTGTTGCGGCAGATCGCGGGACCGAAGCGGAACCTCGCTGGGAGGCTTTAGGAGTGCGCTCTCGATTCACTGGTGGACAGGTACTTGGTGAGCCGGACCTCGTTGCGTTTCCCAGGTGCGTATTTGTATTCGACCTTATCCATGAGGGTGCGCATCAGGTAGATGCCCAACCCTCCGCGACGGTAATGGCTCAGGTGTTGTTTCAAATCCGGGAGTTTCGCAGAGGAAGGATTGAAGGATCTCCCGTCGTCGATCACGGTGATCTGGAGACGGTTCTTGTCGGGATGAATCACAATTTCAATCTTGCGGTCCGGTGCGTACTGATAGGCATGCTTGATGACGTTTGTGCACGCTTCATCGACAGCGAGGACGATCTTCGAGGCTTCTTCTTCCTCGAAGCCGAATTGTCGCGCAGCGTTCAGGACAAACTCCCTCACTTCCAGGAGATTGTCCGTTCGGCTCTCGATCGTCTTTGTCAATTTGTGTGCCTTACCGGCCATAGGGAACACTTTTCATGGTGAAGTGTTGTCGCTGGTCGACTACGCGCTCTTCTGCGATCCAAAACGGCGAATCGCCTCTTGCTCGTCTTTGTAGATCTCGTACAGGATCGGAAAGCCGAGGAGATCGAAGACGTTGTATACCTTTGGCGACATATTCGACAACTTGATGTCCCCGCGATTCTTGCGAACGTCTTCGATGAAAGCCATGAACACACCCAACCCAGCGCTGCTGATATAGGTAAGGTCTTTACAGTTCACAACGATGTTGAACTTTTTGTCGGTCAACAGTTTCTGAAAGGCGTTTTCCAGATCCGGGGCTGTATGGGCGTCGAGATACCCCTTCAAGTCAATCACACTCACGCCTTCTCCGTCTCGCTGGTGGACCCTGAAATCAGCCATGGTGGTTTACTCCTTCTCGATTCGATAAAACAGCATAACGCCTACCCTCTTTCCCTACGCTTCTCATGCTCCCGGGTCGACGGGTTCCAGGTTGATAGTCGTTCATATGATCTTCACCACCACGAGCGTCATATCATCAGCATACGTCGAATTGCCCGTGTAGTTGCGAATCTCCTGGAGGATAGAATTCTTGATACTCTCCGCCCCCGATTTCCTGTCACGCAACGCCACGTCTACAATTCTGTCGTACCCAAACTCTTCCCCCTCGGCGTTGCGGGATTCGCTCAGACCATCGGTGTAGAATATACAAATATCTCCGCTTCGAAGCGAGATCGTAAGCTCCTGCGTCGATTCTTCGAAAATCCTGTCGTGCGTCAAGCCGAGGCCCAACCCCGACGGCCTCACCATGCGTGAAGTTTCTCCGGATACATGGATCATAGGACAGTGGCCGGCGCGGGCGAGTGTGACGGTCGATCGTCCCCCGTCAAAAATGGCATAGACGAGGCTGATGAATGCATTTCGCTCGAGACTGTCAACGAGGGCTTGGTTGGCCCGCAGCAGAAGATCGCGAGGCGAGGCGGCCACCCGGCTCAAAGCCTGGAAAATTCCCTTCACCTCCGCCATGTAGAAGGCAGCAGAGACCCCTTTCCCCGACACGTCCCCTACCACGACGCCCAGGCGGTCAGCGTCAAGCCTGATGAAATCGTAGTAGTCCCCTCCTACTTCGAGGGAGGGTTCGGAAACCGCGGCAACGTCGAGCGATGGATGCATCGGAATCTTCTGCGGCAGAAGGCGCTTCTGCATCTGCTGTGCCACCATCATCTCCTGCTGGAACCGCTCCCTCTCGAGCGACCGGGCGATCAGCTTCGAGTTTTCGATTGCGATTGTGACATGATCGGCGAACGTCGTCAGGACATCGATGTCGTCCTGATCGAAACCATATTGAAACTCCTTCGTTGCATGCAGAAAGCCAATCAGCTCCTCATGTGATGCAAGCGGTACGCAAATCAGTGACCCGACAGGCATCTCAACTTTCTTGATGTGCTTCGTTCTACGATCGCTGCTCACGTCATCGATCACGAGCGGTCGTTTCGAATCGATCACGAACTGGCGAAGGGACACCTCGCTGTTGACGGCAATGGTCTCGATTTGCTGGCGGGTGGTGTTCTTGAGTGAGACAACTTCAACAAGCACGTCCCCTTTTTCATCGTGTCCCTTGATCAGCTCCAGCCATGCGCTGTTGGCTCCAACGACCTCGAGCGTCATTCCCGTCACCGTATCCACAAGATCGGAAAAATCAAACACCTGGGTGACCAGACGGCTCAGGTTGTGCAGGGACGTGAGCTCGGTTTGTTTGCGCTCGTACACCTCGGCCGTCGGCAAGTGGAACAACGTGCTCACGAACGCCATCCCGAAATAAATCACTCCGAAAATCGCATTGAGACGTACAAAGCTCTGGAGTGGTGCGTGGTATCCGACGAGCGCTTTTTCCAGCGAGTTCTGGTTGATGAGAAGCGTGATCCCCAGAAACGTGAGGAATAACAGCGCGGTGTAGGCAATCGAATACATCTTCTCCCGTCGGGAGAGGTAGACGACCCAATTCTGCTTAAAGGAGTTGATGACGACGAGGATGATCGCGAGCGTCGAGAGAAGCGGCGTCATCATCATTCCACCGCTCGGCAGCACTGGCATGACCGATGCGTTCGCCGCCAAAAGCAGGACAACAAATCCAAGGAAATTCCGTTTCGTCCATTTCTTCCGTTTGTAGTAGATAAGATCCCGGATTGTCAGCAACGCCATCAGGGAGAAGACACCGAGAATAATAGCTGTGGAAGAAAGGAAGAGCGTTCCGAGCGCCGACTGCGTTCCGACGTCCGGGTCCGATGGGAACCAGGAGGCTGGAACATTCTCCGCGATAATTGTGATGACGAGTACTGGAAGAGAATAGGCGAGTAGCTTCCCGATGTTTTTCGGAACAGCCAGCTGCCGGGAGACGCGTGTCCCCTGGAGATAGAAGAAGAGAAGCAAAAACGCGGCGAAGACACCTACTTCGCGAACGGTCATCCAGCTGCCTTGTCCAAGGCTGACCGCCGAACGAACGACGTCAATGAGATACACTCCCACAAGGAGGAGTAGAGCGCCGGCAAGAAGGAGAAGCTTCTTTATGCGAGACATGCAGAAACCCGGAGGTTACTCCTCATTCTTGGAGAGAAATGCCACCCACCATTGTTCGGCAGAAACGCCGAAAAGTTACAGCGGGACTTCGATGGACGCCGGCTCGTGCAACCTGCCGATGAAGATCGGAGTGTGGGGATCCCCTGCAAAGACAGATGGACCGGCTAGGCGCTTGCCTCCGCGATCCAACGGTCGACGTCGCGGATGACGCTGCTTGTAGGGAATTCCTTTTTTACCTTTTTCAGGAGTTCGACCGCTTTCTCCTTGTTGCCCGCGTGCATGTAGTTCAGCGCGGCGTGGACCATGTTTTCGGGAGCATTGACATCCTTCGAAGACATGAGTGCGGCCTTTTCGTAGGATGAGGCTGCCTTCGCAAAATCCCCCTTTGCTTCGTAACAGGCTGCCGCTCCCGCAACGGATGAAGCGGAGATCATGTCGTCGTTAACACTGACGTTGAGGTAATATTTCAAAGCCTTATCGTAGTCTGCCTGGGCAAAATACGCGTTTGCAAGATAGAAACCGGCGAGACCACCGGCTTTCGTGCCGCCATATTCATCAACGATCGACTGCAATCCGCGGATGTTTTCCTGGAGGTTTCCGTTAATCGCGAGATCGTAGCGTCCCTGATCGTAGTATGTGAGGACCTTTCCGAGTTCTGTCGTCGCCTTCTGGTTGTTCGAGCTGACGTTGTTGACATACGCCACGACGATGATTGCGAGAATGACGACGCCCGTCAGGATGCCGTTCACGATTTTTTTATTCGCCTGATACCAGGTCGTTGCTTCGAAATACGACGTGACGAGGCGGTCTTCTTTGATTTCTTTCTTTGAGATCTTTTTCTTTGGCTTCAGCATACATCGTTCCTGGTTTGGTGAAAAGTGAATTCAATTGTCTTCGTGCGCCCGAGGCGATTCGAACGCCTGACCTACAGCTCCGGAGGCTGTCGCTCTATCCAGCTGAGCTACGGGCGCATGGTTCCCTGGTCCAATCCCAACCCAGTCTTGGGTACTGTGGGAAATCCAGGTCCAGTAGTAAAAGTTACAAAAGAATCAGCCCTCGCGCAAGGCATTTTGAGATCGGGAGGCACACCCTATGAGAGTCTGCAGCGGCAGAGTAAAGCTCAAACACCAGCCGGACTACTGGCAAAGGCCAGTCCAACAAGCTGTGAAGGCGGGGTGCGAAACAAAAACAGGAGCCCCGTGGAGTTCCTGTAAACCTGCGTAGGTGGAATTCGCATGGCGGTCCTCGTCTGGCGACCGCCGATTGAATCAGACCGGTGGAACGAGTTTTTTGACAATGCCGACAAACTCGTCGACGTCGAACGGCTTGTTCACATACGCCGTCGCTCCAAGCATCTTCGCTCGCTGCTGGCCGAAGCGGTCATCGAGCCCTGTCAGAAATATGAAGGGGACGTTCTTCGAACTCTTCATTTCTTTCACGCGCTCGAACATGGTGAACCCGTCCATCCGTTCCATCTTAACATCGGAGATGACGAGGTCAGGCGAGTATGTAGCGAACGATTGTAGCGCTTCTTCGGCACTCAGCATCGTCTTCACGGCGAACCCTTCGTCTTCAAGGACGCTTGCCATGATGCCGATCAGCTGCTCTTCATCATCCACGAGCAAAATCTTCTTCATTGAACACCTTTGGGAGTGGTGGTTCAGTATTGCCCGCGGGAATGGTTGTATCCCGTCGTGTCCTAATGTATCCCGAGCCTGATCAAGAGTGTATGACGGGAAACACATGCCAAAAAAAGAGCTCCTCCCTCCAACTTTGCAGGAGCCCATCACACACACCGTATGAAAGCAAAGGCCCGACAATCATGTCGGGCCGATGCGTAGAAACTCACGAAACCTTCTGCTACTTGTTGCCAACCGGCTTTTGAGCCGTGGAATCGGACCCCTTCGCCTGGTTCCTCTTCATCATCTCCATCTCCGTTTTTTTCGCCGCCACGAACTCCTTCACGCCTCCCGTGGTACCGTACGAACGCTCTATCCGCTGGAGGAGGTCAAGACCCTTGTCGTAATTCTGAAGCGCCTCGTACGCCTGCAGGAGGATGACCATTGGATTGTATTGACTGAGCTGCTCAAGTGGAGCCGTGTCAAGCGTAGGAGCAATATCGTCCACGATCTCGCTCATCAACTGGTGATATTCTTTGACATCGCCAGCCATGCTGTAGAACGAGGCAAGATCTGCTTTCAATCGATAGTCCATCGGATTGATCCTGCGAGGCACGACCTGCTCCATTCTCTGCAGCACCGGAAGCACCTCGTTCGGTTTGTTGCGCACGTTGGCAATGTACGTTGCCAGACTGAAGAACGGTTGACGATAGCTTGCGATCATCCGCCGCTGATTCTCGTCAAAGTGGATCGTGGAATCAGTGAGTCCCCTCCACATGCAACCATACGCGGGGAGCTTCGACGGCGTGGTCACGTCCGTGAAGAGATGTGCCCGTGTGCGTTCTTCATTCACAGCGCTCCAGAAGGCCTGCCGGCGGGTGGGCACCACCTTGAATGCCAAGCCCTGAAGCTCAAGATATTCCTTCAGCCCGATGTTGTTCGACTCCCCTCCGGTTGTGATGGCGAAGTAGATCGGTCGCTTCCAGCCTGCAGTTCTCACGATGTCGAACACAAGAATGTCCTGGACCCTGAGCGCGCTCACATTGCCGTATTGGAGCGTCGCCGGCATGACGAATTTCATCGTGTCGACGATCGCATTTGCCGTCGCATCGCCCTCATCAGCCGGGTTGGTCCCCTCCTTCGCAAAACGCGGGATTGGAATCTGCACCGTCTGCGTATTGTACATCATCGGTTGGATTCCCTCAATCCTATCATCGGGGAGGCTGATGGGCACAGGCTTTGAACCGTACGGTCGATTGTGCTTCAGTTCTTTGATGTACCAGTCGGTGTTCGCGAGACTCAGGTTCACAATCCGCACGTCTCGGCGTATCCCCTCTGCATCCTGAAGATACCAGAGCGGAAAGGTGTCGTTATCGCCTGCCGTGATCAGGATGCCGTCTTTCTCGACACTCTGAAGCAAGTTGTATGAATAATCCCAGGCGAGATAGTGACCGTTTCGCGACATCGGATGGTAGTTCGTCCGGAGCATGTTACCCGGCACGAGGATGAAGACCAATGCGAACACACCGTAGGCGGCCAGACTGAGATTTCTTCCGCTCAACCGCTCGTGCAGGAACTCGAAGATCGCCAACACCCCCACGCCGATCCAGAGGCAGAAACTGAACACCGAGTAAACAAAGAAATAGTCACGCTCTCTCGGCTGCGGCTCCTGCATGTTGAAGTAGAAGGCCAGAGCAAATCCTGTCAGCACCAAGAACACAGACATGATGAAGGCGAATTTCTGATCCTTCTTCCAGTGGTAGTACAGGCCAATCAGGCCGATCAGGAACGGAATCCCATACAGCTGCGAAAACCTGATGCCCGCATCCTGCCAGTCGGCCTCTTTCCCGATGAAGTTCCATCCCATATAGCGCAGATACATGTGCTTGATCTGGTACTCCCAGAAATAATCGAGATCGCTCGTGTACTTTTTGAAGTTTTCGATCTTGTCGGGCTCCATCGAAAACCTTCTGTTCATCAGTGGCGTCTCGCCATACTGGTCGCGCTCGAGATATGATACGAGCCGCTTAAGGTTGCTCGGGTCGTTCTCATTCATCGGTGTGTCTGCGTTTGCCCGGATGAAGGTCACCAGGTACGTTGTGTAGCCGAGCACGATGAAGAGAAACGCGAGCGAGCCGATATTCAGGATCCTGTTGTTTTTCCTCGTGGAATGGCGGACCAGATAGATCGCGGCGAGAACCATGATGATTGGGACACCGATCCAGAGCGTCGTCTTGATCCCAAACACATCGCCATCGAGCATGGATGGGAACCACTTCACAATCCCGGGATAGGCCGTGAAGAAAATAAGCGCGGCTACGATCCCGAACTTCCAGACATCTGCCGAGAAGAGAAACTCCCGGATACTCTTCTGGTAGAAGCGGAAGTACACCAGGAGGATCGCCACAAAGAATCCAAGCAAGCCGTGAATGTGGACGCCGACCGTCAACCCGACCAAAAACGTTATGAGCAACAGGTAAAGATCGCTGTGCTTGTCCTCCGCTTTCTCATACCAAATCAATGCTAGCCAGATGATGAGCGACGTGAACAACAAGCTCAAGTTTCTTGTTTCGACTTCAATCGAATTGAACCAGAAGGTGGTGCTGAACGTCAAAGCCAGGGCCCCGATTGCAGCAGAGCCATACAGCGAAATTGCCTCGAACGTGCTCGCAGGCAGTGAGCGCCACATGAGCATCACCCGGACAGTGATAAGATACAACAGCACGATGACAACGCAGCTTGCGAGGATGTTGACAAGGATCATTCTCACCGCAAGATCTCCCACAATGGGGATCATCGATGCTACACGCATGATAAGAACGAGCAGCGGCGATCCGGGAGGATGCTGCACCTGCACTCCGATGGCCGCCGCGCAATGTTCACCCACGTCCCAGAAGACAACTGTCGGGGGCATGGTCCGGAGGTACGTGATCAGAGAAATGAGGAAAATTCCAAGGGCAACAAAGCGGTTGGTTTTCGTATGGTTCATCACTGTTTTCAAAATTGTGGTGTAATCCTTAGACGAAGCACGGCCCCGGATGGGGCCGTCGGAGATTAAAATGTAGCAAAAAGTTCGGCATGAAGAAACGAAAAAACTCGGGGATGTTCAATCGTCGCGAGCGTTTTCTCCTCGGCTCAGTGGCACAGGGCAATGCAGGAGCATCCGAAGTCCCCGACTCGAACGCGGGCCACTATTCGACCCGATAATCCCAGAGTTTAACAGGAAATTGATTCGGAAGAACTACGATTTCGTCTATACGGACCCGTTCGGGCAGCGATGCCATATAGAGAACAACCTCTGCGACATCTTCAGAATGCATCATGGCCTCCCGGACTTCCTTCGAGAGTGGAGTCAGTTTCTTGTCCCAGATTGTCGTGTTGGTCGGTCCAGGGTTGACCATGCAGATGCGGATGCCATACTTGAAATTCTCTGCAAGGAGGCCCTGGGTGAGACCAACAGCTCCGAATTTACTTACACCATAGGGAGAAACAAGAGGAGCCGCTTCACGTCCCGTGATCGAAACGACGTTGATGATCGTCCCCTTTCGTCGTTCCCGCATCGAGGGGAGGACAGCCCGGCAGCAGAGGAATGTTCCTCTGAGGTTCACGTTGACAATGCGGTCCCACTCCGCGATCTCGTAGTCTGCGACCTCGTACGGCGCAACGGTGCCGACCCCCGCATTGTTGACGAGCAGGTCAATCGGTCCAAACTCCGACGCTGCCCGCTTGAACGTTTGTTCAACTTCGAGCGGATTCGCAACGTCGCATTGCAGGGCGAGGGCACGCCCTCCTTCCTTTTCGATCAACCCTGCCACTTCCTCGACATCCCCGAGAGTTCGGGAGCATGCGATGACGCTCATACCTGCTCTGGAAAGTGCCAGCGACACTGCCCTTCCGATTCCCCGCCCTCCGCCTGTAACGAACGCGATGTCTCCTTTGTGTATCATGCTTTATCCTTTCAGTTCAATCGTGGTCCCGGATGCTGCTGCTCTCATGATTGCATCCTGAACTTCCACGACGTGCAGTGTTCGAGCCGCTGAAGTAGGCGTATCCATCTCCCGGCTTCGAACTGCGTCGACAAAACTCAGAAGCGATTTCACGAATGCGCCTTCGAGACGTCCCTGGACTTCGTTTGCAGTCGCCGGACCTCCATATGTGAGTTTCTCCGACGAGTCGGGCTTGTAGAGGCGAAATTCGCGCGATGAGCCTGAGAGGAACACCGAACCTGATTCTCCCAGGACCTCGAGGT
>DATJQB010000219.1:0-2386 GCA_035506075.1 Bacteroidota bacterium | reverse complement strand
GCAGCGGGCGCTGCTGGATGTTTTCGGCTCTGAACATCCTTAGGCCTGTGGCCACCAAAACACTTTTATGCGGTGACATCGAATTCTCCCAGAACTACCTCTTCTTCTACGATAAGCTGGAGAAAGCCAACCTCTTCCTTGAATCGATCATCAGGCTGAAGGACAAACCGTACACCGACCGTTACATGGAATTCCTCCTGCGGCAGCCGGTTCAGGATGGCGGCAACTGGCTTGGATTCATCGAGCTGGTGAAAAAATACGGCGTGGTTCCCAAAGAGGTCATGCCGGAAACGTTCAGCTCCTCCAACTCCGGCACAGTCAATTTGGTCCTCGGGATGCGCTTAAGGCAATATGCAATCAAACTGCGAAACGAGTCAAAACCCGAGAAGATTGCAGAACTTAAGATGCAGGCACTGAAGGATGTTTACAAGATCCTCGCCATGAATTTCGGCCTGCCTCCGACCACATTCAGCTGGCGGTACGAAGGAGAAGACAAGAAGGTCGGCACAGCGAAAACCTACACGCCTCAACAATTCTACCGTGAAGTTGTCAACTATGCGCTCGACGATTATTACGCACTCTATTCTATCCCGACGCTGCCTTTCGACAAGAAGTATGAAATTGACCTAGACAAGGCCGTCTTTGACAGGCCCAACATGAATTTCGTGAACTGCTCGCTGGACAGCATCAAGTCCTACGCCCGGAAATGCCTCCTTGCCAACGAGCCGGTCTGGTTCGGTTGCGATGTAGGGCAGGAGACGAACAGTGAGCTGGGACTCATGATCCCGGACATGTATGATTTTTCCTCGCTGTACGGTATGGACTTCTCCATGTCGCGCAAGGAGCTTTTTGAGACCTACTGCAGCACGCCAAACCACAATATGGTGTTCACCGGGGTCGACATCGTTGACGATAAGCCGGTGAAGTGGCTCGTGGAGAATTCGTGGGGCGAGAAGGCAGGAAAGAAGGGGTATCTCTCGATGACCGATTCCTGGTTCGACAAGTACGTACAGGTCATCGTCGTCCACAAAAAGTACATCCCCGCCAGGACGCTGGCACTGTTCGACTCCAAAGCAGACCTTCTGCCACCGTGGGATCCTATGTTCAAAATGTTAGAGATGGCAGAATAGAAATGAAATGGGCCTTTATCGGTCTTCTCCTCTTCCCTGCCTGCGTGATGGCGGGGGAGCTTCCGTCTGACCGCACCACAAAGCCGGTCAAGGTGGCGGATGTACCGGGTTTTTGCGAAGGAGTGGTCATCGACCGGTCGGGGACGATCTTCATCTCCGATGCGATCGGCGGGATCGTTTACACGGTTTCTCGCGACGGCAAGTTGACGGTGTGGGCAAAGACCGGCGAGCCAAACGGGCACAAGATCCTTCCAGACGGGACTCATCTTCTCTGCGACGGGAAGCACCATGCAGTGCTTCACCTTGCTGCTGATGGATCGTTTCTGAAAGATGCCGCAGATTCCTCCGACTGCAAACCATTAAAGTCGCCAAACGATCTGACGCCGGACAACCATGGCGGATTCTATTTCACCGACCCGGATGATTCATGGAAGGAGACACCGACAGGAACAGTCCACTACGTCGATTCCACAGGGCGGGTGCATACTGTACTTGAAGGGCTCGCGTACCCGAACGGACTCGTTCTCCGGCCAGACGGCAAGACCTTGCTCCTGGGAGAGAGCGGGACGAACCGAATCCTCTCATTCGCCGTCACGTCGCCGGGGAGATTGGAAGGGAAGAAGGTCTTTGCAGATCTTCCTTCGCCGGCGGACACGAATGGCGAAGGGCTCCCTGACGGCATGTGCCTGGATCGGTCCGGCAATCTGTATGTCGCGCACTTCGGAATGGGGATGATCGAAGTGCTGAATCCATCTGGCAAGATCATCCGCAGGTACCAGGCGGGTAATATGTCCGTGAGCAACGTGGCGCTTGGAGGGCCGCACCGGGATCAACTCTATATTACTGGTGCGTTGGGGGACAGGGAGAAAACGCCGGGGGCGCTGTTCCGGATTGATCTAGCCACGAATGGACACAGATAGAAGTTCAGGGTTCACAGATACATACACATGATCAGAGCAGCGGTCCGAAGCCAGAGGTCAGAGAATGAACGATTAACAACTTCTGATTTCTGACCACTGACGTCCGTTTTCCACATCTGTGGCAAAAGACGCACGAGCAACCATGGATTCATCGGGCGAAAAGCCCATAGATGGCAAGCGCAATGTCGTAGCTCTCGGGCTCGTGAGCATGTTCAACGACATTGCCTCCGAGATGGCTTATCCGATCATCCCAATCTTTCTGACGTCCGTACTGGGCGCGCCGGTGGCGATCGTGGGGGTCATCGAAGGAATCGCCGAAGCCACCGCGAGCATTCT
>DATJQB010000218.1:0-5860 GCA_035506075.1 Bacteroidota bacterium | reverse complement strand
AGAACTCTTCTTCGATGCTTTTGCCCTTGCCGGCAAAGATGCTGCCGACCAGGTCCTTGTAAGCCGTCATCCGGTCGACTTCATCTTTGGCAATGCGGGATGACTGGTGGAGGCCGTCGAGAACAAATTCCATTGCGGATGCAAGCTCGTATTTGTCCGAATCACCGATCTTCATGTGCTTCTTGGTCAGCTCACGCAGGCCCTTCACTTTGTCCAGCTCGTCGAAGTACCGGCTGATGGGCATATCGTCGGCAATTTCGATCTTGTTGCCGGCCTCGAACCAGCTGATGATCTTTCCGTACTCCGCATCCTCGTGAGGACGGTTTTCGCCCGGATGTTTTGCCCGTTTCTGAAGGGGATCGGGAAAATACTGTTTGAAGATCTCTCTGACTGCTTTGCCGACGAGAGCCTTGCTTACCTTCACGGGTCCTTCCTGTTCTCCTTCGAAGACGAGCTCGACCTTTCCGGTCATGCCGGGAAGTGCGTGTGCCAGGTCGCAGATGCGGGGCACAATGCACCGGTCGCCGATGAGAATGGCACGACGTTCAGCATTGCTGACGAGGTTCTCCATCGCGGAGATCGTCATCCGCGCACTGATCCCGGACTTCTGATCGACGTACTCGCTCTTTCTCGCCTCGAACGCCGCCTGCTCGATGATCTCCTTGAAGTACCGGGGGATCCTGATCTCCCTGCCGTCGCGGTGAATCCACGCTTCTTGTTCTGTAATCCGGATGGCGTCTTCAATCGACCGGGGGTAGTGCGTGAGGATCTGTGAATCGATACGGTCTTTCAACGGTGTGATGAGATTGCCCCGGTTCGTGTAGTCTTCGGGATTGGCAGTGAAGACAATCATCACGTCCAGGGGGATGCGCACGTTGAACCCCCGGATCTGGATGTCCTTTTCCTCCATGATGTTGAAGAGGCCGACCTGGATGCGCGGCTGGAGGTCCGGGAGTTCGTTGATGGCGAAGATGCCGCGGTTGGTCCGCGGAATGATGCCGTAGTGAATTGCTCCCTCATGCGAATAGTGGAGACGCTGCGAGGCAGCTTTGATCGGATCGATATCGCCGATCAGATCGGCGATGGTCACGTCGGGCGTCGCGAGTTTTTCACCGAAGCGCTGGTCGCGGCTGAGCCAGTCGATCTCCACGTCATCGCCCTGCTCGCTTACAAGAGCGGTGCAGCGTTTGCAGACCGGATGATACGGATTGTCATTGATCTCGCATCCCTTGATGAAAGGGATGAACTCATCGAGGAGCGAGGGAAGTTGCCGCACGATGCGGGATTTTGCCTGGCCCCGGAGGCCGAGGAGGAGGATGTCGTGACGCGCGAGGATTGAGTTCACAAGAGACGGTATGACCGTTTGATCGTAGCCGATAATTCCCGGGAAGAGAGGCTGATGCGACTCGAGCTTCTGAATGAGGTTGTTGCGGATTTCATCCTTGACAGGCTGAACGGTGTATCCACTTCGACGAAGTTCACCGATCGTTGAGGCGAATTTCATATGTGCCGCTGCTCCCACGTGTCCAAAGTGCGTTGAATCTCCATCAATTATGTGCTATTTTCTCTCTGATGGATGCATCTAGTAAAACACTGGTCATACGATTTAGTTCCATCGGGGATATTGTCCTTTCGACTCCTCTCCTTCGACTGCTGCGCGCCCGCTTCCCCTCAGGACAAATTGATTATGTCACCCGAACGGAGTACGCGGAACTTGTTCGATCGAATCAAAATCTTAATCGTACCTACGAATTCGATGCCTCTGAAGGATTTGAGGGACTTCGTCGTCTCAAAAAGAAGATCCGCGACGAACGGTACGATCTCATCGTCGACATTCACGACAGCCTGCGGAGCAAATACCTCCGGAGTATCCGCGGTCCGCAACGGGTTGTGCTGAACAAGCGGATCTTTGAGCGCGCCGTGCTTGTGAACGCGAAGAAGAATCTCTACAAGGAAATCATCCCGGTCGCTGAACGGTATGTTGAAACTGTGAAGGGCCTTGGAATTGTTCCGGATGGCAGGGGCCTTGAGCTCCATATTCCCGATGAGGTTTTATTTGGCGTGTCGGGAAAGATGGCGACCCTGCGGCTCAACAACTATGAGAAGGTCATCGGTCTCTGTCCTGGAGCGCGGCACTTCACGAAACGATGGCCGGCTGACCGGTTTTCGCAGGTTGGTGCGGTTCTGGCGAACGAGTATGACGCCAAGGTCCTGCTTTTCGGAGGACCGGAGGAGACTGCCCACGCGGCCCTGATCTGCCGGGATATCAACGAGAAGTCTGGAGCTGAACGGGCCACAAACCTCTGCGGCGCGCTGAGCCTCCTTGAGACCGCCTCAGCTCTTGAATACTGCGATGTCGTCGTCACCAACGACACGGGATTAATGCACATTGCTGTGGCGATGCAGCGGAACATCGTCGCCGTGTTCGGATCGACGGTCAGAGAATTTGGATTCTTCCCGTACGATCCGGAGGCTGTGGTCGTCGAGACACAGGGACTGAGCTGTCGGCCGTGTTCGCACATCGGACTGAGCGAGTGTCCTGAGAAGCACTTTCGATGCATGACGGAGATCGGGACGGAAGTCGTGTGTGACCATGCGCGTGCGCTTCTTTCGAAGAAACGGCCCTGAGAAGGATCAGGTACGCGCACTCCATCGAGATTGAACTTAAACTGAAATTGTGGTATCTACGGCGAGCGAATTTTCCTGGTACGGAGATCTCGCGAAGGGTGAAGGAGATCAAAGAAACGGAGTCAGTAATGAATTACCGATCGATGCGCTGGCGGGAAATCCTGCAGCTGATTGCATTCCTGCTGTTCTTTATACTGACAGTTGTCTTGAATCTGAATTGCAGCAAGGACAGCAACAATCCGGCTTCCGATGTTTCTTGCGGGAGCGGTCATGTGTTCTGGGATGATAAAGGGCAGGTGTGCAGGGACCAGCAGAACAACAAGATCGTACCGAGCAGCTGTTGCGGCAATTGAGCGCCCGGTACGATCAGCAGAGCAGTTAATAGCGGTCCACGCGTATCTCGGATACGCCGGCCGACACATCGATGGTGATCTTCTTCGCAGCAGATTCGAAGTTCGAAGTCTGATACCGGTTCCCGCTCATCTTTTCAAATCCGCGGATTCGCTTTCCCGACAATGCCGTTTCAAGGTGCACTTCGCATCCGACCGATTCCGGAACCTCAATGGAAGTGGAAGAGGCGCCGGTTTTTACCCTCACCCTCGTCTCCTCTGCCCTGTCCCCCAGCCGGATCTTCATGGACGATGCGCCGGCGTCAAGCCTGAGCTCCTCGACTTTGAAGGGACTGAGATCGAAGTCTCCGCTGGCTGCCCCGACCTCGAGATTGATGGTCCAGAGTGGTTCCGGATTCAACCGCACATCCACGCGATTGCGGCCGCCCCCGAAATTCCATCCCCTGTTTCTTCCCCTGAATTCAAGCGTCGCATACGACGCGTTGTCGGACTGTTCCCGCGACAGCTGGTACTTGCCAAAGTTCGTTTCGGTTTGGGCGGTGACCAGCTGCTTCGTCGTATCGCGGATGTAAAATCGTCCGGCACCCGATTGCAGCCGGAACGTCGCCTTCTCGGTGTTTGGAGCGAGCGGCTCCTCGAAGGTTTGTCGGTACCCGTCTCTTGAAACAAAATCAAAGTCGCTGTGGATAAAATTGGTCGTCGCCGCTGCAGCGATCATGAACAGCAGCAGCAGGATCAACAGCACCACGGCGTACCAGGGGAGCCGTTGCCTGCCAACCAGGATTGTGAGACCCCAGAAGACAAGGATCATCGGCCACAATCTCCAGATCGTATCCCAATTCACATTCAGCACGCCGAGATTGTTGACCAGGAAGAGCCCGCCGATCGCGATCAGCAGAACTCCCCAGAACAGGGTGCTCAATTTCATAACTACCTCCGCTTAGGAATGGCTTGGTCGGATAGCCTTGTAGAGCAATCCGGCACCGATGGCGACGAGGATCAACGGCCACCAGTCTCCGAAATTGAAATCCGGAAGAAAGTTCTGTCCGAGAAAGAGGAGACCGAGCACAAGAAGCACGAGACCTCCGACAACGCTGCCACGGTGATGACGCTCCTCCGGCTTCGGAGGCTGCGACGGCTGAGGAGGGACGCTCGTTTGCTGAGGGTCAGAGGGCATGGTCATGGTAGTTTCCTTTGGCTGTTCTGGGATGATGATCCAGGCAATGATATACGCAAGTACTCCAACGCCCCCAGCGAAGAAGGCGACCACGAACAGGATTCTCACGAGAACGGGATCGATGTCAAGATACTCTCCAATGCCTCCCGCCACTCCACCGATCACCTTTTGTGCTCTGGAACGATATAGATGTCTCATGGCAGATCTCCCTTCACTGCAACATTACGCACTTCGCGGAGTAAATGTTGCAAAAATCTCCTCATTGTCATGATTGGGAAATCAGGCCGCCGCCTTTCATTGCAGCGTCGAGCACCAGCTGATGGTGCAGCGCCTCTTCGCCGGGAACAGGAGATGCTGTGTCGTTGAGAATGCAATCGGAGAATGCCGTGACCTCATCGGCATAGAGGTTTGGAATGTTGAAGTCGATGGTCTGTTGCTTCGTCTCGAGTGTCTCAGTACGATGAACAACTGACAGCGAGAGCGGCGTTGCGCTCAGGGTGAAATCCTTTGCCGCCGCAAGACCGTCTGTGCCGATCACTTCTATGTTGATGTATCTCGTCGGAGCTTCAAAAGAACACGTAATGTTCGCCATCGTCCCCCTGGAGTACGCCAACTGAAGTACTGCAGATCGCTCGGTCGAAGTCTCCGTCGGCATCGGGGAAAGCATCGACCGCACGTTCGTGACGCGATCACCCAGCACAAAGGAGAGCGTATCCAGGCAGTGAATGCCAATGTCAAACACAGATCCGCCACCGGCAAGGGAACGGTTGTAGAGCCACTGCCTCTTCGAAAACCGGGCATTGAATGAATAATCCGCCCTTGCGGAGATGATGCGTCCAAGGCTGCCGGACGTGACGAGCTCGCGTATGTGTCTCACGAGGGGAGAGAACCGCACAACCTGGCCGACCATCAGTTTTACATTTCGGTCGCGGCACTCATCGACCATACGGCTTGCTTCCGCAGCGTTCATCGCAATCGGTTTTTCCACGAGAACATGTTTCCCGGCCCGGGCAGCTGCGAGGGTCTCCGGGCAGTGTGCTGAATTCGCCGAAACGATGAAAACCGCGTCGACTTCTGGACACGCAGCAAGCTCCTCCGGAGTGGAGAAAGCGTATGGAACGGAGAGGGAAGCGGCCTTTTCACGTGCAAGCGCCAGTGATCGCTTCTGAATTGCCACAAGTTCGGAATTCGGCGATTCCTGGATTGCGCCGGCGATGGCACGCTCGGCGAACAGGCCAAATCCAATGATCCCGTAACGGACTTTCTTCGTTCCAGAACTTGTCATGCGTTTGCCTATGGGATTGATGCATCAAGCAACGTGAACCGATAACCCTTTCGTTCGAGGATCGTGATCAGGTCGTCAAGACGAAAATAGAACTTGTCCTTTCTTCGCGCGTCGGTCCCGATGTGTGTCAGGAGGATGAAGCCGTTCAGGCCATCAGTGCGGGATGACTCGTAGCGGAGGATCCGTGCGAAGATCGAATCGGAGCCAAGATACTGATTGCCAAGCTCCGGGTACGTCCAGTCGGCATTGGAGTAGGTCCCGGGTGTGAAATTCACAAGGGTCAGTCCGAGTTGGCGTGACCAGGCCGTGATGGAGTCATTGTACCATTCATACGGCGGGAGGAAGAAGCGCGCCGAACGTTCCGATATGCCGAATCGCTTCAACTCGGCATAGCACGACTTGAGATCGACGAGAAATGAA
>DATJQB010000217.1:0-13203 GCA_035506075.1 Bacteroidota bacterium | reverse complement strand
TGTGTTCGTTTACCAGGACGTGCGGGGCCGTTTCATGTCCGAGGGAAAGTTTGTTGATCTTCGCCCCTACAATCCTGCAAAGGGATCGAAGGACGACATCGATGAAACCACGGACACATACGATACGGTTGACTGGCTCGTCAAGAACCTTCCTCACAATAACGGCCGCGTCGGGATTACCGGGATATCATATCCGGGATTTTATACCACGATGGGGACGATCGATGCCCATCCAGCGGTCAAGGCAACGTCACCTCAGGCTCCGATCGCCGATCCATTCATAGGCGACGACGAGCATCACAACGGCGCGTTCTTTCTGGCGCAGGATTTTGGGTTTTACATGTTCTTCGGCTACCCTCGCCCGAGCCTGACGACAAAGATGGTATTCAATTTCGGCCCAAGGGTTCCGGATGTGTACTCCTTCTTCCTTTCGATGGGCCCGCTCTCGAACGCGAACAAACTCTACTTCAAAGACAGCGTTGCGATGTGGACGAAGATGATGGAGCACGAGACGCTTGACGATTTTTGGAAGCCGATGCTCGTCTCCCCTCATCTCAAAAACATCAAGCCTGCCGTCATGACGGTTGGAGGATGGTTCGATCAGGAGGATATGCTGGGTCCCCTCCTGACGTACAAATCAATCGAGAAGAATAACCCTGGAATTGCGAACAGCCTTGTGATGGGACCCTGGTTCCACGGTGAGTGGAACAGGGACGACGGAGATCATCTTGGAGATCTGCGCTGGGGATCAAAAACATCTCTATGGTTCCGGGAAAATGTCCAGCTACCGTTTTTCAATTACTACCTCAAAGGGAAGGGGGAGGCTCCCAAAGGTGAGGCGATCGTGTTCGAAACGGGGACCAACGTCTGGCATCAGCTTGACGCCTGGCCTCCAAAGGGGGCCAAAGAAAAGAACATCTATCTGCAACCGGGGGGAAAGCTTTCGTTTGAATCTCCGAAGAGCGGGGCTGCCGAGTATTCAGAATACATCAGCGATCCCTCAAGGCCAGTGCCTGTGACAAGGGAGATCCGATCGGAAATCGCCCGGGAAATCCTCAGCGAGGATCAACGATTTGCCTCCTATCGGCCGGACGTGTTGACATTCAAGGGTGATCGATTGGCCTCTGATGTCACGATCGCTGGCCCTATTGTTGCGAGTCTCGAGGTGTCCACGTCAGGCACAGACTCCGACTGGATTGTGAAACTGATCGATGTGTTTCCCGATGACTCGGCGGGGGTGGCGAAGAGCGGTGTTCCGCTTGGAGGATACCAGATGCTTGTGCGCGGCGACGTCATGCGGGGGAAATTCAGAGAGAGCATGTCGCATCCCGTTCCATTTGTTCCGAACAAAGTCACACATGTGGAATTCGAGATGCGCGATGTGCTTCATTGTTTCAAGGCAGGGCACCGGATCATGGTTCAGGTCCAGAGCAGCTGGTTCCCGCTTGTCGACAGAAATCCTCAGACGTTCGTGAACATCCGCACCGCGGTCGAATCCGATTTTCAGAAGGCAACCGAGCGCGTCTATCATTCGAGCAGTCATCCGACCTCTCTGAAGGTTTTGGTATGGGAGAAGTAGACGGCGATGGATTGAAACGTTGTGACGCACGTCAACCTGGCGGCATCGGCGTTTCGAATTGAGAATGTGGATGGTGGACCACGCGACGAGGTTTTTAACCGCGTCAGAATTTCCGATGCCGGTAATTATTTCCGCTCTGATGGTTCGGTGGTAAGAGCTGAAGGGGGTTATTCGGGTCGATTTCTGTCCGAGAGAGCAAAATGCCGGAGGGCATAGTTGTTGCCGGAGTTACGGGGTGGCGAAGTCAGTAGCATGTGATGGAGTTCACATTCCCCGAACTTAGAACGAAATAACAACATGGGTCAACAGCAATTCCTGCTGGTAATTGTCGGCGTCATCATCGTTGGCCTCGCCATCGCCATCGGCATTTCACTGTTTAGTGCTCAGAGCGTTTCGTCAAACCGCGATGCGATGATGAACGACCTCAACCATCTCGCGATGGTTGCATATCAGTTCCGCATCAGTCTTCGATCGATGGGAGGCGGTGAAGGAGACTTTTCGACATTTGTTATTCCCACGCAGATGCGGGTGAACAACAACGGATCCTACATGGTCGCCAACGCACAGCCGAGCACCCTCACGATTCACGCGATCTCCACGACGGACGCGTCGAACTCGATCACCGTAACAATCGACAGCAACGGAAAACTCGGCAACCTGACATTCGGCGGTGATTTTCAATAAAGATCGATTAATGTTTTCCCCCAGAGCGCCTGGTTCAGCTCTCGCGTGTTCGTGCGAGACGAAGACCGGGCGCTTCTCATTCCGGCCGTCCGTTCACAGACCAGCCTGACCCTCCATTCTCCAGCGTTCAGAAGACTTATTTTGCAGCCCGGGCCACCGGCAACTTTCCTTTGCCATTTCCCGTTCCGTTCTCTATATTAAACCCTCGATCATTCCGCCGCTATCGCCAGTTGTACACCATTCCACGAGGTCACACCATATGAAGATGCAACGGCTTATCCTTTGTTTCCTTCTCATGTGTTCCTCCAAGAGTCTTGCCCAGAACCAGGAACTGCTCGACTCGCGCGTCAGAGACATCCTCCGCGAATCCCTGAGTGGAGAGCTTGCCAAAGAACACGTCATTCAGATTACACGACATCACAGGATTCAGGGATCACGAGGGTACCGTGACGCTGCACAGTATGTTCTGAACCAGCTGCGATCGTTCGGATATTCTGAACAGGATGCAGTCATCGAATCGTTTAAGTCCGATGGACACGTGGTCTATCAGACATGGCAGTCCCCCTCTGGCTGGGATATCACATGGGGAGAACTTCGTATGGTCGAGCCGTACGAAGAACGTATTGTCGGATATCCTGAGATTGCGATGAGTGTGATGACCTATTCGAACGCCGGCGATGTGACGGCCCCTCTCGTATGGGTTGGATCAGGGACAAGCGACGACGACTACAAAGGGAAGGACCTCCGCGGCAAAATCGCCCTCGCGACAGGCTACGGTGGCGAGGTGCACCGGCTGGCAGTGCTGAAGTACGGGGCGAAAGCCGTCGTGTGCTACCTCGACGATGATCGGGCCAAGGATCACCCCGACATGCTTCAGTATACAGGAATGTGGCCAAAGACGGAAGAACTCGATCGCGTCACGTTTGGGTTCAACCTGACCAACCGGCAAGGGGTGAAGCTGCGCGATCTCCTCCTGAGCGGGAAACAGGTGGTCGTGCATGCCCAGGTCAAGGGCATCGGGCTCGAGCCATACTTCATGGACGTGGTCGTGGCACACCTGCGGGGAACTGAAAGGCCGGAAGAAGAGATCGTTTTGAGTGCACATCTCGATCATCCGAAGGAGTCGGCGAATGACAATGCGAGCGGCTCTGCCGCGTTGCTCGACCTCGCACGCACTATGAAAGGGCTCAATGACTCCGGAAGACTGCCGAAGCTCAAACGGTCTGTCAGGTTCGTCTGGGTTCCGGAATGGAATGGAACCATGCCGTACATCGATGCTCATCCGGAGCTTGTGGGCCCCGAACTGGGCGGGAAGTTTCTTGCGAATCTGAATATGGACATGGTGGGAGAGAACGAAGAGCTCCTCCACTCGATGCTCGTGATGACGCGGACACCGAATTCAATTCCCTCGATGCTTGCCGACGTCATGGAGAACATGGCTCAGATGACCGACGTTCTGAACATCAGAACCCCGCGCGGAAGTCAATCAAGTTTTAACTTTCGAATTTCACCGTACACCGGCGGCAGCGATCACATGATGTTCATTGACCGCAAAATCCCAGGTGTCATGATGGTCCACGGGCCCGACTATACACACCACACGTCAGACGACACGCCGGACAAGGTTGATCCCGTCGAGCTTGCGCGCAGCGAGATGATTGCAGCCGGAACAGTGTATTTCCTCTCGAATTTGGCTACAAACGATGCACTGGATCTTGTTTACCTTGCCCACGCGAAAGCATCGGAGAGACTTGGGGAGACCGGCAGGCGTGCTGCGCGGCTTGTGTTCGATGCTCCCGCTGATCGGCTCCCGGCAGCCTTGCGCGAAGCGACGATCACGATAGAGGAAAATGCCCGTGTCGGGAAGGAAGGAGTGGCCTCCGTGCTCTGGTTCAACGGAAATCAGGAGATCCGTCGGAGCGTCACGAAGACAAATGCCCAGCTGTCGGCGCTGTCATCGGTTCTCCTGGAAGAGGTCAAGGCCGATGCCGCAGCCCGTCTGGGCCGGGCCGTCCCGGCGCTGACTGTGGCCGTCGACAGTCGGGTTCCCGTCCGGCTTACACGCGGGCCATTGGATTTTGGTCTTCCTGAAAGCAAACTGCCGAGGGGTGATGGCACGGCTGGAGCGCCGCGCTACCAGCTCGGCGGAGATGTGCGGTTCGAAATCCCAAACTTCATCGACGGCAAACGGAACATTTCTGAAATTGAACGGGCGCTCATCGGTGAATTCGGAAGCTCTGCAATCGCAGGTTTTGACAAGTTTATTGAAGATCTTGTGAAGGTGGGAGTTGTGAAATGGAAGTAACGGAAATCTCCCCGATCAACATGCACAGAGGAATCATGATATGAGATCCGCCTTGAATCTACTCGTCGCGGGCAGCCTGGCTCTCCTCGTCGTCTCCGCGAATTCAGTTGGGCAGACGATTTTCAAAGAACCTCTCAGTCCGCGTATCGTCACGTACAAAATCTCCGTTGCTCTCGATCCCAAACAGAAAATGTTGCATGGCAGCGAGAGACTGACGTGGCGGAACACATCGACCGATCGGGTCGGTGAGCTGCAGTTCCATCTCTATTTTAATGCCTTCAAGAATACTGCCTCCACCTTCATGAAGGAATCCGGGGGTGTCAACCGAGGCTTCGAACTCGCCGAGGGGGGATGGGGCTGGACAGATGTCACGTCGATGAAAACAGCTGAGGGGGAAGATCTCACCGGCCGGATCCAGTGGATCCACCCGGACGACGACAATGACAAGGACCAGACTGTCATCCGAGTGCCGCTCACGAAGCCGGTTCTCCCGGGTCAGACCATCCAACTTGATGTGGCGTTTACCGCACAACTTCCCCGCGTGTTCGCCCGGACAGGATACTACCAGAACTTCTTCATGATGGGCCAGTGGTTCCCGAAAATCGGTGTCTATGAGGCGACGGGCCAGCGATACGCTACGACCGGGCAGTGGAACTGTCACCAGTTTCACGCCAACACAGAGTTCTACGCCGACTACGGTGTGTACGATGTCGACATGACGGTTCCGAAAGAATACGTTGTCGGAGCGACCGGACTATTGTCAGGAACAAAAGACAATGGGGATGGGACGAAGACGGAAACGTACCACGCGGAAGACGTGCACGATTTTGCCTGGACAGCCTCTCCGTCCTTTGTGGATCTGAGCGACCAATGGAATCATGTGAAGATCCGTGTCCTCATGCAGCCGCAGCGCCGTCACCAGGCAGTGCGCTATTTCGAATCCGTGAAGGCCACGCTCGCATATTTCGATAAACACGTTGGGCGGTATCCATATCCGAATGTCACGATCGTCGACCCGGCCTACGGAGCAACCGGTGCGGGCGGGATGGAATACCCGACGCTCATTACTGCCGGTTCGATGTGGGGAATCGGGACCTGGGCGAAGTTTGCCGAGATTGTGACGATTCACGAGTTCGGCCACCAGTATTGGTACGGTCTCGTCGGGAGCAACGAATTCGAAGAAGCTTGGATGGATGAAGGGTTTAATCAGTATTACGAGACGCGTATCGCCGACGACGCCTACGGGCGGAAAACCTCGGCGATCGATCTCCCGGGATTGAAGCTCGGTGACTTTGAGATGACGCGCTCCGGCTACACATCGATGCACACACCCAAGATCGCGCCGACGGCGACCCCTGCCTGGCAGTTCAAACAGGGTGGCTACAGCAACATGACGTATGAGAAAACTGCGGCCTTCATGACGACGCTCGAGCGGCTGATCGGCACGGACGTCATGGACACGCTGATGAAGACCTACTTCGAGCGCTGGAAGTTCAAACATCCATGCGGAAGAGATTTCATCGCGGTTGCCAACGAGGTTGTCCCGAAATTCCATGGCAACAAGTTCGGAAAGGACTTGGGGTGGTTCTTCAACCAGGTGTTGTATGGGACCGACATCTGCGATTATGAGCTGAGCACAATTGAATCCAAGGAACTGTCGTCGCCGAAAGGGGTCTTCGATTCGGACGGAAAAAAGGTGACAGCCGGGTTCTCCGGGGATTCGACATCGAAATCGAAGCTGTTCGAGTCGAGAGTAGTCGCAAGCAGATTGGGAGAAGTCAAGCTCCCGACCTCGGTGCTTGTGCATTTTGAAAACGGCCAGGAAGTGCGGGAACCATGGGACGGACAGAGTCGATGGGTCGAATTCAGGTACACGAGGCCCGAGAAGGTGGCGTGGGCGATCGTCGACCCCGACACGGCGATCGTTGTCGATGTCAACCTGAATAACAACTCCAAATCTCTGGATCCTCCCCGAGCGCCATTGTGGAAATATACGTTCAAGTTCCTGTTCTGGATGGAAAACATGCTTGGGTTTGGGATCTGACCGGTTCACGAATTCATTCCTGACGACTGAAAGCGACTGCTATGAATATTATCCGAGCTTTTTCATCCGGTGTCCGGCGAGCAACAGCCGAACCTAAAATGGTGGTGGTCCTCTATGTGTGCAACTTCCTGCTGGCGCTACCGATAGCGCTCGCTTTTCACGCAGCGCTGGTCGCCGGGTTTGGTTCTTCGATGGCCCCATCGAGCCTTATGAGCGGCCTTGATTTCACGACCTGGCAGGACTTTATGGGAGCCCACGGAGCCGAGCTGTCCGCGCTCTTCGGGCAGATGAAGTGGGTCATCATTCTGTCGATGTTGGTCAATACCTTTCTTGCAGGGGGAATTCTGTCGGTGTTGAAAGATTCACGCGGGGGATTTACTGCATCGCGCTTCTTCGAAGGATGCGGCGCCTACCTGCTCAGATTCCTGAGACTGTTCGTCCTCTTTGCTGTTGTGCTCCTTGTCGTCGCGATGATCGCCGGAGTCGTCATGGGGATCTTGACTGACGCGCTGACTGCGCACTCGACGTCCGAAGTAACAGACTTCTGGGTGCATATCTTCACCGCCTTCGTGGTTCTCATTCCGATGCTTCTCGTGCTGATGATTGCCGATTACGCGAAGGTTGGAATCGTGCTGAACGAAGAGACCGGTGTGATGAAGTCGGCCTGGAAGGCTGTTGGGTTCGTATTCAGTCACTTCTTTTCGACGCTCGGATTGGAAGTGCTGATGCTGCTTGTTCCGATCCTGCTCTTTGCGTTGTATGTTTTCGCTGATCTCTCGATCGGCATGAGCTCGGGCGTGACGATGATCATCATGGTTCTGATCCAACAGCTCTTTATAGCGATGAAAGCGTGGACGAGGATTTTGATATTCGAAGGGAACCTGACGCTGTATGAGAGCACGGAACACCGAGGCTACGCGAACGCCGGAATAAGTCCGTCGTATGTCACCGAATCGACCAGGTAGCAATGAACAAATTGAGCTTCGATTTTGTTTTATTCAGAGGAGAATAAGGAGATAGTATATGGAACAGTTCAAAGAAAGCATGCTCAATCTGATTTCTGAAACCTCGACAAACCTGCCGGCGGATGTGCGAAGAGCTATCAAGGAGGCAGCCAGGAACGAAGACAAGGGGACACAATCTGATCTTGCTTTGCAAACCGTGGCGTTGAACGTGGATATGGCGGCGACGAGCTGCGCGCCGATCTGTCAGGACACGGGAATGCCTACGTTTGAAATCAAGACTCCGGTTGGGGTCAACCAGATCGTCATGAAGAAGCAGATCATGGATGCGATCATCGAGGCGACAAAACAGGGGAAACTGCGCCCGAATACTGTCGATTCACTCACGGGGAAGAACAGCGGCAACAATATCGGTGAGGGGGCGCCGGTGCTCCATTTCGAGCAATGGGAAGAACCTGACATTGAAGTGAAGCTGATTCTCAAGGGGGGCGGATGCGAGAACAAAAACATCCAGTACTCGCTTCCCGCAGAGTTGCCGAACCTCGGCCGGGCGGACCGTACGATTGATGGTGTCCGAAAGTGTATCATGCATGCTGTGTGGCAGGCGCAGGGTCAGGGTTGCAGCATTGGCGCGCTCGGCGTGGCGATCGGCGGTGATCGCGCCTCCGGTTATGGATTTGCGAAACAGCAGCTGTTCCGTGAGCTCGACGATATCAACCCGAACCCTGAGCTCGCGAAGCTCGAAGCGTACGTCATGGAACATGCAAACAAACTTGGTATTGGGATGATGGGCTTTGGAGGCAATGCAACGCTGATCGGCTGCAAGGTTGGTTCGTACCACCGGCTTCCCGCGAGCTTCTTCGTTTCCGTTGCCTACGATTGCTGGGCATATCGCAGGCTCGGCGTAGTGATCGATCCCGCCACTGGGGCGATCAAGCGCTGGCTCTACAAGGGCGACACGCCGGCGATGAAGATGGCTGCGGCGGAACATCTGCCGCTGACCGGTCGGGAGATCAGGTTGTCGATGCCTCTTAGTGAGACCCAGGTGCGCGGACTCAAGGTGGGCGACGTCCTCCTGCTCAACGGAACGATGCATATGGGCCGGGATGTTCTGCATCATCATCTCATGACGCATGACTCGCCCGTGAGCCTTGACGGCGGCGCTATCTACCATTGCGGACCTGTTGCGCTCAAACAGGATGGAAAGTGGTTCATGAATGCCGCCGGACCGACGACAAGCATCCGGGAGGAACCGTACCAGGGCGAAGTCATCAGGAAATTCAAAGCCCGGGCAATCATCGGCAAGGGAGGTATGGGAGCGAAGACGCTTGCAGCGTTGAAGGAAGTGGGAGCTGTCTACCTCAGTGCGATTGGGGGAGCCGCCCAGTATTACGCAAAGTGTATTGAAGAAGTCGAGGGAGTCGATCTCCTTGAGTTTGGTGTGCCCGAGGCGATGTGGCATGTCCGCGTGAAGGATTTTCTCGTCATCGTCACGATGGACTCCCATGGCAACAGCCTGCATGCCGATGTCGAGAAGGCCTCTGCGGCCGAGCTCGCGAAGTACGCCCAGCCCGTAGCCCTCTGATTGACAGCTTGCGGGGGATGCGGGAACGGATGAGCTCGAAGAGAACATACGAACTGATCTGGAGCATGGTGTCACTTGTTCCGCGTGGTCGGGTTGCAACATACGGGCAGATAGCGTCCGAGGTCGGCTTTCCGGGTCAGCCCCGGATGGTCGGTTACGCACTTCATGCGCTCCCGCCCCGTTCCGGGATCCCCTGGCACAGGATCATCAATTCGCAGGGGAAGATCTCTTTTCCGAAGGAGAGCGCTTCGTATCGCCGGCAACGACGCCTGCTCCGTTTGGAAGGAGTAGAGTTCAGGCGGGATGTTGTCGACCTCGATCGATTTGGCTGGTTACGCTAGTCACGCATAAGTCTATGTCAAAACCAGAGTATCCGATCACGACGGCGATCCGTCTGCTTCGTGAGAAGAAGATTGAATTTGTTCCGTACTTCTATACGTATGAAGAACACGGCGGAACCACAGTCTCCGCGGGTGCGCTCGGCATCCCGGAACACGAGGTCGTCAAGACACTCGTCATGCAGACGGACGAGAAGAAACCGCTGATTGTCCTCATGCATGGCGATCGGGAAGTGTCGACGAAACAACTCGCCCGCGTGCTCGGTGTCCGGCGGATCGACCCGTGTGATGAGCCGACGGCCCAGCGGCACACCGGATACCAATTCGGCGGAACGAGTCCGTTCGGCACGCGGCACAGTCTCCCGATCTGCGTTGAGCGCACGATCCTCGAACTTCCCAGGATCTTCATCAACGGAGGAAAGCGTGGATTCCTTGTGGAGATTTCCCCCGAGGATCTCCGGAAGGCGTTCGATATCAGGGTAGTAGAAGTTGCTGTCATTCCATCATAACACCGGAAGGCACGATGAATATTATTGAATGGACCACGGAGCTCAGACTGGCGTTGGCGCTGGCCCTGGGTTTTCTTGTGGGCCTCGAACGTGAGAGCACGAAGATAGAGCAGGGAAATGTGATCTTTGGAGGCGTGCGTACATATCCAATCATCAGTCTGCTCGGATTCGGATGTGCATGGCTGCAGCGATACGGGGTCGGATTCATGCTCCCTGTGGGACTTTCTGTCATGGGAGTCCTTGCAGCGATCGCCTACACGGCAAAGACAAAAGCGGGACACCACGGCTTCACGAGTGAAGCGTCTGCGTTGCTCACGTTCGTCGTCGGAGCTGTCGCACTCCTCGCTGACGTCTGGATCGCGATGGCTCTCGCTGTTGTCAATACAGTCCTCCTCTCCGAAAAGGCTGAACTCGAAACGTATCTCGACAGCTTCAACAAGGTGGAGTTTCTCGCCGTTGTCAAGTTCATTCTTGTCACCGTGATCATCCTTCCGGTTTTGCCGAATCAGAATTACACACCGTTCGATCTGAACCCGACGCGGATCTGGCAGGTCGTCATCCTTGTGTCCAGTATCGGTTTTGTCGGCTATTTCCTTTCCAAGCGTTACGGAAACACAGTGAGCTTGTGGCTATCGGGCATCCTTGGAGGTATCGTGTCGAGCACAGCGACAACCGTGGCCCTCGCACGTGTCGCCCAGAGAAATCCCGAACACTCCAGCATGGCCCTCCAGGCATCCGTACTGTCGTCGAGCATTGCCTACTTGCGCATCCTTGTTCTGATACTTGTCATTAATCCCGCCTATCTCGGGGCAATGTGGTGGCGACTCACGCTGCTGTTCTTCATCGGGGTTATTCTCTCGTTCCGTGTACGACCGAGCGGAGAAACCGAAGAGAAGACCAGTTTCCCGAACCTGCACAACCCATTCGAAATCAGGCCTTCCATTGTCTTCGCGCTGATGTTCGTTTTGCTGATGATCGTGACGAAGCTCATTGAGCAGAGACTCGGAAGTACCGGACTTCTCGTTCTCTCGACCGTGGTCGGATTTACGGACGTAACTCCGTTTGTTCTCTCTCTTCTCCATCCATCAGCGACTATGGCGCGGTCGGTCATACTTGCCGTGACTGTCGCCATGATGAGCAATACGATTGCCAAGTCGATCTACTTTGCGCTCGTCGTCCCGGAGACACGGCGCGAGACGTTTCTGCGGTACGGTGCGTGGGCTGCTCTTCACGTTCCGCTCCTCATGATGTGAGCCGAAAGTAACTATTGGCGTTCTCACGTCCTGCGGAATGCCCAAGGAACGTTTGCTTGCTGTCCCGGGCGTCGTGTTCCTGCACAGCCCGCTCACGGAGCGAATCAGTCATCTCATAAGCAGGGAGCGCCTGGTATTGATGAAACCCACCTCGGTTCTTATCAACACTTCACGCGGTCCAATTGTCGATCAGAATGCGCTTGAGGATGCCCTGTTTTCGGGGCAGATCGCAGGGGCCGGACTGGATGTGCTTAAGGTGGAACCTCCTACCGGAGAGATCCGTTTAATGAGTGCGCCACATTGTCTGATCACGCCTCACATCGAGTGAAGTGCGAAGAAACGCGCAGGAGGATGATTCAGATTGCAGCGGACAACATTGGGGCATTCATGGCGGGGAAACCTGCACACGTAGTGAGGTACGAGTGAACCTTTCAATCTTTCGACACTTGTGGGGCATCACGGAACCGTGGGAGACGCTGTTCCCAAAAATTGCGTCACTCAATTTCCAGGGCATCGAGCACATTCTTCCCGATGAGCAGGACAAGGAGCGGTTCCGCCGCCTGCTGGATCTTCATGGATTCAAGTACATCGCTCAGATTGTGACGAACGGTTCGACAGTCGATGATCACCTCTCGAGTTTCCGCCACAACGTGGAGCGGGCTGCGGAGCTGCATCCGTTGAAGATTAACTGTCACTCCGGCTGCGATTGGTTTTCCCCTGAACAATCGAAAAAGTATTTCGGAGAGGCACTCGCGTTCGAGGCGAAGATCGGAATCCCGGTCGCTCACGAAACACACCGGGGTCGGATCCTTTATAATCCGTGGACGACCGAATCCCTGCTGAAACAGTATCCCGAGCTGAAGCTCAGTTGTGATCTCAGCCATTGGGTCGTCATCAGTGAGCGTCTTCTGGACACGGAACGCGAGATTATTGCTCTCAGCGCAGAGCATTGCATCCACATCCATGCCCGGGTTGGCTATGAAGAGGGTCCCCAGGTCCCGGACCCGCGTGCGCCTGAGTATCGGCGCCACGTCGAGGCACACGAAGAGTGGTGGGACGCAATCTGGAACGCGCAGGAGCGGAAGGGGATGAAGGAATCGACGTTGACCCCCGAGTTTGGAGCCCCCGAGTATCTTCACACACTTCCGTATACGAGAACACCGGTTGCCGACCTCTGGGAAATTTGCACGTGGCAGGCTGATCGTCAGCGGACCAGATTTGCTGCCCGCTAAGGAGGTCGAAGTATCAGGAATAAAAAAAGCCTCTCCGGCTTGGGAGAGGCTTTTTTCATTTGCAGAAATTGATAAACGAGTTTAGTGAAACGAATGCCCACCGCGAACATGCCCAGCATTCACCTTCTGCACCATTTTCAGCTGCTTGAAACCACGGCTCTTCGGTTTTCCCCGGTCCTCCAGCTGACTTATTTTCTTGAGCAACGACTTGGGCTGCTCCGCGTCCATCTTCAAAGGTACATGAGATTGCTTCATACCTTCCTCCTGGGAAATTTGGTGGGATTCAAAGAACAGGAACAACTGCTTGAGCAATGGTAGGGACACGGAGAATGAATGTCAAGAGTCGTGAAACAAATTTCATCTTGCCACACAGTTCCTTTTTTGCTATATTGAAAAGTCTTCAATGAGAATATGCTGAAGTAGCTCAGCGGTAGAGCAGCGGTTTCGTAAACCGCAGGTCGTGGGTTCAAATCCCACCTTCAGCTCAATCAAGTGCTTTTGTCCGCCAATCTTCATGGCGAGCCACCTTCAGCTCCATCAAGCGTTCTTGCCCGCCGATCTTCATGGCGGGCCACCTTCAGCTTCACCAAGTGCTCTTGCCCGCCAATCTTCATGGCGGGCCACCTTCAGCTCCACCAAGTGTTTTTGCCCGCCAATCTTCATGGCGGGCCACCTTCAGCTCCACCAAGTGTTCTTGCCCGCCAATCTTCAT
>DATJQB010000216.1:0-6227 GCA_035506075.1 Bacteroidota bacterium | reverse complement strand
ACCGTTCGCGGTGCTCCTTGCTGTTCCGATCGGAGCGTTTGGAGCGATCCTGACGCTGACATTTCTCCCGCGGCTTAGCAACAATGTATACGCACAGATCGGCCTGATCACGCTGATCGGTCTCGCTGCGAAGAATGCAATTCTCATCGTGGAATTCGGGAAAGCCCGTGTCGACCGCGGAATGGACATCCTTGAAGCGACAATCGAGGCGGTCAGGCTTCGGCTCAGGCCAATCCTGATGACATCCCTTGCATTCATTCTCGGCGTCTCGCCTCTTGCATTTGCCACCGGCGCCGGTGCGCAAGCCCGCGCAACAATTGGCTGGACGGTCCTCGGGGGAATGCTCGCTGCAACGATGCTTGCCATCTTTATTGTTCCGGTTTTGTTTGTTACTATTACACGCCTGGCGTACAGCCAGGAAGAACTCGCAGAGTTGAAGCGGAAAGCGCTGGAACAGAAGGCAGAAACGCCATTCCTGGAGTAACGTCGGAACATCAACCGGAATCGGGAGGAAGAATCGAGAATGACTGATGCACCGTGGACCAATGAATTCCCCGCATCGATCACAGTATGCGATGAGCACGGCACGATCCTGTCAATGAACACTGCCGCAGCTGCCACATTCGCGGCCGACGGGGGCACTGCTCTGATCGGCACAAACCTGCTGGATTGCCACCCCGAGCCCGCAAAGACCAAGGTTCAGGAACTGCTTCGCGCAGGCTCGACCAACGTCTACACGATAGAGAAAGCCGGGATCAAGAAGTTGATTTATCAGTCCCCATGGTACAAGAACGGCCGGTATGCCGGGCTCGTCGAGCTTTCCCTGCCGATTCCAACGGAAATGCCGCACTTTGTGAGGGAGAGCAGGTGAGGTTGCAGATGGCAGACTGCAGATGGCAGGTGGCAGATTACAGACCGCAGATGGCAGACTACAGACTGAATCGAAAAGCAATAATGAGTAGCGGGTAGTGAAGTAGCAAGGAGGGGTGTGGCAAGTAGTAGGTAGTAAGTAGTGAGTAGTAAGTAGTGAGTAGTGAGTAGTAAGTAGTAAGTAATGGAGCAGTACGTTGACAAGAAGTTCATCAGGATTGCGGGGGACGATGCAGCTGTAACCTGATGACCTCCTCCAGCTTGCCTTCCGCACCGTCGTTGGATCAGAAAGAGGAAGTTCCTCATGGAGATTCGCGATTTCGGTACCACCGGTGTCCGGGTCTCCGCGCTTGGGCTGGGAACGGGCCACCTTGGGGACGAATCACTTTCCGAGAAGGCCGCAGAGAATCTGCTCAATCGCGCTGTCGATCTTGGAATTACCCTCTTCGATACCGCCCGGGGCTACGATCGCTCCGAGGAGAGAATCGGCAAATATCTTTCACACCGGCGGAAGGATATCGTTCTTTCCACGAAAGTGGGATATGGCATTCCGGGATACAATGACTGGACTTACGATTGTGTCCTGGCAGGAGTTCGTGAGGCGATGCAGAAGCTGCGGACCGACTATCTCGACATTGTCCACCTGCATTCCTGCCCCGTTGCCGTGCTTGAGCGCGGGGAAGTTGTCGACGCACTGCAGCGGTCGGTCGAACAAGGGATCGTGCGCGTGGCAGCGTACTCCGGAGAAAATGAACATCTCCGGTTCGCATTGGACGCTGATCGTTTCAGAAGTCTCCAATGTTCCATCAACATCTGCGATCAGCGATCGATCGATTGGATGCTTCCAATGGCAAAGCAGCGGGGGATGGGAATCATCGCGAAGCGGCCGGTTGCGAATTCACCGTGGCGGTACACCGAATGTCCCTCGGGCACATACGCTGAGGAATACTGGAAGCGATGGAAGGTGATGAACCTGGAGTTCGGGGTGCCGTGGCCCGAAGTTGCCTTGCGTTTTTCTGCCTTTATCTGGGGAGTGGATTCCTGCATCGTTGGCACCACCGATGTCTTGCATCTTGAAAAGAATATCGAGTCCATCGGCCGTGGAAGACTTCCCGACACAATCATCGCCACGCTGCGAGAGACATTCCGGGCGCACGATGAACATTGGATCGGTCAGTTGTGACCGTCTGCAGCGGAAGGGATTGAGTTACGCAGGTTTGTAGTGATGCTCCGTGAAGCGGTTCCAGCCTTTCTTCGTTTTCGATTCAACAGCCCAGTTCAGTCCCCCTTCCTCTCCCGGCCAGTAGATCATGCGTGCTAATCCTGCCGGCATCTGAGCTTCGAAGGCAATCGCCTCCGGATGCACATCGCTCCCGTCCGAGAGGACTCCCTGAGATCGCCTGCCATCGGATGTGAAGGACCAGAAGGAAATCCGACCGTCGTGAGCACCGATAAACGCAATTTCTTCGTAGACCCCTTTTGTGAATTTCCATTCGGCACGCAACTGAACGCACGTTCCATTGAGAACGGGTGAAAACGACCGGGTGCATTGAACTTCCCCGTATCCGGCCGGCAGTCTGGCCGTCGCAGTCCAGCTTCCAAGAAGCGGCGCCAACAATCCGAGCTTCCCGCGTCCTTTCTTCCATCGAACTGTCTTTTTTGCCATGGTCCATCTCCGGTTATCGGGCGATTCGCCGGTCCGTTCGTCGATCAGCTGTACCGGCTCTTGAGAATAGCAACGTGATGCCGTTCGTGACCGAGAATAATGTAGGAAATGCTGCGAACAGTGAATTCCTTGCCGCTCGCAACTCCTTTCCTCATCCACGAATCCAAATCCAGATGCCTGAAAAGATGGAGGCTCGTTCGTCGGACGGATTCGAACTCATCTGCAAGATCTGGGAGCGATCGATGAGCAAAGGCTGCAAGTTTCATCCAGTCATCCTGCTCGATGCCCGGAAGCGGCCCTGGAGTGTTGCGCGCAAAGAAGAGCGCCCGCGCAGCGAACAGCCGTTCAATATCGATCACGTGACCGACGACTTCCTTCACACTCCATTTTCCAGGCGCGTATCGTTTCTCGCCGGCATCGGGAGGAAGCGTGCGAAAATAAGAAAGCGTCTGCTCCCCCTGGAGAGCAAGAGCATGAACGATGTCGTTCTCCGGTACGAGCTTGACATACGTCTCGTAGTACTCGTTGTATTCGGAAGGATCGGGGCGAATCTGAGATGGGTTTGGCATGGAAGCTTGTTCCCTTGCTTTGTGATCGGGAAGATCATTCTTCAACAGCGCCGCCGGGGTTCGGGTTCCGCAGAACGCGCCGGACCAATCGACCTGCGAGCGGAGCCTGCATCATTTCGGAGCTACCGTTGCCGTGCTCGTTCCTGGTCGAACGGATTGGTCAGTGCAGTACCACGCCCGTGGTGGGATCGATCTGAGACGCTGCATCGTGATCAATCATCCAGCGGAGGATTCCCCCGGCCGGGCGAACCATGGTCGCCGGAAGATCTTTTGTCGGTTTGACGGTCCCGAGAACGCGCTGTACAATTGCTGCCTTTCGTTTCCCGGAGACGAGGAAGAGAATTTCACGTGCGGCATTGATGATGGGAAACGTCAGTGTCACGCGCTGGAGCGGCTGACCCGGAGAGGTGACCGGGCGGACGAATGCGGTCTGTTCGTCGAGGACTTTGATACCCGGGAACATGGAAGCCATGTGGCCGTCTTCGCCGATGCCAAGGAGCACGAGATCAAACTTCATCTCACTCTTCCCGAAGGCGTTTCGAAGCTCCGATTCATATTCCTCGGCAGCGAGGGGTGGATTGATTTCTCCCTTGATGCGGTGGACCTGCTCGCGCGGAATGGAAACCCATGAGAGCAGCGACCGCTCCACCATTCCGTAGTTGCTTTGAGAATCGTTCGGCGGAACCGAGCGCTCATCCGAGAAGAAGAGGTGCACCCTGCTCCAGTCGATCTGATCTTTCAGCGGCTCACGTCCAAGGCGGCGGTAGATCTGTCTCGGCGTCTCTCCCCCTGACAAAACGACGAAGCATGTGCCGCGCGCCTGGATGGCCGTTTTCATAACCCTCGCAATTTCTTCCGCGGCGTTCTGCTCAAGCTCGGCGGTGTCCTTGTACACTGTGACAGGCTGCCTTTGTTCCATGCTCATAGTTCAGGCTCCGGATGATCTCCAAGTTGAAGGATGCTGTTGTGTACCCACCACCGTCCGTCTCGGCCGAGAAGTTCATCGGCGGCAGCCGGACCCCACGTCTGCGGTTTGTATTGCAGGAGAGGCGGAGCGTGTTCGCTTTCCCAACCCGCCCTGACTCCGTCGATGAAATTCCAGGCGAGTTCGATCTCGTCGCTGCGGGCAAAGAGTGAAGCGTCTCCGTTCAGCGCATCGAGCAGCAGCCGCTCATATGCCTCCGGAATCGCCTTGGCACCGAACGAGTTACGGAAGTCGAAATCCATTTCAACCGGCCTGGTCACCATCCCCTGATCAGGCACCTTGGCGATGAACCGAAGGTGAATCCCCTCGTCCGGCTGAATGCAGATGGTCAGCCTGTTTGTAAACAGTTCTGTTCTGCCTGCGTGCGTATCGAGAATCTGCGTCGGCGGACGGCGAAACTGCACCGTGATCTCCGAGGCCTTGTCCTTCATCATCTTGCCGGAACGAAGGTAGAACGGAACTCCCTGCCACCGCCAATTGTCCACGAACACGCGCAGCGCTGCAAATGTCTCCGTGCTGGAATTCGCCGCCACCCCCTCTTGCTGCCGATACCCTTCATACTGCCCGCGCACCGTCGCGATCGCGGAGTGTTCGGGAGACAACTCCCTGATGGCGCTGAGGACCTTCACCTTTTCATTCCGCAACGCGTTCGCTTCAAACGCAACAGGCGGTTCCATGGCGACCAGCGTGAGCAGTTGCAGGAGATGATTCTGGAACATGTCCCTCAGCACTCCTGCCGTGTCGTAATACCCGGCCCGGTGCTCGACACCAACCGTTTCGGCTACCGTGATTTGAATGTGGTCGATGTAGTTCCTGTTCCAGAGCGGCTCGAAAATCGCGTTGCCGAACCGGAAGACGATCATGTTCTGGACAGTCTCTTTGCCGAGGTAATGATCGATGCGATAGATCTGATTCTCCTGCAACGCGTTGTGAAGCTCCTTGTTGAGGGCAAGCGCCGATGGAAGATCGCGTCCGAATGGCTTTTCCACGATCAACCGCCGATAACCGGTCTGTGCGCTCTCTGTGAGAAGACCCGCATCAGCAAGATGGGCGACGATCGTGGTGTAGAATTCCGGTGCAGTCGCCATATAGAAAAGACAGTTGCCTGGACTTCCCGCGACCCCCTTGATCCGTTGACCGAGCGACTGATAGTACTGCGCCCCTTCCAGTTCACCCTGCTGGTAGAACAGATGAGGGGCAAAAGCACTCCAATCCTCCTCATTGAATTGATCAGCGGCGAACCGTTGGATCGCCACCTTCATCTTGTCGCGAAACGATTCGGTTGTCAATGGCTTGCGCCCATACCCGACGACATGACAATGATCCGGCAGGCGATTCTTCTGAAAATTAACGTAGAGTGCCGGCAGCAGTTTACGCGCCGTCAGATCTCCCGTTGCTCCAAATATGACTATAACTGTGCTCATCCTTTGTATTCTTGGTTTCCACCGTTGGTCAATTCAGCCGAATACATAACACCCTTGCCGCCAATTTCGTTCACCGGGCGGCCCGGTACGGGCGCGCCAGGAAGGCCTGCCTGTAACGACAATATACAAAGTCGGAGGGAAAGAGAGAAGTTCGGAAGGCAATCATTGGACGCAAGGGCGGCATCGACAATGTGTCCACTCATGAAACGTCCTACCGTCCGGCCTCCGCACTCCTGAATTCGTGCCCCCCCCAAGCACGTGTCTCAACATCGTACACAAAGATTTTCCTGGGAGAAGGTCTTTTGACGGTGGTTTCTTTCGGGATGTCTGACATGAAATTGCCGATGACTCTCGCGGTCACAATGCCACTGAGCATCCAGTCGGAGATCAACACGATAATGTCGTGGACACACGGCGATGGCACCGGTCAACACGGTGGGAAACCGTTTCGTGCTACATTTTTCTCATCGCATTGAACACAAGTCGTGCAACTTCACGAGCCCCCTCAGGCTGGAAATGTGTGTTGTCTTTCTGGCCGTTTGGATACGCCTGGAATGCCCCGGGGGGAAGATTCATGAAGTAGTGGCTCGAAACGTATTCCTGCCCCTTTGAGCTGAAGAATTCGCACGAAAGGTTCGTAAGATCGATCACTTTGACGTTGAGCTCAGCGGCCACCTCTTTGACGGCGTCTGGATACTCACCGTGCACGTTGG
>DATJQB010000215.1:0-3251 GCA_035506075.1 Bacteroidota bacterium | reverse complement strand
GGGACATGGAATGTTAGATTGGCACCGCTCGGGCCGATACGATCAACCTTGCCATCAACAATCCGCTTCATGAGATCGCCGAACTGGTATAGCGCAAACTTGATTCTCGACGATCAGCCGTTTATCGTCAGGACGCTCGGGTTAGCGGGTTGCACGGAGAACTCCGATCTCATTTGGCAAACCGAACGACGCAAGTTTTTCGCATGTGGTTCTGTAGTCCTTGTGCACAATGCTTCGAATCCCCAATCCTTCTGCGACCTGGACGAACAGCGGAGTGTTTTCGATATAGAGGACCTGTCGGGTTGGGACCTGGGCGATGTCCAACGCCAGCCGAAAGATGTCCTCGTCGGGCTTACGAAGGTGCACAAAGCAAGAAGAAACAAAGAAATCCACAAACCTGTAGAGCTTGAACTTTTTGATCCGGTAAGCGTTCAATTGGCGGGCTTCGTTGCTGACCACGGCGATCTTCAGCCGGTGCTGGATCTTGAGCTTCGCGACCAGCTCGATCATCTCCGGGTAAGGTTTCGACTGGGCGAACATGAAACGCCGAAACTGGGCCCGGGTGAACGGTCGCTTCTGGTAGAAGACCACCCGGCCCAGGTATTCTTCCTGCGTGAGCTTCCCCTCCTCGTAGGTGTCGAAGGTCAGATGATGCCGATCTTCCATTTCCTGGAACTCGAGATGGAAGTGTGTTGCCGCCCGTTTGCGGGCATGACGGTCCCACCCGTCCGTGAGCAGCACGCCGCCAATATCCAGAAAAAGCGTCGTAATCTCGCTGGAGTGTTTCAATGCGGTCCCCTGGTTTTCGATGTTCTGTCTCTTACGATCCCAATTCCTTGACCGTCCGCATAAGCCCTAGGACATCCTCACTTGATCCACACCCTTTGTTGCGAGAGAAACCACGCGGGCGCTACCGCCCATTCGACGTGACCTTCTTCAATCTCCAGGTTCTTCAAGAGCAAGTCAACCGTCCCTTGATCGTCAACCGTCCGTGCGGGATCGATCTCCTCAGTGTGCGAGCACGCTGCATCAAGTTCATCACCGGCGGCGGCCCTGATTCTGTCGCATCACTTGTGTGCCATCTCATATTCTCCGCGCGGGGTCCATTGTACGTCAGACGGGTTCATGGGTCCCATTCTTGAAACGATTCACCGTTCGTGAAGGTTCGTCGGGGAGGAGTCCAGGGAATTCCGAGATGCAGCCTGCGCAGACTGTCGCGCGATACCGTCGACCCGAGTGAGGGATGTCCGGAAGCAGTAATGGTATACAATGCCATTGCTCGACCCGACTTGGCTTTCTGCCACCCCGCAAACACAGCATCTTTCATCCGCACGCTTTGAAGCAGCGGCACATCCATTGCTAACTTGTCTCTTGACATAACATTCTCCCTGCTCGGCGAAGTTGACGCCGATTCTAATTTGTATCCGGAATCACCGGTAGTCCGTTTTTCCCCGGTCTGACAATGATCACCTTAGTCCAGCGCAGCACGTGGTCACTGCTTTCGCTTGTCAAACCGTAATTGCGCGGCCATCGCATCGACGTCTTTCCGTTCCTGTATCCACACGTCCTCCCGTCGTTCGAGTTCGGCCGCTGCCTTCTGCACATAGTTCCGATACGCCTCATTTGTCGCCGCAACGACCTTTTTCAACGCAGGGAAATGGGTTGAGGCGACTTCCGCGAGTGGGCAATGGATCACGAGAAAGGTCCCGTCGACCATTGCTTTTCTAGCCACATTCAACGCTTGCCATTGGCCTTCGAAGATGGTTCTCCACTTGTTTGGTGGAAATCCCGAAAGCTCAAAATAGACGTGATACATGGCATCCGAATCGTCGTCCTTTCGGGTCTTGTCACTGTTCAACCGCACAATTTCTATCTCTGCGGCGGTCTCTGATGAAGCGCCATTCTGTTCGTCCGGCATTTGCTACCTCGAGCATTAAGATTTCATCGACTTCGTCTTCCTCCGGACCGCTTTCACGTCCCGGAGTCGTTTTTGTAGCACAATGAGCTTCGCGTTGGATTTTCTCAGCTGCACGACGACTTTTATGAAGTTGTCAAGCTGACGATTCGACTCTTCACTCGCAATGCCATACCGTTCCTGGAGTCTCCCCAGTGGTGTATGGCTTCCCCCCTCCTCTGCTTCCATTCACCCTCCATACGATCCCAGTTCATGAGGCGGTGTCTCCTCAGACTCTGCTATTTAGTGAGCTCGCACAAATGCGGCCTGCCGAAGAGGAGCGACTTCCTTTTCGATCTATATGTAGTATGCCAATTGAGAACTTTGAATGAATCGGTCGAAAGGATGAAAAAGTAGCTAATCACCGAGTGCGAGAGCGGAAGCCACCAGGCGGCGAAAGGAGGGACAAAACGGTGGAACGGATGAGAATACGCTCAAAACGAATGGCATACAGGGTGGTGAGAGAACACTCTTTCCAGACGATTCAGCGGGGAGTCGTGACGGGGCAACTGTTCTGATTCGCAGTTGCCCCGATAAGGGCACGCACGGTTCGGACGGTTTGATGCCATCGCCAAGGTCTAACGCTTGCTCAGGACCTCCCTCTCATATTTCTGAATCTCGCCAATGTAGTCTTCTCCAACCGGGACATTGCTCCTTAGGCAATAGTAATTGTAGACGGCAGAATAGGGCTTTGCTTTGAGGATCTCCAGGAACGCCAGCCGTTCAAAGTTCTTCCCGGCATCCTCATACTCTTTCAGCTTCGCGGTCGGCTCTAACAATGAGAAAAGGAACGCCAACTGTGCCGCCCGGACGCCGATGACATACGCGCCGATCCGGTTCAGGCTCGCATCGAAATAGTCGAGGCCGACATTGACACGATGCAGGGCGTTGCAGCGCACGATTTCCTGAGCGATGAACTGCAGTTCGTCGGTGAAGATCACTACGTGATCACTGTCCCATCGCACGCCGCGGCTGACATGCAGAAGAAGGTCTTCGACGAACAGCAGGATCGAGGAGATCTTGTCGCCGATCTGCTCCGTTGGGTGAAAATGCCCGGTGTCGATGCAAAGGCCGATCCCGTTCCGGACGGCATAGCCGAGGTAGAACTCGTGCGACCCGACCGTCATCGCCTCCAGTCCCAATCCGAACAATTTGCTTTCGAGAGTGTCCCTGAGATGTTCCCTGGGGTATTTCTCGCGGAAGATTTCATCGAGGGACTCCTTCAACAACGAGCGTCGTGTGCTCCGGTCGACGGGAATATCCTTCGACCCGTCGGGGATCCAGATGTTGTTTCCGG
>DATJQB010000214.1:0-24851 GCA_035506075.1 Bacteroidota bacterium | reverse complement strand
TTGCCGAGCACCACTGTTCTGGAGCAGAACTATCCCAATCCTTTCAATCCGAGCACGTTCATCGAGTTCTCGCTTCCACATGCCACCAACGTCACGTTGAAGATCTACAATATCCTTGGACAGGAAGTGGCGACGCTGGTGGATGAGTATTGTGCTGCCGGCAACTACAAGGTGAGATTTGATGCAAGCAAACTCACGAGCGGTGTGTACGTCTATAGGCTCAAAGCCGACTCCTTCGTTGGGGAGAAGAAGCTTCTTCTCTTGAGATGACAATGCGTAGGAGTCCGCTTATTGTATAAGAAAATCGATTTTGGTATCTTGGACGTAACTCGGTGAATTCACGCCCCTGGTAGCGGTTTTCCGACGATGCATGTCAGAGTCCCAAGTGTGGCCTCATCGGGCAAACAACTCTTTTTGTTCTCGCCGATTCGGCAGGACGCTTAGCTCTCCGCCAAAAGTTGCAGCAAGGCGGGCAGAGAGCTTGTTCAGAGCGCCGCCCCCGACTCCGTCGGGACTGTGGTCGCAGCAGGTCTGGATTCATTGACAATCAATTTTTGGACGCTTAGCTCAGCTGGTTCAGAGCGCCGCCCTTACAAGGCGGAGGTCGCTGGTTCGATCCCAGCAGCGTCCACTCACGCTATGAAACCTTCCCGCATGATGCTCGCCAGATGAAGCGGCGGCAAGAATTCCTGCCTGGGGTGTGGACGTGCAGCTACGCGGTGTTCCACAAATTCCCATTATGTAGCCTGGATCGCTTCAACCGAGAACCGCACAGGGAAGAATGTGCGGCCGGGGAATTCGCCCGTTCTCGCTCATTTCTGCGTCAGGCTCGGCGGGTATTGGTCTGATGCAGTTTTAAGTTATGGCGGTTCTTGCGTATATTAGATTACAGTTTCTGGCTGCCAGCGAAAACACCCGTGTGTGAATCAGAACATGAATGAGGTCCGCACAGTACTCCTGCTCGATGATGATGCCGCCTTCTGTGCAGAATTTCGTGCCATGGCGGAGGGATCATTGAACACTCTCGTTGCTGAGAGCGAGGCGGGCGCGTTTGACGTTCTTGGCCACAAGAAGGTTGACGTCATCCTCCTTGAGCTTGCACTGCGCCCCCCCCAGAACGGCATCGAGACACTCAAGCGAATCAGGGAATCGATGCCCGACTTTCCGGTCATCATCCTGACGGCCCGTCCTTCGGTGGAGAGCGCCGTTGAGGCCATGAGGCTGGGAGCCTACCATTACATTTCAAAAGCTCCTAAACTCGAAGAGTTGAAAACGCTGGTTACGAAGGCGCTTGCGGAGCGTGAGTTGAAGCGTGACTACGAACTGCTGCGCGAGGAGGTCGAGCGTGTCTCAGGGCGCATCGTCGGGCAGAGCCCTGTCATGCAGAGAGTGTTTGAGTCGATCCAGCGCGTTGCCATGACCGATGTGACTGTGCTCATCACCGGCGAATCCGGAACAGGGAAGGAACTTGTTGCACGCGAGATTCACGCAAAGAGCAAGCGTAGTCAGCGCGTCTTTGTCACGGTGAATTGCGCTTCACTCGTGAAGGAACTGATTGAAAGCGAACTGTTTGGACATCAAAAAGGATCGTTCACAGGGGCCGCGAGTACGAAACTTGGCAAGTTTGAACTTGCCGATGGCGGGACGATCTTCCTCGATGAAATTGCCGAACTCGATGTCCATCTTCAAGTGAAGCTCCTGCGCGCGTTGCAGGAAAAAGAAATTGACCGGATTGGCGGTACGAGCCCGATCCCGGTCGATGTCCGTGTGCTCGCTGCAACAAATCGCGAACTCGGTGTAATGACAGAGCGCGGCGATTTTCGCCAGGATCTCTTTTACAGGCTCAATGTGTATCCCATTCACCTCCCGCCGCTGCGCGAACACAAGGAGGACATTCCTCTCTTCGTAGATCACTTCCTTGAACGATTCGGCAAGTCACTCAACAAGCCTTCCATCACCGTCAACCCGCAAGCACTTGATTACATGATGCAATACAACTGGCCCGGGAATGTAAGGGAGTTGGAAAACGTTCTTCAGCGCGCGATCCTGCTCTCTCCAAGTGCCTCGATCGATCCGGAACATCTTCCAAAGGAGATGGTGGAGGGAGGTGCATCCATTGTCGAGGGGCAGTCACTCCCAGACATCGAACGTGAAGCGCGGGACTCCGCTGCCCGCCTCGTGATCATGCGGACCCTCGAGCGAACCAACTGGAACGTCAAAGAGAGTGCGATACTTCTGGGGGTACCGGAAAAGACACTGTATGACAAGTGTTCCAAACTGGGAATAAAACTGAGAAGACTCTATTCTCAACGGCAGTCGGATTAGCGATTGCCTGCAACTGCAGTTGCGATTCAATCAAAATGTACCTTTTTGTACATTCGACCCTTCGATCCTGCAAAGATGTCAGTTTTCCTCAGTGTTTTCAAGCATTCCAACAACCTTTCGAATTCTGGTATTCTCGGAATGAGATTGGCGCTTTTTCTGGAAATTCCGGAATTGCGTTTGGTAGTTCAAGATTGTACTTGAAATTCTGCCCAAAATGATGTATTCTCATTATGAATGTGTCGTGGTACTGTTTTTGAGATTAGGAATTGTGCAAAGCATATTATTCTATCGGTTCGCGCTCACATTCAGAGTTGCTCCTAACTAGTCGATGACAATTTTTCTTGATCTTCTCGGTTCCTGGGTAATCAGAGCGTCGTTGATCACTGTCATGCTCACGCTGACAGTGAATCTCAACAATGCTCTGTACCAAAGTAATCAGCAGGCGAACGCGAAGATCCTTGCAGTTGCCGTTGACAGCATCATCTATTCGGATCTGAACATGGCCGGTTACAATGTTTCGGGAACCACGTTCTCCGCTGCAGCCGACACCAACATGCAGTTCTCCGGTGACGTCAATGGAGGAGGTACACCAGAGACGATCCGATACTGGACCTCTTACGACAACTCGACAGGGCTGCGAAAGCTTTATCGGTACGTGAATAACGAGAACAGCGGAAAGGATCTTCTTCTCGGCAGCAATTTCTCGACGGTTTCATTCACGTACTACGACAACGCCGGCAATCAGACAGCGACTCTTGCCAACATCGTCGCGGTCCGCGTCCGTCTCGTCAGTCAGGCTGCGGATGCCGTGAGCAAAGCGTATTCGAGCGTCACGGGAACAATCGCAATCACAACAGATTTTCAGGTTCACCCAGCGAATCTGTAGTCAACCAAAGGCTTTCATGGGCAGTGCTTCCAAAATAATTCTGATCGGTGCAACGTCGCTTATCGTCGGTATCTATGCCGTTTCGTTGAAGAAGGTGCAAACGAACGACGTCAACACCGCTTTGGTTGAGGTGAACCGCGTACAGTTCGAGCGCGTGCAGGCTGCAGCCGTTCGAAGTGCGTTGAGTTTGTTCTATTCGTACGGCGGCGGTGACCTTTCGGGCACTCGTACAGCTCTCGGCGGTGGGACGTTCACCTACAGCTTCACTTCTCACTGGAACTCATATGTCTGGGATCCCCGAACCTACTCCTACGGCGCGTACGACTACACGAACCTGACCGTCACGGTGTATTTGAATGGCGTTCCTCGAGTTGTCACTGCGAGAGTGGAACGGACAGATCTGTCGGGGAGTTATGGATATGTAAAGCAGGGTCCTCGGAAGATGCACCGCGCGAGCTGGGAAGTGACAAAATACTACGTCCAGCGCGATCGTTGATCGATCCGCAGCCGCAATTGGTACATTGTGCGACTCGATCCATGCCCTCTCTTTCATTCCGCATTTGCCCCCACTGCGGTCGCTACTCTCTCTCGAGTGAACACATCCGTTCTTGTCATGAGTGCGGCACAACGCTGGCAAAGGCTTGTTCGCGTTGCGGCAAACCGATTCTTCATCCGCATGGGAAATTCTGTTACCACTGCGGCTCGGCGTATGAATTCCCGAAGATGAGGATTGGAATGGCGCGTCACGTTATAGACGACCTTCCGTCGGCTGTCAGCGTGGATGGGAGCGAGGATCGGGGCAGACTTGAGACGCGGTACATTGGCGACGACCCGTTGTTGAAACGCTTCAGGTAGCGCGCCGCACGACCGTTCTCCCGCCTTCTTCCCCCTCAATGACCTCATTCTTGCCTGCAGCAATAGCTTCTCTTGGAATTGTTAGCGTGTTATCGTATACTATATGTCACGTTGCGGTTTATCGGGGTGATTGTTGACTGGCGAGTCTCGAAACGAAAATCAATACCGGCTTTGCCCTGAATGCAGTAATTTTTCTCATGTCCTCGAGAACAATTACTACTGCATTCTGTGCGGTTCAAAGCTCATTGACAGATGTTCCCGGTGTGGGACCCCGATCCTTCACCCTGAGGGGAAATACTGTCACCATTGTGGATCGAGCTATCGTGGCGCAAGTTCCGTCGGCGACCACGTCTCAATCCGTACATAGCAGTTTGATCAGGCGATGCCTCAACTGACCGCTTCAGAGTACCGAATCCAGGCGACCGATCAGTCCGGGCGGCCCATCCAGAGGTATATCACCTCGATGTCGATGATGGCTGCGCGGAAGAAAGCCCACGGTCTTGCAAAGAACTATGGGTGGAAGCACATTTCGGTCAGCAAGAAGAGGTCGTACTCCTACCGCGTCCTCCGCGGAGGATCTCAAATCGACGGTGTCCAAAGCGCCTATACCAAGGAAGAAGTCGTCAGTGCACTTGAAAAACTTGGGTTCACGGTCAAGAGCGTCAATCGTTTCTACGATGTTCGTTTCGCCGCCTCTCCCGACGAGGTGGTGACGTTCATCGGGACAAGCGCGAAGCTTCTGGAGCAAAAACTCCCGTACAATGAGATCCTGCAGATCATGGCAGGGCACGTACGTGATAAGAACCTGCGCGGGGCACTGAGGGCAATCATACGGGATCTGAAAGACGGTGTCGATTCCCGCGATGCATTCCTGCGACAGGGAAAAGTTATCGGGCACGACACGGCCCTGATGCTTGGGATCGCATCAAAGAGCGGCGACATGAAGTCAATCTTCGAGAGTGTCGCTCGCTTCGTCGAGCGGCAGGCGGATTTCAAAAAGGGTCTGCTGAGTTCGATGATTCTTCCTGCGGTCACCACGCTCGCTCTCGTCGGGGCGCTGCTCTTCTATGTCATGTACCTGCTGCCGAGAATGGTGGAGATGCTGAAACCTGTCATGGGCGAGATGCCGCCGCTGACGGCATTTTCGATGGGAGCCAGCCATTTTCTTCGAGAGAACATTATTCTCATCGTCGCGACGGCGGGGGCTGCGATAGGAAGCTTCTATGCCTACATCATGACACTCAATGGCAGAGTGTGGTTCGACAAGTGGGTGACCAAGGTTCCGTACGTTGGAAGAATTTTGAAGAACACAAGTTCGGAGTTGTTCTGCCGCGTTCTCGGGATCCTCTATACCTCGGGCGAGAACATTGACGCAATTCAGCACGCGGCGGAAGCAAGCCGCAACAGGTACCTCGAGCGCCAGATCAAGACCGTCGCGGTTCCCACGATGTTGAAATACGGGACGGAGTTTTGGAAGGCGATGGAGATGACCGCCTTCTTTCCCGAGATGATCATCTCACGGTTTCGCACGGCGGCGGAAACAGGAAGCGTGAAGGTAACATCCGTGCAGCTCGCGGACTATTACGAGATGGAAAACCGGTATGCGATGAAGAACCTCGTGAACGTCATCGAGGTCGGCGTCTCAATCGTCATCATGGTTGCCATGGTGTTCCTGACGATGCTTTCATCTGAAACGGCCTCGATCAAGATCGAGCCGAAGCGTGACGTACAATCGACGATGACGTCGAAACCCGATACAATCATAGACTTACGGGATCGGTAAACAACAGTGTCGACAACGGCGCAGACACGGAAAGCCAAGCGAGAATTCGGCGACCTGCTCGTCGAAAAAGGAATTATTACGCCCGACCAGCTCCTGGCCGCGCTGGAGATCATGAGCCGTGAGGCGCATGACCGCCGCCGCAAGCTGCCGCAGGTTCTCGTTGATGACGTCAAGGTCGACCGCGACAAGGTCTATGAAGAAATCGCGGACTACTACGCGTTCCGCAAACTCCACATCCGTGAGGAAGAACTGAACGATGAAGTCCTCGCGTTCGTGCGGAAACATCTCAATGGCCTTCCTTCCACCGTCCGTGCGATGGCCCTCGAATTCCGGGTGCTCCCGTACATGATGGATCCCGACCGTCCCGAGCGGCTCATGGTTGTGACGCCCGATCCGACGCGGAAAGAGGTCTACGCGATCGCGCGGTCCTTCCCCTTCCAGAAATTTGAAATCTGCTACATCCGCATGAGCCAATGGGAAGACCTTTGGCAGCGTGTGAATATCACACGATCAGGGTATGCGGATCTCGAGTCTGATGCCCGCGATATGTCCGTCGCCGAGCTGGAAGAAGACTCCGAGATGTACGAGCAGGAGCTCGAGGAGGAAATCAACCGCAGCGGACTTGTGGATCTCGTTGAAAACGTCTTCATCGATGCTGTCCGCGTGGGTGCAAGTGACATTCACGTCATCCCCCGTGGAGAGAAACGGACCGAGTTCCATTTTCGAGTGGACGGCAAGCTGACGATGTGGTATGCAAACACAGAGTCACGCGCCGAGGCCGTTGCTGCAGTCGTGAAGGACCGTGCCATGAACCTCGACCGGTTCGAGCGGAGCGCAGCGCAGGACGGTTTCGCGCAGTTCAACATCGATAGAAAGACCATCCGGTTCCGCGTGTCCGTCATCCCGACGATCGGGAAGGAACTGAAGAGCAAATACGAGTCGATCGTCATCCGCGTGCTCCAGGAGCCGTCGTTCAGCACAAAGCTTGAGGACATCGGGTTCGATCCATACTCGCTCGAGACGTTCAGAAGGGCGATTACACGCCCCTACGGCATGATCGTCGTTACCGGCCCTACAGGAAGCGGCAAAAGCACGACCCTGTTTTCGGCCCTGCGCACAATCATCGACCCGTCTGTGAACGTGATCACGGTCGAAGATCCTGTAGAGTTCTTTATTGAAGGGGCGCGGCAGGTCAAGCTGAATCCCAAGCTGGATTTTGAGGGGGCCCTGAGGGCCATCCTCCGTCATGACCCGGACATCGTGATGGTTGGTGAAATTCGCGACAAGACGACCGCAGATCTCGCGATCAAGCTTGCAAACACGGGCCACCTGACCCTCTCAACGCTCCACACGAACGATGCTGCGAGCGCTGTCTCGCGATTGTTCAAGATGGGCATTGAGCCATTCCTCATTGCGTATTCGATCAACATTATCCTCGCTCAACGGCTCGTCCGGAAGCTCTGTGACCGGTGCAAGGTTCCGGTCGAACAGCCGGACCTTGAGGCGCTTGTGAAGCTTGGGTTGAAAGAAGAAGAACTCGGGGAGGCAAAACTTTTCAGACCAGTGGGGTGCATCAGCTGTATCAAAGGATTCAAAGGGCGCACGGCCATCTATGAGGCGCTCCCGTTCACCAAATCGATCCGCAGACATATTCTGCAGGCGGGCGATATCGTGGACGACGAAGCGATTCGGCAGGAAGCCATCAAACGCGGCATGCAGCCGCTCAGAATTTCCGGACTTCAGCTCGTCAAAAGAGGTCTCACGACACTTGAAGAGATCGCCGCAGTAACGATGGAGGACGAGGAGTAGGATTGTTTTCTTTGAGGAGAACCAGATGAATACCGCATCAAACACAGGTGAGAACAGAACGCTTCTGATGGTTGATGACGACGATGCATTCCGCATTGCCATGAAGCAGGCGTTGTCAGTAGGCGGAAAGTACCGCGTGCGCTCGGCCGATTCCGGCGAGGCGGCAATCGAGGCGCTCCAACACGACCGGTTCGATGTCATCCTGCTCGACTACCGGATGCCCGGCATCTCCGGACTCAACGTGCTGCAATGGATGCACGAGCAGAAGATCGATACGCCGGTCGTCATGATGACTGCGGCGGGATCCGAGGGTGTGGCTGTCGAAGCGATGAAGCTCGGCGCGTACGATTATGTGCGGAAAGAACAGGTGGAGATCGATCACATCGGGATCCTGATCGACGGTGTCGTTGAGCGCTATCTGTTCCGGAAGGAAAAAGAACGCCGGGAGGCGATTGAACGCGAGCGTGAAAAGAGCCTGGTGGCAATCGAGACGTTCCACAGCACGCTGGCATCCATCGCCCAGATCGTGAACAATTCGCTGTCGATGGTCTCACTGAACATCCAGGAACATGAAACGAAACTAAGGCCGTTTGTAGCGGACGAGGGGCAGCAGCGCCTGACGCAGGTGTTCGCCGACCTCAAACAGGAATACAGCGTCATTGCATCAGCAGTCAAATCCATGCTTGACATGGCCAACGTGCTGCACGGCAATTTCACGGATGTAAACTACACGCAACATCTGCACGATATGCTGAACGGAAATCTGAAGAATGTTCAGCTCAGGGGAGTGACGTATCCGACTGCGAAGAAATAACTGGAGAAAATCAGCCGTACTTGAAAGCGCGGGGAGTGAACTGAAAACCATGGTAGCTGACCGGAGATGTTTGTCTGACGCAAGGGGAAGATTCGCATGAATCTTGGACAAACAATGTTGACCGCCGGAATGTTGATGCTCCTGATCATGTCCGTGATAAGCGCGAACAGGATGATCAACGAAAACACGACGGCACAGCTGCAGGCCGAGGCGCTCGTTTCGTCCGCGACAATTGCGAATGACATGCTTCTGGAAATCATGAGCAAGAAGTTCGACGCGTACTCAGACACGCTTGGATACCAGGCCACGTCGGCATTCAGTCCGTATGACACGACGAAGAACGAGTGGGGTCCGTCGCTGGCGGAGCGCGGCATCATCACCTACCAGGCCGACACGAGTTATAATGGAAGGACGTACAAATCCATCAAGGGTCTGAACGACATGGACGATTACGATGGATACCAGCGTATCGTAAATTTCGGAAATATCTCCGGCTTCATCGTTAAGGTGAAAGTGTACTATGTCAATGCAGGTACACCTGACGTGCTGACGACGTCAAAGACATATTTCAAGAAGATCGAGGTCACTGTGGAACAGCCGCTCTACCTTTCAAAAGTGACCTACACCGGACTTGCGTCCTATTGATGGTGACGCAAACCCCGGTGGTGCAGTACCGTGGTGGTGCATAACAGCTTTTTTCAGCTTCTGTCCAAGCTGCTTGATATCAGGCAAGCAGACTCTTCGCTGCGTGAAGATGCAGAGGACGTCAATCTTGAGGCATATTCGGGGACGGGATCTCAGACCTGAAATGCCGTGATGGCTCACGCAGACCTCCCACACCCGCCTTGAGAACATCCGGATCTCTCGATTGGTCAAGGAAGCCAAGTTCTTTCTTTTGTGGCTTTTTTTGTGCACCTTCAACCGATGTGGCTTCGGAGGCGGATGATCTGAAGGTGTACGCTTGGATGATGTCCTTGGGTGACATTGGGTAAACCGCACTTCGGCGGTATGTGATGTACAACGGAAGTTTTTCTCTCGGAAACATATCGTAGTCGCTCACTTGCTGTGTCGGCCAAGACTGTAAATACCGTTCAGGATCTCACGAAGCTCAACGCCGCAAAGGATGCTGCGCGTCAATGCCTCCTTGCAGCCGACAAGTACCTCAAGGAATTTCAGTTCGATCTCGCCAAACAGCAGCTCGAAAAGGCGAAAGAACTTGATCCTTCGAACGTCTACATTTTCGCCTTCCAGGACCGCATCGCTCATTTCGAGGCATCAAAAAAGAAAGAGGCCGCCGCACAACCGGCCCCCGCACAGAAACCTGCTCCCAAACCAGCCCCGGCTCCGCCGAAACAGCCGGTGGCAGCGACCCCTTCCGCCGAAACTCATCCTGAACCACAGCCTGTCGATGTGACGCCTGCCGCAACGGCTCCACCAGCGCAGGCAAACCCGCAATCAGAAGAAGCCCGCCTGGCTGAGGAGCGAAGGCGCGAAGAAGCCGTCCGTATGCTCGCCGAGATACGCCAGAAGGAGGCTTCTGAACGCGCTGCTGCCGAAACGCAAAAAAAGCGCGAGCATGATGCGCTCGCAGCTGCGGAAGATCAACGCCGTCGTGAGCTCGAGGCGCGGCTCGAAGCCGAACGGCAGCGACAGCGCGAGCTGGAGTTCAGGCTTGCCGCCGAAGAGGGGCGACGCCGCGAGGAAGACAGCAGAACGCTCGAAGAGCGCAGGCGCAGGGATCTCGAAGCGCGGGCAATCGCCGAGGAGCAGAGGCGTCGGGAGCTTGAGGCACGTGTGCTTGAAGAGGAGCGAAAGCGCAAGGAGCTCGAATACAGGATCGCATCTGAGGAGCGCCGGCAGCGGGAGACGGAAGCGTTGGCGGCGGAGGAACAACGCCGCCGCGAGCTTGAAATTCGTGCGGCAGCTGAGGATCAGAAGCGCCGGGAACTGGAAGCCCGTATCGCAGCCGAGGAACAGCGCCGGAAGGAAATGGAAGCAAGGATCGCCGCAGAAGAGCAGCGCTTCCGGGAGGAGATGGCCCGGAGGGAGGAGGAGCGGCGGCGTCGGGAGCTTGAGGCGCGTGCTGTGGAAGAGGAATCGCGACGGAAAGAGCTTGAAATCCGCGTCGCCGAGGAGGAAAAAAAGCGCAAGGAACTCGAGCGGCGTGCGGCAACCGAGGAGCTGAGACGCAAAGAGATTGAAGCGAAGATCCAGGAAGAAGAGGATCGAAGGAAACAATACGAAGAGATTGCGGCCTCCGAAGAGCGGCTGCGAAAAGAACTCGAAGTAAAGATGCGCGAGGAAATGCGCCGCCGTCAGGAGGAATTACGGCTGGCGGAGGAAACGCGCCGCAAGGAGGCTGATCTCCGTGTTGCGGAGGAGCAACGTAAACTGGAGGACATGCGCCGCCAGGTGGAAGAGCTTACGCGTGCCCTCGAGCAGGAGAAAAATGCACGTCAGGAGATCAGCAGGCTGAACCTCCAGAGCCCCGTCAAGCAGCTCCGTGAAGCGCTTGAGGAGGCATGGAAGAATGGTGCACCGGACGACAAGACGGCCCAGGAGCTCAATCAGAAGGCGCTCTCGTTGTCGATCCCCGCGGATGTCGAGCAATCGCTGATCCGCGAAGTGAAACTCGACATGTACAGCAAGGCGGTCAAGGAGGTTGTCGCAAAGCGAAAACTCCTCCGAAGCTCATCCTCGACGCTGGAATGGTTGCGCAAGGTGTATCAGGTGAGTGTCGCAGAGTACCTTGAAAACGAATCGAAATTCCTCCTCGATCTCGTGGCGGACCAGTACAAGGGAACAGTATTGTTTGTTTCAAAGATGATCGGCGCGAAGGAGGATATCACGCCAAGGCTCAAATCATCGGGTTTTGCAGTCGTTCAGGCGATGACACCGGAAAATGCGCTGGAAAAGATCGAGAAGGTCAATCCGAACATCATCCTTTGCGACACCGATTTTCCGGGAGGACTGAGCGGCATCAAGTTTCTCCACGTGCTTCGTGTGAATTCGAAGTTCAACTACGTCCCGTTTATCCTGATCGGCGACCCCGCAGAAATGGCGCAGCTCAAGTCGTCAGAGCTGAAGCCAAACGAGGGAGTTGTCAAACAGCCGATCGACTATGAAGAACTCACGAACCTGATGAATGAGAAACTCACCTGGTTCCGCGAATATATCTCGTCCTTGAAATAGCCGGCGCTGCCGGGTGTATGTACGCTGCTTGAATCGAGAGGAGACCACGTATGAGTAAGATCGTTTTACTCGTCGAAGATGATGAAGACAACCGCGACCTGGTGAGTTTTGTGGTCGCGCGAAGCCGGCTGGATGTCAGTCTTGAAATCGCCGAGAACGGCCAGGAAGCCCTTGACAAGGCCTTCGCAAATCCACCCAGCCTGATCCTGATGGACATGCAGATGCCCGTCATGGATGGCTGGCAGGCTGTGCCGATTCTGAAAGCCGACAGCCGGACCAAGGACATCCCGGTCATTGCTTTTACCGCTCAGGCGAAGCCTGAGGATAAACAGCGGGCGCGCGAGATGGGATGCTCCGACTACTATACAAAACCGATGGATCCTGAAGAACTCCTGACACTCATGAAAAAGTATTTGTAATCGATCTCTTCAGCATGCTGCGGCAGGCCACTGATTGATCACGAACGTGTGAAGGACATATGCTGCGATCGAAATTATTCTGGAAAGTGCTGACATACTTCGGCGTATTGTTGCTGATCCTGACGGCGATGACCGCGCTCACGCTCGTGCTGCTGTCACAAATTCAGCAGAATTTTGCTGTGGCGACGACGGAGATGAGGGCGCTGGGCGCGATTGAGCAGATCCGCTCGCTTCAGAACGATATCCCCACCTCGGCGTATCGCTACGCTCAGCTCGGGGAATCGGACGAAAAGGAAAAATACCTCCAGGGTTGGAAGGACCTCCGGGGACAATTTGACGTGGTGGAAGCATGGATGTCCGACAGCGCTGCCCACTCGGATATGAGAACCGCACATGAGTTCTCCAACCAGTGGAAGCAGGACGTCGGAGACAAGCTGATCGCGCTTGGAGATGAACGCGTGTCCAAGGGACGCTCCGAAGACCTGGATAACAGGGTGCGGGAAATCACCGATCTCGATGCCCGTGTGAGACATTTGAGCTCTGCCCGGAACATCCTCGGCTCGCTGTACTCGCGAAGGATGCCCACCCAGATTCGCTATCTTGACATCGCCACGCGGCTGAGCGGGAATATAAGCTTCTTCATCATCGTGGTGAATGTTCTCCTCGCGGCCTTCTCGCTCATTCTCGGATTCATCCTCACTCGCTCCATCACGAGTCCCATCCGCGTGCTGAAAGACGGCACACGAAGTATCATGGAGGGGAATTTCGAGCCGATCCGGCTGAGCCAGACCGACGAACTCGGCGATCTCGCCATCGATTTCAACCGCATGTCCTCCATGCTGGGAAACAATTACAACCGGCTGAACGCGTACTCGGAGCTGGTGACGACTTTGAACTCATCGGCATCGATTCAGGATGTGGAACGCAAAGGACTCGAGATTCTCTGCAAGCATACCCATGCCGTGCTTGGTGCTCTCTATCTTGTCGAGCGTGGCGAACGCGTGCTCAATCTCGTGAGCGGGTATGCGTTGCGGGCCGGAGGTGGCTTGAAGAGGCAGATCGCGTTTGGCGATGGTATCCCCGGTGAGTGTGCGGCGGAGGCAAAGTCCATCGAGGTTGACGAAATCTCCATGACCTCGGGGTTTGTCGTTGAGACAGGGTTGGGAGAGCTGGTTCCATCGTACATCGTTGCGACACCGGTGGTGTTCCGTGACGAGGTCCTTGGTGTGCTGGTTCTCGGGGCGACGAAGAAATTCGGTGAGCTCGAGAAAGACATTCTGAGGAATTCGGTCCCGCAGCTCGGAGTCGCCCTTACGAACGCGATGAATTTCGAGGAAACCCGGAATCTTTCGGTCGAAATTGCAAAACGAAACGAAGAGCTGAGCTCGAAGAATCAGGAAATCGAAAAGGCATACAAGGTGAAATCCGATTTCTTGTCGAGCATGTCGCATGAGCTTCGGACGCCGCTGAATTCGATCATCGGGTTCAGTTCGGTTCTTCTTGGTCCGAGCGGCGATCCTCTCACCGATGACCAGCGCATGGCACTCGAGAAGGTCCTGAAGAACGGGCGCCACCTTCTGCAACTGATCAACGACATCCTGGACATCTCGAAGCTGGAATCAGGGCGGATGACCCTGAGCGTTGAAACCGAAGACGTCCCATCGTTCCTTTCGAATTGCCTGCTGATTGTCGAACCGCTCATCCAGTCGAAACGGCTTACACTGACACAGGATATTCAGTCGAACCTGCCATCATTGACGACAGATATTGTCAAGGTAAGGCAGATTCTCGTCAATCTCCTGAGCAACGCGGCAAAATTCACGGAGAAGGGGGGGATCTCCATCAAGGTTGCACAGCAGGATGGCGGAATGATCTCTTTCGCCGTGAAGGACAGCGGCATCGGCATCGCGCCGAAGGATTTTGGCCGTGTGTTCGAAGAGTTTCAGCAGGTGGACAGCAGCAACACGCGCAAGTATAAGGGAACCGGGCTCGGCTTGCCCATCGCGCGGAGACTTGCCCGGATGCTCGGTGGAGATCTTGTCGTCGATAGCGAACTCGGCAAAGGATCGACGTTTACAATGACGATTCCCATCAGGATACCGCAGCAGCTCGTGGAGGCACAGCAGAGTGCCGCAGCTCCGACAAAGCGGCCAGAGCCGGCGCCCGCGCCGCCGCAGGTTCCACTCTCCTCGGCCCTGCCGCGCCCGACGACGGACGGCGGCCGCGTGCAGATTCTCAGCATCGACGATGACCCGGATGTCATTGAGATCCTCCGGAAGTATCTCGTGCCTGAAGGCTATTCAATCGCGGGCGCGCTCTCGGGTGATGAAGGGCTGGAGATGGCAGTGCGTATGAAGCCGGCCATCATCACACTGGACATCATGATGCCGAAGAAGGATGGGTGGCAGGTGTTGCGCGAGCTGAAAGCGAATCCGCAGACCCGTGACATTCCTGTTTTGATTCACTCGATTGTCGACAACAAACCTCTCGCCTTGTCTCTTGGCGCGGTGGATGTCATGACCAAGCCGACGGATCCAAAGCGGCTCCTCTCGCTCGTCAAGAAGCATTACCAGTCGGGGGACCAGTTTATCCTGCTTGTTGACGATAACCTCGATTTTGCCCTCGCATGCAAAGACCTGCTGAAACGCGACGGGCTCGAAGTAAAAATTGCCACGCGGGGCGAAGAAGCGCTGAAGATGCTTCAGGATTTGATCCCTTCACTGATCCTTCTTGATCTTGTCATGCCCGGTATGGACGGGGCCCGCGTTGTCCGCGAGCTGCAGCAGAAGGAACGCTGGAAGAATATTCCAATCATCATCCTGACTGGAAAATCTCTGACAGCGCAGGACCACGAAGAACTCGATCCGTACGTGGCGGACTATCTTATGAAGGATACATTTACGACGGCAGCGATCTCCAGTGCGATCAAGAGGATCCTCACCGCTGCTCCGCCAGCACAATCGTAACGAGGAGACCATGGAAGAAAACGAACCGGTCATACTTGTCGTTGATGACACAGAGGACAATCTCGACCTTCTCGAATTTGCGCTGAAGCGTAAACCCGTACGCATGCTGCGCGCGACGAGCGGGATGGAGTGCCTTGTCATGGCTGCGGAAAAGCAGCCCGATATCATCCTGCTCGACATCCAAATGCCCGAGATGGATGGATTTGAGACCCTGAAACGGCTGCGGGCAAATCCGTCGACAGCAAAAATTCCGGTTGTATTCCTTACGGCCCAGCGAAAAGATGCCGAAAGCATCGCGGCGGGACTCGCGCTCGGTGCGGAGCAGTACCTCACGAAGCCCATCGACACGGACGAATTGCTTGTCCGTACACGCATGCTGATTCAGCTCAAGCGCGCGGAAGCCGAGCTCGAAAGAACGAAAGCGGACTTCATGGCCATGCTGGTCCATGATTTGCGCAGTCCTCTCATCGGAGTCAAGAGCGTCATCGAGTTGCTGCAGGACTCCGGGAAGGGAGCCGTGCTGAACGATGATCATTTCGAATTACTGAACTCCGCCCACTCGTCAGCAAAAAAACTGCTTGAGCTCATCAGTGACTTTCTGGATCTGTCGAAATACGAGGCGGGAACGATTTCTTTCGAGCCGCACCCGGTGCCCGTGGAACTGTTTGTCGATCCTGTGCTCCACCAAATGGACATCCAGTTCAAGCAGCGCAATGTGAAACTCATTCGGTCGCTCCCCGAGAAACTCCCGCTTGTCTATGTGGATGCTGCCAAGACCGAGCAGGTTGTAATGAACCTGCTGAGCAATGCCCTGAAATTTACTCGCGCGGGCGGTACTGTCACAATCGGCGCACAGCCCGTTGTCGAAGACGTCATTGCCGGAGGCGGCATTTCGAAGAGAAACTTTGTGCGGTTCAATATCGTGGACAGCGGTGTCGGGATTCCCGCTGATGAGGTGCCGCTGTTGTTCGAGCGCTACAAGCAGGTTTCATCGGCGAAAGTGATCAAGCAGAAGGGAACCGGTCTCGGCCTCGTCATTTGCAAGCGTATTGTCGAAGCACAGGGGGGACGGATCACGGCAGAGAGTGAAATTGGCAAGCAAACGACTTTCAGCTTTACGTTACCCGTAGCAGATTGAATTGATAATCCAACTCCAGAGGGTCCTATGAACGAACGAATTCTTGTTGTCGACGATGAAGAAAGCCTTCGCCTGTCGCTCAAGTTCAAACTGAAATCGGCCGGGTTTGATGTCGATACAGCCATTGACGGAGAAGAGGCGCTCGAGAAGCTGAAGACCAAACCTGCAGAGGTTGTGCTCCTCGACATCAACATGCCAAGGATGAGCGGGATTGAAGCGCTGACAATCATTCGCCAGACTTACCCGCAGACCGAAGCCATCATGCTGACGGGGTTCGCCGATTTCAGCACTGCAATCGAGTGTCTGAAAATCGGCGCCAAGGACTATCTGGTCAAACCTGTCGACACGACAGAGCTGATCACGAGGCTCCGTTCGCTTGTGCGGTCGCGGTCGACCGAGCTGGCGCTCGAAGAAGTGCAGCACGAGTACCATGCGTTCCTCACTGAGGATCTTGCGGAGCCCCTGCAGAAGGTCGAAACGTTCCTCGAGCAGGCGTTGAAGCTCCCCGGGGATTCAGAGAAGGAGCGTAAGAAGGCGCTGACAGGAGCAATGGATCTCATCGGGAAAACAAGAGCGAGGATCGAGCAAGTTGCCGGCATTGCCGCCCAGGCATCTTCCGGCGGATCCTCGGAGGGCGAAGGAATGACCCCTGCTCAATTCATGGACAAAATGAAAGACCTTCGAAAAGGATCAGCGCGGTAACAGGAGATTGACGCCGCCAGGCTGTGTCTGGATCGGGTAGTGCGAACTATGCGACAAGAACGACAACGGAAGACCATCACCTATCTTTACAAGTTCCGGTTTCAGGACGGCAGGGAAAAGCAGTTTGAGGTTGTGCTGGACGAAGATACCCTTGAGCTCCTGCGGAAAGATCCAGATCCGAAGCCGGAATGGACCAAACTGAAGTATTCCCAGTGCGAGAACTGCCCTCTGCCTGACACCGTCGAGCACTGTCCTGTTGCCGTGAGCCTTGCCGGACTCGTCGAGGCGTTTTCTGACGCTGCATCCTACGAGGCGGCGGAAGTGACCGTCGAGACAGCTCAGCGAACCTACTTCAGGAAAACCACACTTCAAAAGGGGCTCAGCGCCATCATCGGCATTTACATGTCCACGAGCAATTGCCCGGTGTGCGACAAGCTGCGCCCGATGACACGGTTTCATCTTCCCTTTGCCAATTCCATTGAGACGTTTTTCCGCTCTGTGTCGTCCTACCTTACCGCCCAATTTCTCATGATGCGGCAGGGGAAGACACCCGACTGGGAGTTGAAAGGCCTCCAGGAGATTTACAAGGAGGTCAATACGGTCAACAAGGGGATGACCTCACGCCTCCACCGTGCAACCGAGCGGGATGCCAACATCAACGCAGTTGTGATTCTCCATTCGTTTGGCGATGGCATCACGTATTTTATCGAAAGCGGTCTCAGTGATCTCGAGCCGATGTTCCAGGTGTTTCTCGACAGGGAACAAAGGCGCAAGGCCTGACCTTATTCCGAATCCCTGCTTCTCGTCCTGCAACGCATCCATCTTGAAAGCACACACATGCGCCGCATGATCGCCGGTAGTCTGATCCTCATCGCTGTCAGTCTCGCGTCAGCGCAATCCACAAAACCCGAATCTGCAGACGTCATTCTCAAAGCAGCCCTTCAAACAGCCGGGTCTTCTCAAAAATCCGTCCTCGTTCTTTTCCATGCTTCTTGGTGCAGCTGGTGCAAACGGCTGGACAAGGTGCTTGAGGAGCCGTCGATTCACAAGCTGATGGATGAGAACTACGTCATCACGAGGCTTGATGTCTTTGAGAATGGCGAGAAGGCCGAGACGCTCGAGAATCCCGGAGGGCGTACGATTGCGGCAGACCTCGGCGGAGAACAGTCAGGACTTCCGTTTTACGCGTTTCTCGACGCAAAAGGAAAGAAACTGGCGGACTCCAACGTCATGCCGAAGAACCAGAACATCGGCTATCCGGGCTCCCCGGAGGAAATCGAGGCGTTCGGAAAGCTGCTTCAGGCAACGGCGCCCAGGATGAGCGATCAACAGCGCTCCGTCATACTCGAGTATCTTCACAAGAACGCTCCTCACTAGTTCCCGACGAATATCCCCGGAAGGCATCGTCTTCACAGGCAGTGAAGGCGGCGCGTGGCTTTCGCGCGCCGGTGGCATTGTCTTGGGGTTTTCATTTCGGGAGGCGTTTCCCCGCGATTCTCAATTGTGGAATTTGCCTGAAGAGCTTCTTATTATGACCCACAACCCTCTTCTTTGCATCACATCCCCGACGGGGATATCAACCAAAAACCATAGAAAGGTCGTGCAATGAAAGCGCTGAAGTGGATTCTGCTGGTCCTGGTTGTCGCTGTGGTGATCATTCAGTTTATTCGTCCGGAAAAAAACATCTCAAAAGAGCAACCCACGCTTTCAATCACACAGCACTTCCCGGTTCCATCCTCGATTCAGCAGATGTTTCAGCGAGCATGCAACGACTGCCATACAAACAACACCGAGTATCCCTGGTATGCCGAAATCCAGCCGGTGGGATGGTGGCTCAACAAACATATCCGGGATGGAAAGCACGGAGTAAATTTCGATGAGTATGCCGGATACCGGTTGATGAAGCAATATCACAGGTTCAACGACATCATCGAGCAGGTCAAAGAGGACAAGATGCCGCTCCCGTCGTACCTGATCATCCATCGCAACGCCGTCCTAACACCCGGTGAGAAAGACGAACTCATTCAGTGGTGCACAGCAATGAGGGACTCCATGAAAGCCAGGTTCCCCGTCGACAGTCTTGAACGCAAACCGCGAAAGCAATAATTCTCTTTCACGAGGTTTCAACAACGTAGTGCCGGAGGGTCTATGAAGGGCGAATGGAAACGACGACTCGTGCCTGCAGCAATTCTGCTGTCGATTGCTGCCCTGGCAACGGTTCAATCAACACAGGCTCAGACAGGTGAAGCGAGCGGAGCGAACCTGAGCGTTCAGGTTTCCTTCTCAAGTGCCGTGAGCGCCACGCCATTGACGGGACGCATGTTCGTCGTCATTTCCCGTAAGGACACCGTCGAGCCGCGGTTGCGGGTTGGCCGTTACGGTGTTCAACTCTTTGGCGTCGATTTCGTAAACCTCCAGCCGGGAAAACAAGTCACCATCGACGCTTCGACTCTCGGATACCCGGTTCGCTCGATCCCGGAACTTGCTCCCGGCGATTACACGGTGCAGGCGGTGCTGGACAAGTACACCGAGTTCAAGCGATCGGACGGTCACATACTCTGGATGCACATGGATCAGTGGGAGGGGCAGGATTGGCGGTTGTCCCCGGGAAACAGTGTCAGCGATCTGAAGCATCTCACGATCCGGAAGGGACAGCGCGAGACAATGACACTCTCCGTCAACAGGATGCTTCCTCCCATCGAGGCTCCGAAAGACACACGTTGGGTCAAGCGGATCAAGATTCAGAGCGCCATCCTTACGAAATTCTGGGGACAGCCCATCTACCTTGGCGCAACCATCCTGCTGCCAAAAGGATATGACGAACATCCGACGGTTTATTACCCGACTGTGTACGATCAGGGACATTTTTCCCTGGCGCCGCCGCTTCGGTTTCGGGAAAACAGCGACACTTACAGAGAGTGGATGTCCGACGATTTCCCGCGCTTCATCGTTGTCACGCTTCAGCATCCCTCTCCATATTTTGATGATTCCTACGCCGTTAATTCTCCGAACAACGGTCCTTATGGCGATGCTATCCACACGGAGCTGATCCCCGAGATCGAAAAGCAGTTCCGGTGCATACCGAAGTCCTATGCGCGTGTACTCACGGGTGGATCGACAGGAGGCTGGGAGTCGTTTGCTCTCCAGGTGTTGTACCCGGATTTCTACGGTGGGACGTGGTCGTTCTCGCCTGATCCGCTCGATTTCCGCAATGTTGAGGGTATCAATATCTACAAGGACCGGAATGCGTTTTACAAAACTCATGAATGGTACAACATACCGACTGTGAATACGCGCTCGCCTGAAACGGGAGAGGCCGTTCTGACATCCCAACAAAGGAACACCATGGAGCTCGTCAAGGGGACGCACGGACGCTCCGGAGAGCAGCTCGATATCTGGAGCGCGGTGTTCGGACCTGTCGGCGACGATGGATATTTCAAACCGCTGTTCAACAAGCACACCGGAGAAATCGACTCGTCTGTGGCAGTCTACTGGAAAGAGCATTTCGATCTTCGAAACTATCTCCAGACTCATTGGAAAGAAGTCGGCCCCAAACTCGTCGGGAAACTCCACGTCTTCTGCGGCCGCATGGACGATTTCTCGCTGAATTTCGGCGTGTACTACATGGAGGAGTTCCTGGAGAGCACCCGTGATCCGTACTACGCCGGCACCGTTTCGTACGGTCAGCGTGGGGGACACGGTTGGCGGCCGATGACACCAACTCAGCTGCTTCGCGTCATGGCCGACCATATCACACAGAACGCTCCGCCGGGATCTGATGTCAAAGCCTGGAAGTACTGAAACCCGCGGCCGATTGCCGGCCGCTGCAGACGGAACGGAAAGACAGGATGATTGAGACACAGAATCTGACCAAACATTTCGATACAAAAGTCGCGGTCGTCAACCTGAATCTGAAGGTTCACGAAGGTGAGATCTTTGGCTTTCTCGGTCCGAATGGAGCCGGGAAGTCGACAACCGTCAAAATGCTTACGGGGATGATATTTCCGAGCTCAGGCAGCGCTGTTGTGGAAGGATTCGATGTGCTGAAGGATCCGATCGAAGTAAAAAAACGCATCGGCTATGTTCCGGAATCAGGGGCGCTCTTTGAGAGCCTCACCGGCTGGGAATACCTTCAGTTGATTGCTGATCTCCACCACATCGATAAACAGGTTGCCGACAAGCGGATCGACGAATTTCTGCACCTGTTCGGTCTCTGGGACGATTGTCACGCCCGTCTCCAGCAATATTCAAAAGGGATGAAGCAGAAAATCCTGATCTCGTCGGCCCTCATTTCCAATCCTCCCGTCCTCTTTCTCGATGAGCCGCTCAATGGCCTTGATGCGAACGCCGCGCTCGTGTTCAAGGAACTTCTTAAGAAGCTCTCCGGTCAGGGCAAGACGATCTTTTTCACATCCCACGTTCTGGAAGTCGTCGAGAGAATCTGCACCCGGATTGCAATTATCGATCATGGCGGGATCATCGCGGAGGGATCGGCGCAGCAAATCGCCGAAACGACCGGCACGCGGACGCTGGAAGAGTCGTTCGCAAAGCTTACCGGCGTACGGGATGCCCGGGATTCCGCGCAGGATTTCCTGGAGGCCCTGGGGTCCTGATGATGAAACGCCTCTTTGCATCGTACGGAATCGATTTTCCGCAGTGGAAAGCGCTGACGCGCACCGCCATCCGCCTTGCCAACCGGCAATCATCGTTGAGATTTGACGCCGGGTCCTCGCGACGAAAGGATATGAACTATTCGCTCTTCCTTTCCGTCTTTATTTATCTCGTCCTGGGTCTGGTGATGACGAGCTTCGTGTTCAGGCTCCATGACGCGTTTTGGTCTTCGCTCATCCTGTTCACCATTGTAGCATTCATGATTGGTTCGCTCATCCTTGTCGAGTTCGGGACCATCGTTGTGGCCCCGGAAGACTATCATATTTTCAGCGTTCAACCTGTGAGCTCCAGGACGTACTTCGCCGCGAAAGTCTCCTTCATGGTGTTCTACGTACTCCTGTACACGATGGCACTCGGCCTGCCCTCTGTCGTTGTCTACGGGATCGCGTGGCGGCCGCATCAGGGAGGCGTAGGATATGATCCGACGGCAATGCTGATCGCGTTCTTCGGGCTCATCATGGTGGGCGTCGGAGTGGCGATGGCCATGGTCGTCCTGTACGCGGTGATCCTCCGGTTTGTCCACTTCCGCAAGCTGAAGAATGTTCTTTCCTATCTGCAGCTCACAATGTCGTTCATCATCTACGGGAGTTATTCACTGCTTCCTTCGTTCATCGAACGGGTGGGGGCGGACCTGCCGGCGGCGAAGCCGTGGTGGATCTATTTTCTGCCGACGAGCTGGTACAGCTCGCTGTTCGACCTCGCTGCTGGGAAGTACGGGCCGGGCTCGATTGCAGCTGCGGTTGCAGGTGTCGCCGCGTTTGGCGTTGTCATTCCGTTTGCCCTCTCGAAAATTTCCATTGGATATGCCGAGAGCTTGTCTGCAGCAAGCACAGTTCCCGAGGAGACGACGTCGGCTCGCACAAGGACCGGGCGAACCACGAGCCTGCTGTTTCAACGTGACGAGGACCGCGCTGTTGCTGTGCTGATCAGGAGCCAGTTCAAGCATGACACCAAATTCCGGCTCGGCATTCTGGCGATTATTCCGTTGACGGTCCTGTATCTCTTCATGGGGTTGCGGGGAGGGGGAAAGCTGTTCGATCCGTTCAATCCGGATTGGAAATCGCTCGGCAATTCGGCTCTCATCTATTTCGTGATCATCCTGTTCCCGATGACGATCAAGGAGGCGGTGACGCGATCGGAGTCGTATCTCGCTTCGTGGATCTTTTTCGTCACGCCGTCTTCGCAGACGCGGCTGGTTCTTTCTGTCAAGAAGATCCTGTTTTGGTTCTTTATTGTCCCGTATCTCAGCCTGCTGGGCATTGTATTCCTGTACTACCTCAAGGATGTTCTCCATGTTGTCATGCACATGGTGGTGTTGCTGCTGTTCAGCTACATGTTTCTTCAGACGTTTCTTCTCGTCAAACCGCAGATGCCCTTCTCTGTTCCGCGCCAGGTCGGGGAACGCGCTTCAATCCTCGGTAGCGTCATGATACTGGGTCCCATCATCCTCATCGGCCTTCTTCTTGGATTTTCCTTCTTCGTATACAGAAACACTGCCGTCTATCTGCTTGTTGTCGCATCGCTGGCTGTCGTCTCGATGCTCCTGGAGAAATTTCTCGTCAGAAGAATCTCCACACGGCTGGCGACGATAGAGTTCCGCGGCTGACAAGCGGTCTCATCTTCCGATGCTGAAGAACCTCCGCCTTTTCCCACTCTCATGCATATGCAATTTGTTCGCTTGTGCCTTCGGTGTGAGCCGGCTTTTGATCCGCGCCGCCTCTCCGGATCTCAGGAAATACACGGTGCTGCGCGTGATGACGCTGGAACACTGAAAGTTTCAGGTAAATGAACGATGTCAACACGATTTTCAGGATGAACTGCGCCAGCGACTCCTGAACCGACTGGAGTTTCATGAATCGCCACCATCGCTTGAAGATGTTGTTCCACGAGAAGAAGACCATGTTGACATGTCGGTACGAATCGTAGATCTCCTGTTCTGTCAGAAGGGGATGGGTGAACACAAGATGGTCTCCCTCGTAGTGAGACAGGTCCCTGTCAATGATTCGCCCCTCGGCCTCGACCTGGCGGTACCATGGAGTGCCGTACAATGGAATGGAAATGGACGACAGGATGACGCTGTTTCCGGCCTCGTCGAGCTTTGCCGGCAGCGCTTCATAGTACTCCGTCGTATCCTGCTCGAGAGCGAACATGAAGCCGGTGAAGGAGAGAATCCCCCGCCGGTGAATCTTCTCAAGAGCATTCTTATACTCTTCCACCTTGTTCTGCTTCTTCTGAACTCCCGCGAGGCTGGCGGTGTTCAGTGATTCCATGCCGATGAACGCCATCCTGCAGCGCGCCTCAGCCAGGGCATCGACGAAATCATCGTCGCGCAGGCACTCGATGCTGAACTGTGCACCGATCGCCCAGAAGTTCAGCTTGGCGACCTCGCGCAGCAGTTCTTTTGCGTATTGAATGTCGCCGCCGAGGTTGTTGTCGAGAATCATCGCCATCTTCCGCTTGAACCACGGCAGTCCCTTTGTACTTGACAAGTCCCGGATGACATCGGCCACCGGCCGGGTACGATATGGGACCCTCCGGATGTTGAGCTGGCAATAGGTGCATGGGTGCGGGCAGCCGCGGGAGGCTTCGGTAACAATCGGGGCTGTGTAGTTCGGCTCGACAAGATCATACCGCGGGGGCGGAATATTTTCGAGCGATCCACCCGGATCAGCGTCGTACCTTTTCCGCAGAGTTCCTGCAATCATGTCGTGGACCATTCGGGGCCAGACTCCCTGCGCCTCGCCGACGAGAATGGAATCGAAGTGCGGTTCAACTTCGTCCGGGAAGGTCGAGGCAAACTTCCCCCCGCCAATGACCACCTTGCCAAGCGCCCGGAACTTCGCAGCAACCTGGTATGCGTGGGGCGCACAATAGTCCATGAAGCTGAGCGCGATAAACTGTGCGTCGGTTTTGTAATTAATTGGACGCACCATTTCGTGCAGTACTTCGACCTCCACCACCGGCGGTGTCATGCCGGCAAGCAGGATGCCGGGCAGCGGCGGTGCCGGGTTGCGTGCGTAGTACGGTTTGGCATCGAGCAGATTCTGGAAAAGAACGATGATAAGGAGCTTTGGCTTTTTCATGGCATCCTCCGTTGATTCTCAGGCAGCTTCGGATTGAACAGCCGCGTCATCGTGTCTCGCACGCGGCGCAAGCGACGACCAGATTTCTCCAACAGTATTGACAAGCCGATCGATGTCGCCTTTTGTATGAGTTGCCATCAGGCTGACACGGAACCGCTGCTGGGAAATCGGTACTGCGGGATATTCGATGGAATTGACAAAGAGTCCG
>DATJQB010000213.1:0-9450 GCA_035506075.1 Bacteroidota bacterium | reverse complement strand
AAGGTTGTCGAGACGGTTCCCGGCGTTCGCGGGGATACGGCATCAGGTGCAACAAAGCCCGCGAAGGTTGAAACAGGGGCTGTGGTCAATGTTCCGCTCTTTATTAATGAGGGGGATGTTATTCGCGTCGATACCCGATCGGGGGATTATCTGGAACGGGTAAAAAGCTAGGAGCGGTGCTCCTCACTCCCGTATCGGACGGGAGCGCAACGAACGAGCTCAAATGCTCTCGTGACTATCAATAACCCCGGGATATCCATGGACCTCGCATACGTCAAGAAGGTGATCAAGCTTATTGAGAAGAGTGAAGTTGATGAAATTGAGATAGAGGAGGAAGGGAAGAAGATTCGCGTAGCGAAGCACAAAAATTCGCAGCCGACCTACATTGCCCAGGTCGCTTCACCTGGAATGGTTTCTCCTTCTCAGGGACAACAGGTTTTATCCAGTTCTGCTCCAGCACCTGCCGCAGCTCCGCCGATGCAGGCATCAGCCAAAGCGGACACGAAGTTTCATGAAGTACGCTCACCGATCGTCGGTACATTCTACCGTGCTCCGGCCCCGGATGCCGAGAATTATGTCGAAGTGGGTCAAAACGTCAGCGTCGGAGCGGTGCTCTGCATCGTTGAAGCGATGAAGCTGATGAACGAGATCGAATCCGACGTCAACGGCCGGATTGCACAGGTCCTCGTTGAAAACGGCAAGCCGGTGGAATATAACCAGGTTCTCTTTCTTATCGAGAAGTCCTAGGCTGCCTCGCCGAACCGGATGCAGATCGTTCCCGCGTCCGAACCCAACAACCGCCACGTAAGGAACCGCATTGTTCAAGAAAATGCTCATCGCTAACCGGGGGGAGATTGCCCTGCGGATCATCCGTGCATGCCGTGAGCTTGGCATCAAGACGGTTGCTGTCTATTCCGAGGCCGACCGGTACTCGCTGCATGTTCGGTTCGCCGACGAGGCGGTATGCATCGGTCCTCCGCCAAGCAAGGAAAGCTACCTGAGCATCCCGAGACTCATCGCGGCTGCCGAGGTCACCAATGCAGACGCCATCCACCCCGGGTACGGTTTCCTCTCCGAGAACGCGAGCTTTGCCGAAATCTGCGCGACCTCGGGGCTTACCTTCGTCGGCCCGAAGCCGGAGTCGATCACTGCAATGGGGGACAAGTCTCTCGCCAAAGAGACGATGCGAAGGGCGGGCGTTCCCGTCATTCCGGGCAGTGAGGGAGTCGTTTCGGATATCAATCAGGCGAAGCGTATTGCAGGAGAGATAGGCTATCCTATTATCATTAAGGCGACGGCAGGGGGCGGCGGACGCGGGATGCGTATCGTCCGGGATCAGTCGGAGCTTGAAAACCTGTTTCGCACCGCCAGTCACGAGGCCGAGAAGGCGTTCGGCAATCCTTCGGTCTATTTTGAAAAGTATCTCGAGCAGCCGCGTCACGTTGAAATTCAGGTCATGGGGGACCAATACGGCAATGTGGTGCACTTTGGAGAGCGCGACTGCTCCATCCAACGCCGGCACCAGAAGCTCGTGGAAGAGTCCCCGTCGCCTGCCCTGACGCCGGAGTTGCGCGAGGCGATGGGTGCTGCCGCCGTCAAGGGAGCAAAGAGTGTGCACTACCTCGGCGCCGGGACGATCGAATTCCTCCTCGATAGTCACAAGAATTTCTATTTCATGGAAATGAACACCAGGATCCAGGTGGAACATCCTGTAACGGAAGAAGTGATAGGAGGAGATCTCCTGAAGCTCCAGATCGAGGTTGCCGCGGGTGACAGGCTGAAGAAGTTGAAAGTGAAGCCCGAGTGGCATGCGATGGAGTGCCGCATCAATGCGGAGGATCCAGCGCACGATTTCCGCCCGTCGCCGGGAAAGATTGTCACCTTCCATATGCCTGGAGGCTTCGGTGTCCGCGTCGACACGCACGCCTACGCAGGTTATGAAATACCCCAGTACTACGATTCCCTGGTCGCAAAGCTCATCGTCAAAGCGAAAACCCGTGAAGAGGTCGTGGAAAAGATGTACCATACACTGGACGAATTCATCATCGAAGGAATTCAGACGACGATACCGTTTCACAAGAAGCTTATGCGGAACGAGGAATTCCGCAGCGGCATCTTCGATACGAAATTCATCGAACACTTTCAATACAAGGATTGACGGACCGCTCCTGCGTGTGCGATCCGCGATTTCATAAGGCGAGGATACTATGAACTTCCCGGAAAACCTCAAATACACGAACGACCACGAATGGATCCGCGTTGAAGGCAATGCGGGCTGGGTAGGCATTACCGACTACGCCCAGAGCGAACTCGGCGATGTTGTGTTCGTCGAACTCCCTGCAGCGGGCACCAAGGTCACCAAGGGAAAATCGTTTGGAACCATCGAAGCAGTCAAAGCCGTCTCCGATATCTTCGCGCCTGTGACGGGGGAGATCCTCGAGATCAACAAAGAGGTCCAGTCCAGTCCGGACATGGTGAACAAGGACCCGTACGGCAAGGGATGGATGGTGAAGATTCGCATGGACAACGCGGCAGACGTCGCAGCGTTGCTCGACGTTGACTCATACAAGAAGATTGTGGCGAAGTAGCACATCCGACCCGGTTGCCCGCCATCGTCTTGTAAGTCCGGCGTAGTTTTTCTACATTGGTTCATCCACCAGCGACGATCCCAGCTGTGCCGCGCGCTGTTCCTGTGCCGGACGCTTTGAACTGCCTCCTATGAAGAACGCGCCTGACGCAAAATCTCTTTCGAAGTTGTTCTGGGGCCTCAACCGGTCCCAAAGAAGATTTGTCTCGGCGCTCGCATTGGTGCTCCTCCCGACCTGTTTCGGCCTCGCGTACCTTGTTTCCGATTTCTGGATCACAACGCAGAGCAAGAACCGCGTGTTCGTTTCTTCAACAGCCCGCGACACGTTGATCCTCTCCGGGTACGATCAATCCGTCCGCATTTACTACCTTGCCCAGGAAGCCCTGATAACTCCTTCCAGGCGCGACTCTCTTCGCCCGATCTTCGATTCGCGCGTGCGCATCCTCCATGGCGTCGGAACTGAGTATGTCAATCTCCTGACCGACCTGCCTGCGCCTGACAGGGACAGGCTCGTGGGAAATTTCGCAACGCTCTGGTTTATGTTCGACGAACTTGTCGAACGATCGTCAAAGGCATTCACGCTGCCGGCGGGCGCTCCGTCGTCTGCAGCCCGCCGCTCTCCGGCAAATCCCCAAACGCTCATCCTCGCGGATCCGGACGTCTTCTTCCGGAAGATGCGGGAAAACCTCGACCGCGCAATCCGCGGTGAGCTTGATGAAGACCTGGTCCTCGTACGGCAGGCGCGTGCGGAGGCAGAGCTGACGGCGTACCGCGGATTTTTCATAGCGTTCGTTCTCTTCGGTCTCGGTGCGACTCTGGCCATCCTCGTTGTTGTGCGGGGAAGGCAGAACGAAGAGCGGCGACGACGGTATGAAGCCCTGCTTGAAGCATCCCTCAACCCGATCGAAGTCGTCGATCTCCACGGCAAGATCCTTTACGTGAATCCTGCGTTTGAACGATGGAGGGGCGTTGAGATCCGGGATCTTATCGGCGAGGAGATTTTTGAGGGGGTGGACGTTCCGCGGGTCAGCGACGACAAGGAGCAATTGTGGCGGCGGATCGCGGAAATGTTGAAGCTTGGTCAAGCGTGGTCGGGTGAAGTGGAGTTGCGTCGTACGAACGGAAGTGTCAGCTACACGCTCCTGATTATTTCCCCCGTTTTGAGCGCCGAGGGGCGCCTCATGGAAGCGATCGGCATTCACCATGATGTCACAGAGCGCCGGGAACTGGCCAGGAAATTCGAGGAGTCCCAGGAAAAGTACCAGAACATTGTTGAGAGCTCTCTCGACGGCATCGTGATCGTTCAGGAAGGCAAGCTCGTTTTCGTGAACGCTTCCTCGGCGAAAATTTTCGGCTACGATTCGCCCGAGGATATGAAGGATGTCAGTTTCGTCGATACGGTTGCTCCGTCAAACCGGTTCCTCGTGCTGGAAGGATATGAAGGCAGAACGATCGGCGAGGATGTCCTCCGCAATTTTGAGATGAAGGGACTGACGAAACAGGGACGAGTGATCGACTTAGAAGTCAACGCCAAGATCGTATCGTGGAGTGGAAAACCGGCTGTGCAGGCCTCCTTCAGGGATATCACGAAAAGAAAATCGCTCGAACGGGAGCAGGCCCTCTGGCTGTGGGAGCAGGAAACGATGAGCACGATCGACAGGCAGCTTGTGTCGAGCGTCAGTCTCCAGTCCGTGCTGGATGCTATTTCGTATCACGCCAAGGCGCTCACACGTGCGGATTGGGCTGGGGTTATCATGGTCGACCTCGATACAAACCTTGCCCGGTGGCGCGCTGTCACGGGGAACAGGGTCCCGATGCCGGATTCGCCGCTTCAGCTCGAAAAGGTCCACGCAGCAATCGTTCGCTCGAAGGAACCTGTGGTGATGAAGGATCTTGGAGCATCTGAGGACTTTCCGGTGGAGCAGTTTCCCCCATTCGAGGAAGAGAAGATTATCTCCGCTGTCCGGTTTCCCCTGATCGTCGAGAAGGAGATCCGCGGCCAGCTTGTCGTTGGCTACAGGCGCCCGCACGAATTCGCGGCACGGGAGATGCGCCTCCTTACATCGCTCGCCGAGAAATCCTCCATCGCCCTTGCAAATGCGCAGCTGTACGACAACCTGCTCTCCCGTGAGAAGGAACTCGAACTGCTCTCCGGGGCCCGCGTCCAGGCGCAGGAAGAAGAACGCCGCCGCATTGCCCGTGAGATCCATGACAGCCTTGGGCAGATGCTGACGGCCATCAAGTTTAATGTTGAAATTCTCGAGGATGCAGTCGGTATGCAGGCGGAAGACGACAGGAAGAGGTTGGTGGACATCAAATCGCTTCTTGACAACGCCATGGCGGAGGCCCGGGAGATTTCGTACAACCTGATGCCGAGCGTCCTTGTTGACTTTGGGCTTGTCCCGGCACTCCAGTTTCTCAGTGAACAATTCTCAAAGAGCAACGAGCTCAGCGTGAAGGTGCACACCACCGGCGTCGATGGACGGTTTGATTCCTCTGTTGAAGTGGGATTGTACAGGATTGCGCAGGAGGCGCTGAACAACATCGCCAAGCACGCCGGGGCCCACGAGGTGAACGTTCAACTGATCGGGGATGCCCGGTCGACCCGCCTCATCATTGAGGACGACGGCAAGGGGTTCCATGTCGGTCGGCATGAACCGCAGGCAGGGCGAAGGCGGGGGATGGGACTTGTGAGTATGCGCGAGCGCGCTGCATCATTTAACGGTGTGTTTATTCTTGATTCGCATCCCGGACGCGGGACAGAGATTATTGTCGAAGTGCCCAGAACGGATTCTGACAGCAATGGATAAGATTCGTATTCTCCTCGCAGACGATCATACGCTCATCCGCAGCGGGATCGCAACGCTGCTCCAAAGCATCAAGGAGTTTTCGATCGTCGGCGAAGCCGAAGACGGTGAAGACGCGGTGCACAAGACGAGTGAACTTCGTCCGACCGTCGTAGTCATCGATCTTTCGATGCCGAAACTCTCAGGTATCGAAGCAACGAAGATCATCAAGAAACGATATCCCGAAACAAACGTGCTCGTGCTGACGATGCATGAGAACGAAGAGTACGTTTACCAGATTCTGAAGTCCGGTGCTTCCGGATATGTGTTGAAGAGTGCAGGACGGGATGAGCTGGCGACAGCAATCCGGGCGGCAGCAAAAGGGGAAAAGTTCTTCAGCCCGAGGATCTCGCAGCTGATGGCAGAGGGATACGTCAAGCGTGTGGAAAAGGGGGGGCAGGATGCGCCAAAGCTTGATGTGCCGTTGACACGCAGGGAGCGCGAAATCCTGGCGCTCGTGGCCAATGGCTTCACCAATCAGCAGATCGCCGACCAGCTGTTTATAAGTCCCCGGACCGTCGATACGCACCGGACCAACATCATGCAGAAGCTCGACATTCACGATCTTGCGAACCTGGTCCGGTACGCGATCGAGCATGGCATCATTAAAGAGGGACAGGGGCTTGGGGGATGACCCCTGCCCCTGCCGCACCTACTTGTTTTCGTTGATCCTGAACTTCTTCATCAGGCGGTACATCGTTGCCCGCCCGATCTTCAGCCTTCTCGCCGCTTCAACAATATTCCCGTTTGTCGCTTTTAACGCCTGACGCAGGCTCTCTTCCTTCACTTTTTCGAGTGATCGGACGTGCTCCGGTCCGAGGGTGAGCGGAGAGCCGGCACCTGCATCCTCGCGTGATCCGAACGTCACGACAGCAAGCGGCAGATCCTTGTCCGTGATTGCCGATCCGTCGGCCATAAGCACCGCGCGTTGGATCGCATTTTCAAGCTCGCGCACGTTGCCGGGCCATGGATACTCGTAGAGGAGTTTGAGGGCTTTCTTTGAGAAGCCCAGGCCGGCTTTCGAGACCTCGGCCGAGAATTTCTTGAGGAACGACTCAGCGAGCAGCAGGATATCCGAACGCCGTTCCCGCAGCGGTGGAAGCATGATGGGGAATGTCGCCAGGCGGAAATACAGGTCCTCACGGAAAAGCTTCTGCGAAACTGCCTTGACAAGGTCGCGATTCGTGGCAGAGACAAGCCGGACATTGGTCGTCAGGGTCTCGTTGCCGCCAACCCGCTCGAACTGTTTGTTCTGGATGACCCGGAGCAGCTTTGCCTGGAGGCTGAGGTCGAGCTCGCCAATCTCGTCGAGGAAGAGCGTGCCTCCCTGTGCCTGCTCGAATTTCCCGATCCTCCGTTGATGTGCTCCGGTGAAGGCTCCCTTCTCGTGCCCGAACAACTCGCTTTCGAGCAAGTCGTGCGGAATCGATGCACAGTTGACAACCACGAACGGATCTTTCTTCCGCGCCCCGTTGTAGTGAATTGCGCGGGCGATGAGCTCTTTCCCTGTACCGCTTTCGCCGAGGATAAGAACGCAGATATCGTTGTCCTTGACCTTCTGGACAAGTTTAAAAACCTCCTGCATCGCTCCGTTGTCGGAGATGATGTTGTCGAAGTGGACGGGCTTGCCGACCGCTTCACGCAATCGTGCGACTTCACGGGAAAGGTCGTGGGTCTGGATCGCGTTCTTCACGCTGATTTCGAGCTTCGCGAAATCAACCGGCTTTGAAAAATAATCCGTTGCCCCCAGTTTCAGGGTTTCGATGGCGACGTCTATCTTTCCCTGTGCCGAGAGCATAATGACCGGGAGATCCGGATAGCGGCCCTTGATCTCCTTCAGCGTTTCGACTCCGCCGATCCCCGGGAGCATGATGTCAAGAAGCACGACATCGGGGATAACGCCAAGTGCCTCGAGGCAGGCTTCACCTGTCGGAAAACACTTCGCTTGGTACCCCCATTTTTTTGTCGCCCAGTGTTCGAGAAGCTTTGAGATTGTTTCTTCGTCATCAACGATGTAAATCAGACGTTCTTGAGCCATGGGTACATCCTTCTGCCTAGTTATTCCCGGCGCGCGGGAACTGAAGTGTGAATGTTAGCCCCTGTTCATATCCTTGAATATTCAACAAGCCCCCTTCAAGTTCTACAACATGCTTCGCAAATGCAAGTCCAAGTCCTTCATGATGGATCTCGATGCCGGGGGATTGTATCCAGCGGAAGCTCTTCGTGACGCTTCCGAGTGATGCTCCAAGGAATCCTCTGTCCTGGTTTATGATTTCGATCGCCGTGAACCGATGTCGCTGGCTGGCACGGATTTCAATGTGTCCACCTTCCGGCGCAATCGCAATTGCATTCGCGATCAGGTTCTCGAGTATGTGCACGAGATGATCGGGGTCTGCACCGTCAATGTAGATCCCCGGATCGCAACGCTGATCGATCGTGACGCTTTTTGCAGCAACAAGATCCGCCACATTTGCACACGCGCGCTGCGTGAGGAGTGAGAAATCTTCGCGTCGCTTGTCGGCGAGCTGCCGGTTCTGCTGGATGACCTCCGATTCGAGATAGTCCTCGAGGAACTCGGAGAGTCGCCGTCCTGCATTCCGGATAATCTCGACATACTCCTGCTTCGCTTCCTGCGGCAGCTTGGGGTCGCTCAACATCACCTCTGAATAACCGATGATCGTTGTCAGAGGCGTGCGCATTTCGTGCGAAATGCGTGTCAGGAAATCGGATTCCCAGCCTTCCTTCTGTGAAAGCGCGTTCATTGTCACGGCAACCTCTTCCATCAATTGAGTTCTCATCACGAGTTGGGCTGAATGTGCGTCCGCAATCCTGATGACCGCACTCGCAGCCGCGAAACGTACATCCGTTTCGTCTAAGGATGTCAATTGATATGCCAGAAGGGGCACCACGTGATTTAACGCAAAAGAGGTGTTTCGCGTGCCGGATTGTTACGGTGCTGAACCGCTGCAATCTCAAAATGAGATGACGGCCGGGACCGGCTCCGTGTCCGTTCCAATATAACTCAACAATCGACCAGAATAAAGGGATGTAGAGCATCGTGCCTGGAGTGTATCAAGGTGATGCACAAAGCTCAGGCTGAGACATATACTCACCCTTCAATTCACAATTTCACTTTGATTACAGGGCTTCTCCACGTTGGCACGGGTGTTGAGAGAGTATGATTCAGTTATGAACTCAAAACGAAACCTCAACCTGGAGCCAACAATGAAAAAGTCAATCGTAGTGATCGCCCTCGTTCTTCTCAGCTTCGCAGTTTCACAGAACGTCATGGCACAAGCCACCGCCACACAGAATCTGACGCTGGCCGTTAACACGGTTTATAAGATCACAACCTCCGGCAACCCCGGCGCACTGACAATCACCACCGGCACCGCCGGCACGAACGCCCTGACCTCGGTCTCCGACGCTTCGACGACCTACAGCATCACACAGAACTACGGTGCAACGGTGAAGATCACTGCAAACCTTGATGCGGCTCTTCCGGCCGGATATACGCTTCAGCTGAACCTCGCCAGCTCCAAAGGCACGAGCGCTGGAAACGTCGACATCTCTGCCACGACCCCGAGCAGTGCAGCCAATGTTGTGACTGCCATTGCCATGGGTGCCGATGCTGGCAAGGCGATCACCTACACCTTCGGTGCGAACGCTTCAGCCGGAACGCTTTCCTCCACAGCAAAGGTCGTGACTCTGACTCTGACAAACTAACAGCAACCGCATGATGCTCATCGTCGCCATCGAGAGGGCGCCGGATAGATTCCGGCGCCCTTTCTGTTTCCAGTGCTCCCAAGTCATAGGATGAACCTGGCGACATGCCCCAGGGCACGATCAGCTCTTCTCTCGATTCTGAAAGTGAAAGCGATGAGACAACTTCAAGTGCACTTGCGGAACAGAAGTGCAACTCACCCGCGCAGTTCCCTCATGAGGTTCTGAATTCCTTCAGCGAACACAGCCGGCTCAGGAAGCAGGCTCACGACAATGCACGATGGGATGTCGCAG
>DATJQB010000212.1:0-2489 GCA_035506075.1 Bacteroidota bacterium | reverse complement strand
TCGCGAACCACATGAAGCCCCGGTCATCCTGCAAGATAGCTTTGACATTACTTTGCGAGAGCCCATCGTTCGTGGTGAGGTGGGCAAATCTGAGGTTCCTGAACCAAGCGTCGTTGTGATGAGTAGTACGGTCCACCCCGAGTGCCTCTGCGGAGACAAGTCCAATCAGAAACAAGCTGATCGCAGCCGTACCGATGGGCCGCAGCAGGGTTTTCATTTGCAACCTCGCCGCCGATCACGAATCTTCCGGTAGCAGGCGGATGTGATGGAATCGCTGGAGATCTGAAACCATCGGGCACGGAGCCGCGACAACAGAACATCGCAGCCAAGGCGTCGATCATCCTGGTGCTACGGGAGTTTCCGTAGTATAGATCAACAGCCGACAGATCAACAGCCGCAATGAGCGGGAGGGCAACAGAAGCTGGAATCGCGGTGTGGAAGGTCTGACGGGATATGGAGAGAATCGATCAGCTGCATTACCGACAAATCAAGAACTTCTTCGCCGTGTGGCTGCTTCGCGGACAGGGAGTGACGCTCCGCCAGCCTGATTGGTCGCCCACCGCGCGCGGCATCGCATTTTCCGGAAAGTTGAAAGAAAAACGAGGAGATCCTGCTGTACATGCTGCTCAATGTGCATTGGGATCCGCTCGATTTCGAAGTTCCGGCGATAACGGGCAAGGCGCGAACTTCATGATTTCAGGCGTAGTCCGCCTTGGCGATGCAGAGCCGCTCCATTTTGCGTTGCAGCGTCGTTCTCTTCAATCCCAAGCGCTCCGCGGCACCGCCTCGACCAGAAAGCTTCCCTTTCGTTGCCCGCAGCTCCTTCAGGATGACTTCACGTTCCATCGCATGAAACGTCGTTCCAGAGACGAGTTCCCCAGAAGGCGTGCTCTGACGCAATTCGGATATCGGAGCGGCAAGCGTTTCATCCCTGCTCAGAATCACCGACCTCTCAATGAAGTTCGCCAGCTCGCGGACGTTGCCAGGCCACCTGAAGGACATGATCGCTTCCATCACGTCATCCGGAATGATCTGAATCGACTTCCTCATCTTCCTTGATAGAGTCGAGACAAAGTAGTGGACCAGGAGGGGAATATCTCCTTTTCTGTCGCGAAGCGGGGGAATGTGAATCGGAAATACGTTGAGCCGATAGAAGAGATCTTCCCGAAACTCTCCTTTGCGCACCATTCCGGGAAGATCCCGGTGCGTTGCAGCGACTAACCGGGTATTTACCTTTATGGTGTGGTTGCTCCCAAGCCTCTCGAATTCGCGCTCCTGCAGAACTCTTAGCAATTTTGGCTGCAGATCTATTCCAATGTCTCCTATTTCGTCGAGAAACAGGCTGCCTTCATGGGCGAGTTCTATCCTGCCACGCTTTTGAGCCAGGGCGCCGGTGAACGCCCCTTTCTCGTGTCCAAACAGTTCGCTCTCCAACAGTCCGGACGGAACTGCAGCGCAATTCAATCGAACAAATGTGCGATCGCGCCGGTGGCTAAGGTTGTGAAGCGCCCGAGCGATCAGCTCCTTCCCGGTTCCGCTCTCCCCGATGAGCAGGACAGTCGAGTCGGTCGGCGCAACGATCGCAACTTGGTCGAGAACACTCTGGATTGCCGAACTCTTTCCGACGATGTCATCAAAGTTATATTCAGTTTGAAGTTCCGATGCGAGGTAATTCTTCTCCTCCTCGAGACGGCGACAAGAGAACGTCACTTTTCCATAGGCGAGAGCGTTCTCAATGGCAAGCGAGAGTTGGTTTGCGATTTCCGAGAGCAGATCAAGGTCATCTCGATCAAATGCGTCCTGCTCCCTGCTCCCAATCGAAATGATGCCGAGAGGTCCTCTAGATCCAACCAGAGGGACACACGCGAGGCTCGCGATGGAACCATCGCGGATGGGTTTAGCAATCGCTTGCGGGAGCTCGGCGATCTCTTCGGGGCCAAAGATCGTCGCTACTCTGGAGCGCATTTTGGCTATATCTTCCTCACCCAAGATCGTGGTTGTTATATTCTCATGCAATCCGATCGCGGATCCCGCGTCGAGCGTCGAAAGCTCCAGCTGATTGGATTTCTCCTCAAACAGCCAGAAACCCGTCAAGGCATTGTCGAAATATGCACGAATGGATTTCGAAGCGGCACGAAACAGCTCGGTTATATTCAGGTGGGCGATGATATGGTTATTGACTTCCAGTATGAGGCTCAGGCGATCTCGTTCCCGTGCGAGGTGTCGTCTGTATGACTCAGCTTCTTCCACCGCCAGTGCGCTTTCCAGAGCTGTTGCGAAGTGCATGGATACCGAGTTCATCAGCTCAACGTCCTGCGCGGCGTATTCGCAACCTGAGCTGTTCGTAATGATCAGGACTCCCAATTGCTTTGGCCCGCACGAAATCGGAAACATGTAGCCACTCCGCGCCTGGGTGAGACGGGTGGCCTGCAACAGACCCGGGACTCTTTCCAGTTCGTCCGCAAGCGACGGAATATATCTCGGCTGCT
>DATJQB010000211.1:0-39447 GCA_035506075.1 Bacteroidota bacterium | reverse complement strand
GCTCATCGAACGCCGCTCGAATCCATACGACGTGGCAAGGGAGCTGCTTGAGAGTTTCCGCACGATGGGGTCGAAGGAGTGAATTGATCCTGCCGGGATTCAACTCCGGCGGAGAATCGCTCGCACGCGATGGGGCTTCAGACATACAATCGATCGCGATCACGGAACACCTGCTGTAACCCACTTCCTGACTTACCGGAAAGGACCGTATGACAAGGCAGTCGACTTACGGCACCATCGCTCTCTTATTCATCATCTCCGGGGCCACAGGCCTGATCTACCAGGTCGCCTGGTTCAAATACCTCTCCCTGTTTCTTGGCAATACGACGTACGCACAAACAATTGTGCTCGCGACGTTCATGGGGGGGCTCGCCATTGGCGCGTCGCTGTGGGGACGCAGGGCCGATCGCTCGGCTTCGCCAATCCGATTGTATGCCGCATTGGAGTTTTTCATCGGCCTGTATTGCCTGCTCTATCCCTGGATCATGAGCGTTGTGAAGTACATCTTCGTGATGATCGTGCTCGCCCTCGATTTGCCGAGCGATGGAGTTGCTGTACTCTTGTTCAAGCTCATCATCAGTGTCGTGACGCTCTTGTTGCCGACGATTCTCATGGGGGGAACGCTGCCCGTCCTCGTTCGATTCCTTTCCTCATCAGTCGAGGAATCGGGGCGAAATGTCGCGACGCTCTACTTTCTCAACTCCTTTGGGGCAGTGGTCGGATCGCTCCTCGCCGGTTTCTTCCTGGTTCCGATGGCCGGACTTCGCGCAACGGTTCTTTCCGCCGGATCGGTCAACATCCTCATCGCTGCAATTGCTTTCGGCCTTGGCAGGCGGGCTCAGGTACTGACGGCATCATCGGAGACGGCCCCCGAAACGGAATTCCCATCCGTCCCCGATCGCCAGGTCCTTCTGGCGATTGTTGTCGCAGGCGTCTCAGGCCTCGCTGCAATGATTTATGAGGTCGCGTGGGTTCGACTCCTGATTCCCGTTCTTGGTTCATCGACCTATTCGTACACCTTGATGCTTGTCGCGTTTATTGCAGGGATTACCATAGGCAGCTGGTTTGTATCGATCAACATAGGGAAGTGGAAGAACCTCTTCGCGGTCCTGGCGCTCTGCCAGCTTCTTATCGGCGCCTCGATGGCGCTCATGCTTCCGCTGTACGGCCGCGTTCCGTATTTGTTCTGGCAGGTCGGATCGATGCTTGCGCGCACAGACGCGAGCTATCCCGTCTTCCTGACGCTCCAATTCACGATTGGTCTCGCCATCATGATCATCCCGACGATCTTTCTCGGCATGTCGCTCCCGCTGGCGAGCAGGATTGCGACAAGGTCTGTGAAACTGCTGGGCAAAACGATAGGGACCGTTTTTTCAGTCAATACGGTCGGGACCGTGCTTGGATCGCTTGCTGCGGGGCTCATCCTCATCCCGCTGATTGGCGTGCGGCACGCGATCGAGGTTGGTTTGCTCCTCAATCTTGCGTGTGCGGTGATCCTGGCAATCGCCGATTCACGTACATCGGTCGTCCGCCGGAGCGTTGTGTCGGTGGTTGCCGTCGTCGTCGTCGTTCTCACGTTCGTGTTGGGGTCGGATTGGAATCAGATCGTGGCGCTGTCGGGCGTCTTCAGACAGTTCGGAACCAACAGGCAGCCCCCTTCGTCGTATGACGAGTTTGTCCATGCATCGCTTGCCAACAAGATCCTGTACTACAAGGAAGGCGCCTCGGCAACAGTGGGCGTCGTTCAGAATCCGTCCCCGGCCGGACCGCAGAATGTCCTCATCATCAACGGCAAGGCCGATGCTTCCTCCATTGGCGACCTGCCGACGCAGGTTCTTCTCGGCCAGGTCCCGATGATGCTCAACGCACATCCCGATTCAGTGCTCGTCATCGGGTTCGGGAGCGGCGTGACAACGGGGAGCGTGCTGACGCATCCTGTGAAGCGGGTGGATTGCGTCGAAATCTCGCCCGAGGTGATCGCAGGCGGAAAATTCTTCGAACATGTCAACAACAGGCCTCTCGCTGACCCGCGCACGCGGCTGCACATCGATGATGCGCTGGCATACCTGAAGCTCTCCAAATCGAACTATGACGCGATCATCAGCGAACCTTCCAATCCGTGGATTGCAGGGATTGGCAACCTCTATACGACTGATTTCTTTGAGCTCTGCAAGGAACGACTGCGCGAGCACGGAGTGATGGTGCAATGGTTCCACTTGTATGAGATCGACGATCAAACGTTCAAGCTTGTCGTCCGCACATTCCGCACTATCTTCCCGCATGTCTCTGTTTGGCAGTCGTTGACACCGGATCTTCTGCTTGTCGGATCAAAAGACTCTCTCGCCCTGGACGAAGATCGTCTTGCGCAGAAATTCGCCATCCCTGAAGTCAGGCGCGACCTCCAGCGCATCAAGGTCCAGGATGTGGCGACGTTTGCTTCGCTGCAGATGATCTCGGAGGGGCCGACGAGGGAGTATGCGAGCGACGGACCCTTCAACACGGAAGACAAACCGCTGCTTGAATACTGGGCTCCGAAAGCGTTTTTCGTGAACAAAGGTGCAAACGAAATCCACAAGTTCGACGAGAGGGTTGCATTCCACAGGACCGATCTCTTCCTCGACGAATTGGCGAATACGCGCGGGCTCACCGACGAGGAGCGGCTTCACGTCGGTCTGTTGCACGCCGATGCGGGTCGTGGTAATCTCTCACTCGGCTATTCCATGCTCGCAGGCTATCTCGAGTCACATCCGAAGGACGTGACTGCCCTCACGGCACTGGCGAGTCTGGCTGAGCGGGTCGGAAGGAAGGATGAACAGCTCAACCTCCTTGGGCGTGCCGTTGCGCTGTCTCCTGAGGATCCGGTGCTCCTGGAACAATATGCATGGGGATTGTTCATGCGTGACAGGGGAGTGGCGACTCAGTTCGCGAAGTTCGACGTGACCTCCACCGAGAAAATGCTCAACCGCTGCATCGAGCTGACAGGGGACACAGTGGATTACTATCGCATTCGTCTGGCGGACATGTACTTCGATATCCAGGACTTCGAACCGGCGTTCAACAACTACAGGAAGGCGTTGCAGCTTCGCGAGAAATATGCGCTGGATTCGAGAATCCGGCAGGATGTGCTGCTCCTCCAGCTGGCGAAATGTTATCGACGGTTGGGAGATACGGGCCGAGCCGCCGGGTACGCCCTTCAGGCTATCAATATCAATCCGCACAACGAGGAAGCACGCGACTTCTTCTATTCGACGTGGCTCTTCGGGGGGACTACCAAGCGGGAACTCTCGCCCCGGAAATAAGGTAATTGAAGGAGGATCTGAAAGGAACAAGCCGGGTTCCCTCGTCGAATTGAGGAGGAAACTGTTGCCGGTGAAACTCGCGGCTTGATTTCACGTGGAATAGAGATGGTTGCACAAATTCCATGGGTCAAAACATTCAATCCGGGCAAAGTACAAACTTGAGATCGCATTCCCGATCCTGGCATTTCAAGCCGCTCAGGCTTGACGCGAAGGGTCGCGCAGGTCTGGTTCTGCTTCTGGTCCTGCTGCGCAGCGCTGCTGCGGCCCAATGTGATGGCAAGCCCGGCGCGGATGGGCTGACGTGGGAGTACGATGATGCGGAGAAGGAATCCTTTTCGATTGTCCGGTTTATCGGGAACGCGCTTACACCCGATCTGATCAAGGAGACGCGAAAGATCAGGGCGTACGTTCGCGATCCGAGGTTTCTCGAGCTCATGAAGCGCTGTGGCGATGCGCGTGCCGTGGATGCGATCTACCTCCGGTCGCTGAAGATCGCGGAGCACAACATATCACGAGCGCTCTTTCTTGCGCTCATGGGGACGCTGGAGCACAGGAACGTCGACTTCAAGGTCCCGGTGGTCGGACCGATCGGCGTGCCGCTCACGTTTGAAGCAGACAGCCTGTTCAACACGCGCTTTAAGAATCTCCCATCCCGTCTGTACAGAGATACGCCCCCCGAGGGAGATCGCGACAAGCTTCAGCACTTTTTTGCGTCCGCCTACATCTCGTATGCCTCGGAGTCACGCGAGCTGGCGCGCAACGGCGGCAACTTCGTGGAATGGGGAGAGGCGCAGTTCGTTGTGGGCGGCGTCGACGATCCCCGTGATCGCCGCGCCAACCGCCATGGCGAACAGTTTGGCCACGACCTTCTGACGGTGAAGACCCTGTTGCCTTCCGATTATTTCAACCTTCCATTTGAAGAGTAGTGCCCATGAAAACGATCCTTGTTGTCGACGACGAGAAAAGCGTACGGGATTCCCTGAAGATGGTGCTCGAGTTCGAATCGTATGATGTACAGTTCGCGGAGAATGGGCAGGAAGCGCTCCGTCAGCTCGGATCTGCGCCCGTCGATCTTGTTCTGCTCGATGTGAAGATGGCTGGCATGGATGGTATCGAGGTGCTCCAGCGCGTGCGTGAGAAGAACGCCGACCTGCCGGTGATCATGATTTCGGGACATGGGACGATTGAAACTGCCGTCGAGGCGACGAAACTCGGAGCGTTCGATTTTTTGCCCAAACCGCTTGACAGGGACAAGCTGCTCGTCACCGTCCGCAATGCGCTTCATCAGGCGAAGATATCAGAAGAAAACCGCCAATTGCGTGAGTCGGTCGAGGGAAAATGGCAGATCCTCGGGGAGAGCACAAGCATCAAGGAGATCCTCGCAGTGATCGAGCGTGTTGCCCCGACGGATGTGCGAGTGCTGATTACGGGCGAGAACGGAACGGGGAAGGAGCTCGTTGCCCGCGCACTTCACAGGCTGAGCAAGCGTGCCGGCAAACAATTCGTTGAAGTCAATTGCGCCGCCATCCCATCTGAGCTTATAGAATCGGAGTTGTTCGGGCACGAAAAGGGTTCCTTCACGGGAGCCACCTCCATGCGAATCGGAAAGTTCGAGCAGGCTGACGGCGGAACGTTGTTTCTTGACGAGATTGGTGATATGAGCTTTCGCGCCCAGGCAAAGGTGCTGCGCGCGCTCGAGGAGGGGACGATTGAGCGGGTTGGAGGGAATAAGGTCATCAAGGTCGATGTCCGCGTCATCGCGGCGACGAACAAGAATCTCGAAGAGGAAATCAGGAAAGGGAATTTCCGAGACGATCTTTATCACCGCCTGCGCGTCATTCCAATTCACGTTCCACCGCTTCGCGACCGGCGAGACGATATCCCGATTCTCGTCCGATCGTTCATCGACGATGTCTGCTCGCGCAACGGGATGGCTGTCAAATCCGCATCGGATGACGCTCTTCACAAGCTCGCGATGCGTGAATGGCGTGGGAATGTGCGCGAGCTGCGCAACACAGTCGAACGGCTCGTCATTCTATCCCCGGGGACGGGCATTGACACGTCGCTGCTGGAGACTGGACCTGCCGGAGGCGGAGGAGAATTCGACGAAATCCTATCGAAGGGGGGGACGTTTCAGGAATTCAAAGAGCGCGCCGAAGCTGCCTTCATTCAGCGCCAGTTGGATCTTCACAAATGGAATATCTCCAAGACGGCCGAAGCACTCGACATTCAACGCAGTCATCTCTACACGAAGATGAAGCGGTACGGTCTCATGAAGGAAGGCGAGCCTGATGAAGGGGATCAGTAACAGGCAGAAGATGATCGTGCGACCCAGGGAGAGCGTCTCGAAGTACCTCTCTCAGCAGAAGGAGGCTCAACGGTCGGCTGCGCGCACGAAGGATGTGGAGCGACGGCTCAGGAGGGATCGAAGCGGGAAATCGCCGTCAGGCTGAGGGAGCTCAGCGTTGTTTTGTTTCCCCGCCGGATTGGTGTCTTCGTTTTGCAGCCTCAAACAGGATGAGTGCCCCCGCCACAGAGGCGTTCAGCGACCCGATCTTCCCGTACATCGGTATGCGGACGAGAAAGTCGCATTTTTCCTTCACAAGCTTTCGCATCCCTTTCCCCTCGTTCCCCACGACGACTGCGATCGGGCCGGCATAGTCCTGCGCATCGTACGGTTTCGCCGAGTCCATTTCTGTTCCAATCACCCAGACACCTCGCTCTTTCAGTTCATCGATCGTGGCAGCAATGTTCGTCACTTTCGCCACCGGAAGATGAAGCACAGCTCCTGCGGAGCTTTTCGCCACGGTTTCGTTCATCGGAGCTGAATGATGACGCGGGACGATCGCGCCGTGGACACCGGCGCACTCGGCCGTCCGGAGAAGCGCACCAAGATTGTGCGGATCTTCGATCTCATCGAGGATGAGGAAAAAAGGGGGCTCATGGCAGGCTTCGGCGGCCGCAAAGAGGTCATCGAGTTCAGCATAGGCCTTCACGGAGGCGGTTGCGAACACCCCCTGCGCGTTGACATCGGGACACAGTTCTGTAAACCGGCGTTTATCGATTTCCTGTACGGGCACCCCGCGCCGCTTCGCGAGTTGCTGAATCGCCTGGATGGCGCCGCCGTGCGTCCCGAACAAAAGGTAGATCTTCTCAAGCGGCGCGTCCGAACGAAGCGCTTCAAGAACCGGCTGACGTCCAGCGATGAGGTTCTCCACAATCTCTCCGGGAGTTCGACGAAATGAAATGAATCAGGATTTTGAGGAGGCAGTCTGCCTGCCCGAGAGCTTGTACCATCCAATGATGCCGCAGACGACAAGTCCCAGCGCAATGAACTGAGCTTCAGAAAGTCCGAATGAGGAGCGGGGGTTGATCCGGATGAACTCGATTACAAATCGCTCTGCTCCAGCCAGCATCAGGTACAGCATGAAAAGTTTTCCGTTCGGCTGGAGTTTGGACCTGAGCCGCCAGAGCACCCAGAAGAGGACTGCACAGATAAGAAATTCGTAGACGGGAGTGGGATGGCAGAGCGTGTTGTCGGGAACAATCCCTCCCGGGTACTTGCTGGCAATCTCCGGGACATTTCTGAATGCAATCGACGGAGGATATGTCCCCTTGGAATAATCGGTACCCCACGGCAGAGTTGTGGGGAATCCATAATCACCGTCGCCGGAAAGGTGACATCCGATCCTGGCAATGCCGTATGCGATGAGGAGGCCTGGAGAGATCGCATCAGCGCCGAGGAGAAAAGGGATGCCACGGTTCTTCAAGTACACATAAATGGCAAATGCTGCAAGAAGAAAGCCTCCGTAGAACGTCAGACCGCTGGGAGAAAACGCCATTCCCGACGGATCCTCGAGGAAGTAACCCCAGTTCTCGATAAGGAAGAGAATCTTGGACCCAGCGACGCCCGCAACGAGCGCAATGAGTGTAATGGTGTTGCCGAGATTTGGGTCCATCCCCCGCCGCTTCATGTCGAGCGTAATCAGGTAGCTCCCGACGATAAAGCCTATAGCCAGCATCAAACCATAGCCGTAGATTGTGAAGGGGCCGATTGTCAGGAGTCGAGGGCACATAGGAATCTGGTTTGAGGGTTGGAGTTACGTTCGTTAGGAAAGCGGAACCGGCAAGTCGGATACTGTGATGAACGGCGATTCAGGTGAGCCTGTGATGGTGATCTTGCCGGGAGAGAGATCGATAGCGAACACATTTGCCTCGCCGTCGAGCTTCACGATGCTTAATTGATATGATCCGCTGAGATCGGAGAAATCTTTCCTTCCTTGCGCGGGACCGGTGCCCGGCATCGTCAGCGCCGTTGTTCTCAACCCGAGAATTTTCAGCTGGATTGTCCGCTCAACAACTGCCATGTCGAGCAGGATTTCGTAATTGAAATTCGTGAACTCCTTCACAGTACGGACAAGAAACACCTGCAGCATCTTGCGAACGCGGTCATCGAAATGATGGAACACGTGCAGGGTGTACTCTGGAAGCCGTTGCTTTTTCTTGCGTGCCATCAGGGACGTAGATGCGATTCGATGTCGTCCAGGTTCACCGCCAGCTCATCTCCTGTGTTCATGTCTTTCAATTTGGCGGAATGAGTTTGTAGCTCGGTATCTCCCACGACGAGCGTATGCAGCGCCTGCTGGCGGTTTGCCTCGCGCATTTGGGCCTTGACGCTCCTGTCAAGGTAGTCGACCTCGACGCGTAGCCCCTTGCCGCGCAGGGCCTCAGCTTGCGCGAACGCCCAGCGTCTCGCATGACTGTCGATTGTAACGATGAACAGCGCAGGCCGGAGATCCGCCGTTCGGGGTGGACCAGCTTTCGCGAGAACCATGAGGAGCCGCTCGATGCCTGCAGCAAAGCCGACACCCGGGGTTTGCTTTCCCCCGAGTTCTTCCACGAGGAGGTCGTAGCGGCCTCCCCCGGCGAGGGCATCCTGTGATCCGAGCGCTGTGCTTGTAATTTCGAACGCGGTCTTTGTGTAATAGTCGAGACCCCGCACGAGCCTGCCATCGATTGCGAAGGGGGTCGCTGTTGTCTGGAGGTAACTCTGTACTTCTGCAAAGTGCAGCTTGCAATCTTCACAGAGATGATCTTTGATCAACGGAACATTGTTCGTCAGTTCACGGTCCTTTTCGTCCTTCGAGTCGAGCACACGGAGAGGATTTTGCTCGACGCGTGCCTGGCTTTCAGGCGACAATTGTGCCCGCACGGCCTGGAGCGCCTCGATAAGTTTCGCCTTATATGCAGGACGGCAGTTCTGGCATCCGACGGAATTGATCTTGAGGGCGAACTCGGAAATACCGAGTTCGCGATAGACGCGCAACGCAAGCAGCATCATCTCGGCATCAAGCTGCGGTGAGGGACTGCCAAGCGCTTCCGCTCCGAACTGATGAAATTGGCGGAGCCTTCCGGCCTGCGGGCGCTCCTGCCGGAACATCGGGCCGATGTAGTACAGCTTCGTCAGCGGTGCCTGCTCGCCAATGTTATGCTGGATGAATGCGCGCAGCGCAGAGGCGGTTCCTTCCGGCCTGAGCGTAAGGCTCTCCTCGCTCCTGTCGCTGAACGTGTACATTTCCTTGCTGACGATGTCGGTCAGTTCCCCGATGCTGCGGGCGAAGAGTCCGGTTTGTTCGAAGACGGGAGTCCGGATTTCGCGGTAATTGAAGATGCTCATCACTCGTCGAATGGTCTCTTCGGCGAATTGCCACGCCTCGACTTCGCCGGGAAGGATGTCCTTCGTTCCCCTGATCGATTTGAATTTCAAGAGTCTACCTGTTTTCGTATTCGGTCATTGATCAAATCGTTTGCCGCAGTCACGACCTCTCTTGTTGAAGAAGCAGCGGCCCGATATGGTGGAATGCAGAGGGCGGCTCAGGCCTCAAAATGTGTCGCTTCTTCCTGACGGAAGATGTCGAGGATGTCTTTTGGCGTGGGGGCCTCCAGGAGGCGTTTGCGGAAATCTTCGTTGTTCATGAGGCGGGAGATGCGGCTCAGCAGCTTGATGTGCGGACCTACCATGTTTTCGCGTCCGACGAGCAGGAAGACAATTCTGACAGGCTGGTCGTCCAGCGACTGATAGTCGATGGGCTGCGCTGTAACGGCGAATGCTGCAACGATATCGCTCACGGCATCCGACTTGGCGTGGGGAATGGCAAATCCTGCGCCGACCCCTGTCGACATGATTTTCTCCCTCTCGAATATCGCCTCCCGCACTTTTTCCCTGTCTATGACCCTGTCCTGCGTCGCCGCTACGTCGATGATGGCGTTAATAATCTCGTTCTTCGTACTTCCGGACAAATTAGTTCGCACAACGTTTTCATTCAATAGATCAACAATACGCATTCGGTACTCCAAAAAAACTGATTCTTTCGTGGTCTAGACAGCTACGAGTTCATCCACACATGAAACTTCACTTCGTATTCGTTCGATAGTTGCTGAGCCTTTGCAGCGTCGGGAGACTCAGCGTTGATATGAAACACCGGGCGTGTCCGATCCGGAATCATGAGCACGGATGTGAGCCTGTCCCCCGGGTTGGGGAAAATCTTGACGCCATCAATCAGTTCTCGGGGCAGTTTCTCCGTGTCCTTCATGAGATGGCGCATCACCTGCCCTTTGAGGTTCCAGGCGCACGCGCTCGATCGCTTGACCATGTGCAGGCGCTGTGTGTTGTTGTCGAGCTCGCCGAAGCGGACCTTGGAAAGCGACAGACACTCAAGCAGTTTTGCGACGCAGAACATGCCGTCAGAGGCGAACAGGAATTCATTGAAAATGAACCCGCCCTTCGTTCCCCCCACAAATTTGATTTGCTTGTTCGAAGCGGCTTCCATGAGCGCGAGGTGACTGTCCCGCGTCTTGACAACCGTGAGGCCGTACTCCTCCGCGAGAAGATCGATTTCCGCCGAGGCCGAGACCGGCACGGCGATCTTCTTGATCTCCGGGTGAGCGAGTATGACAAGTTTCGTCATCAACGTCAGCAGCCGGTCGTTTTCAATCGCGTGACCGCGCTCGTCGACCACGATGAGCTTCTCTGCTCCCGGATCGAGCATGCAGCCGACATCGTAGTTCAGAGATGTGACGACATGAGACAATTGCTTGACACTCTGCTCCGTGATCTCCTTGGTGCGCGTGAGTTTCTGGCTGTCGAGGTATGCGTTGAGCGAAACAACCTGGACGTTGAGATTGCCAAGCACGTTGGGGAAGATTGTCGATGCGATGCCGTTCGAATAGTCGATCACGAGTTTGGTGGCGCCCGACCTGATCGCCTGAACGTTCAGCGCTGCGTAGACCCGCTCCACATAGCTTTCCGTTGATCGCTCGGGGAACTTGATGGTGCCCACCGTATCGTGGCTGGATCGTGTGAAGTCTTCGCCAAAAAACAGCCGCTCGACCGATTTCGCCTTTCCCGCGGGAAGGTCCTTGCCGTCGGCATCAAAGAAAATAATATCCGTCAGGTTCTTGTCGTGGGGTGACTTGCGGACATGAATGCCGCCGCGCTCGGTTGCGCTGCGGAGCTCGTGGCGCACGATTGGGATGGAGGAGATCCGCAGATCGGCGCAGTGCACACCGGCAGACATCAGACCTGTCATGAACGCACGGTTGATCATCCGCGAAACGTTGTCTGAATCGCGGCTGGTCACAATCGTCGAACCGGATCCTCCGAGCGCTCCAAAGGCGGCGCCCAGTTTCGCGGCGAACTCCGGATTCATCTCGACATTGGAAACCCCCGAGACGCGGGCGTCACGGAACAACTCCCTCAGCCATCGATCTTCCCAGACGAGGCTGCGCGTGACAACGGCTCCCTCCTCGACGACCTTCTCGGGCCAGAGTTTGATGTTCGCGGACAAACGGCTCCGTTTGCCGACCTGGCACTGGTCGCTCATGAACACGTTCTCCGAAATCACGACGTCATCGCCGATCGAGCAGCCCGATCCGATGACATCCGTCGACATCTCCACATTCGTCCCGATCTTGGTTCCGTTCCATACGACACAATTCCTCAGCACCGACCCTGCCTGTATTTCACAATCGTCGCCGATGACAGAATTCGCGATCGTGACGTTATCATGAACGTGCGTATTCTTTCCGATAACGACAGTGCCCGAGAGGCTCTTTAGCTCGGTTTCGACCCGGCTGTTCGCGCCGACGTAGACGTTTCCGCGTTTCTCGCCGGGGATCTCGACCTTCACTTCTCCCCTCAACGCATCGGAATGAGCGTCCTGATATTCGTTCAGGTTCCCGACATCCTTCCAATACCCTTCCGCTATATAGCCATACAAGCCCATGTCATGCTCGAGAAGAGTGGGGAAGAGGTTCTTGCTGAAATCAAATTCCTCTTTGGGAGGGATGAGGTCGAGCACCTCGGGTTCCAGGATGTAGATACCGGTATTGATAGTGTCGCTGAAGACCTCCCCCCAGGAAGGTTTTTCGAGGAAGCGCGAGATTTTTCCGTTGTCGTGGGTCAGGACGACACCGTATTGGAGCGGGTTGGAAGCGTGCGTCAGGATCAGTGTAGCTTTTGCCTTCTTCTCTTCGTGGTACCGGACGGCGGCGGACAAATCGAAATCGGTGAATACGTCCCCGCTGATGATGAGGAACCGCTCATTCAGGAAGTCTTTGGCATTGCGGACACTTCCGGCAGTTCCGAAATCGGCCTCGGCACGGAGATACTGCATCGAAACGCCGAACTTGTGGCCATCGTCGAAATAGCCTGAGATGACATCGGGCTGATAATACAGCGTGGCGACGATATCGGTGATTCCGTGGCGTTTCAGCAGGTCGACGATGTGCTCCATCATCGGTCTGTTGAGCATCGGAACCATCGGTTTGGGGATATTGCAGGTAAGCGGACGCAGGCGGGTACCAAAGCCACCCGCCATGATTACGGCTTTCATCGCAATGCGGTCTCGAAATGATTGAAAAAACTGGAACCGGTGACTCAAAACTTAGAGAAAAAAAGCTTATGCCGCAAGGCGATTGTCGGTATCGTACGAAACAACCCGCTTTCAAAAAAACTAACAGACGAGATGAGAAACGCTTTTGAACTTCATTTCATTTTTCACCTTGACTTTGTTGGCCTAAATGGTTAATTTTAGCCTAATTTAAGGGCCAGATACACATTTCTTACCAAAATCAGACTGACGCCCGGATGTCAAGAACAATTCGTTCCTGGACTGAATGGTTTGTCTCAAGACAGGAACTAGTTGTATTATCGGGCGTCATTTTGTTTTTGATTGGCCTGTTGTACTCCGCACCGTTGATGAGGATTGTGGCGTTTCTGCTCTCGGGATCTCTGTTCGCGTTCGTCGTTGTATCCAGATGGCGGCCGCGGCCGAAAGAGCAAGCAGAGGGTGACGGTTCCAGGACATCAGTCACGACAGAGGAGCAAAAAGCCGAAATGAAGAAACTCGTCTTCGACGATTTCCAGCCGACGGACAGCAAGTACAAGGTGGAAATCGTGGAGGGGTCTGCAGGGAAGTCGACAGCAGCGAGCGCCAGGCGCAGCCAGGCCGCTGAGGTCGCAGAATACGATTTCCAGCCGTCCGATTTCTTCGACATCAACGAGGAAGTGTTTGTCCGTGAAGGGGGACCAAAGTCGGAGTTTGGCTTCCTGATGAAGAAAGTTCTCACCGTCGTGAAGGAAGTAAATTTCGCGCATACGGTGGCGTTCTTCTGGGTGAACAAGGACAAGAATCAAATTGTCCTCGAGAGCTTTGTCTCAGATAGCGACAAGTTCATGACGCATCGCCGGCGGGAGCTTGGCACCGATGTCATCAGCCAGGTCGCAATCTCGGGGCAGCCGCGAATCCTGAATCAGGTCAATGCGGCCGGACAGCTTGAGATGCTCGGCTACTATGAAGCAGTCGAGCCCGTGAAGACCTTTGTCGCTGCACCAATTTTCTATACGAAATCCTCTACGGTGCCTCATGAGCCGGTTGCCGTGCTCACGATCGATTGCATCGATGAGGATGCCTATGGCCCGGAAACCCTCAGCTCGCTTGGGCAGTTCACGAAGCTGATCTCGGCGCTGATTCGAAGTTATACAGACAAGTACGACCTTCTGCTGGATTCCGAGGTCCTGCGTTCAATCACGCGGATGCGGGAGCAGCTGAAGATTGAATTTAGTCTTCACAACGTTGTGAGAACGCTCGCAGAGGAAACGTCGCGCCTCGTAGCATGGGATTACGTTTCCGTCGTTCTGTTTGACGAAAACAGGAAGACCTGGGTCGTTCAATTCGTCTTGAACAGGATGAATGATTCGTACGTCAATGCGACGCAGGAGATCGATCCACACCAGAGCCTCGTCGGCGGTGTCATCCAGTCGGGAGTTCCCCGGATCATCGATTCGATGACGGGAATCGAGCTGCCGCGATTTTACAAGGCTGAACGCGTTGACTCGAAGGGGGCGTGCATGATCCTCCCGATCATCTCGTCGAGCCGGTGCTATGGTGTCATTGCTGTCGAAAGCAAGGACACGAAGACATACTCGGACCCCGAGGTCAAGCTGCTCGAGAAACTCGTCGAAACGACGGCGGTGGCCTTGGAGGTTCTGAACCTTACGGATGTTGTGAACAACTACGTCCTGATGGATGAGACCACGGGCGTGGCAACGAGAAGCTACTTCGCAAGCCGCGTTCAGGAGGAGGTCCACAGGGCGAATGATTTCGGAACGGAATTGACGCTCGTGATGTTATCGATCGACTCGATGAACGAGCATCTGCACAGGTACGGGAAAGACGGATTCGATTTCGTTCTGCAGAATATCGGCCGTATGATCAAGTCGTCTGTTCGTCCATACGATCTTGTGGGGCGGTACGATTTCAACAGATTTGCGGTTTTGCTCGTAAGCACGGCTGCAAAAGAAGCGCACTTGTGGGCTGAGAAGCTCCGGAAGAACATTGCCAGCAATATCATCAATGTCGACCAGAAGAGTTTCTCCGTGACGGTGAGCATTGGAGTGTGTGGCGCTGTCAGTCAGACGAGCGACATCGAACTCCTGGAAAATGCCGGCCAGACTCTGAAGAAGGCGGTTGAAGCCGGCGGGAATGTTGTACGGGTGTATTAATCAAGAGAACATGTTGAGGAGATTTGTATGGCAAAACAGACCGATTTTGCAGAAAAAGCTAAGAAGGCAGCACAGGAAAAAGGCACCAAGTGCCCGAAATGCGGAACGGTGAAGGTCCCAACCCTCTTTGTGCAGTCTGTTCAATCAGCGCATGGATCCTATCGTTTTAACCGATCGCGCGTTCAGATCTGCAAGTGCAACGAAAAACAGATATTAGCCTAACGGTTGTCTTCATACCTCGTCATCCTCTGTAGTTTGTATCGCCGGGAAAACTCGAACGCTGCGATGGGGCGATTCATGGATTGGAGCCTGCCGTCATGAAGCGAGGGAACGTTGTCTTCATGGTGCTCGACAGTGTCGGCATCGGCGCTCTTCCCGATGCGCACGAGTACGGCGATGAAGGAACAAACACCGTTGGAAATATCGCGCGGGTTGTCGGCGGTCTCCATCTGCCGAACCTCCGCGCCCTTGGACTTGGGAACATCGTCGATGCTAACGGAGTTGCTCCCGTCACGGAAGCCCGGGCTTGCTTCGGCAAAATGGCTGAGCGCTCCGCGGGAAAAGACAGCACGACCGGCCACTGGGAGCTTGCGGGAGTCATTACCGAAAAAGCGTTTCCCCTGTATCCGAACGGATTTCCTCCGGACGTGATCGGGAAGTTCCTCGCGATTGCAGGATGCACGGCGGTGCTGGGCAACAAGCCCGCGTCTGGAACGGACATCATCCGGGAACTCGGCGAGGAGCACGTGCGGACCGGCAACCCGATTGTTTATACATCGGGGGACTCGGTGTTCCAGATTGCAGCGCACGAAGAGGTGATCCCGCTCGAGAGACAGTACGAGATTTGCACGCGTACCCGCCTCGAAGTGATGACGGGAATCCATGCAGTCGGAAGAATCATCGCCCGACCATTCATCGGCAAGCCTGGTGCGTTCGTTCGGACGACAAACCGACGTGACTTTGCGCTCGATCCGCCGGCGACGACGCTGCTCGACCTTCTGTTTGAAGAAGGCATCGAAACAGTCGGTGTGGGAAAGATCGATGACCTCTTCTGCGGCAGAGGCCTGAGGCAAAAGATTCACACGAAGTCAAACGCTGAGGGTCTGGCGACGACGATCGACGCTGCGCGCGGGTTGAAGCAGGGATTCGTCATGACGAACCTCGTCGACTTCGACATGATGTACGGCCATCGGCAGGATCCGAAAGGGTACGGCGCGGCGCTGGAGGAATTCGACCGCGGGCTTCCTTCTCTGCTTGAAGTGTTGAACGAGGGAGATTTGCTGTTGTTGACCGCTGATCATGGGAATGATCCTACCGACAACAGCACCGATCATTCCAGGGAGTACGTCCCGCTTCTCTGTTTCGTCAAAGGGGGACTCCGCAACGTCAATCTTGGTGTGCGCCCGACGTATGCAGACGCGGCGAAGACAATTGCCGAGTATTGTTCATTGAAGAAAATCTCGTCCCTTGCGGGGAACAGTTTTCTTCAAATGATGGTCTAACGATGAAGGGGATGGGACGAGGCGGGGAGATAGTCGCAAGAGTCGGGCATGATGGCAGCGCCGTCATCCCGGCGGATGCCCTTTCCGGGTCTCACGTGCAGCCCGGGTCAACGATCAGGGTGCGACTTGTGTCCGACGAGCTGCCCCGCAGGCTCCGGCAGCGGAATGTAACAGAAGAGGAAATAGAATCGATCATCGAACGTCAGCTTGAAGACAGGCAGAATGTCGTTCGCTTTCTCATGAGCGAGGGAGCCCTTGAGCGGGATGCCGGATTTCTGCGCAGGGCGGGAAACATCAGATGAAGATCCCTCGTAAGATAGTGTTGGACACGGATATCATTCTCGATCATCTCACGCACCGGACCGGCCCTGGCGGAACAAGCTCAACGATGCGCGAAGCGATGCGGAAGTATTTCTGCTACACCACGGTGTTCAATGTGATCGAGCTCTTCAGCTTGTGTGCAACGAATCGGCAGCGCCGTGCAGTAGAACACGCTCTCGGGGCCTTGAAGATTCTGGGGCTCAATGGCAAGAGTGGCAAAGAGCTGGGATCCATCCTGGATGCGGCACGGGGTGCGCGTCGGCGGGATATCGATGCCTTGGTCGCCGGAGTCTGCCAACAGAGCCGGCTTCCGCTGCTTACAGGAAGACCGGCGAAATACGGCAAAGTCCGTTCACTCACGTTGGTGACGCCGAACGGCAGAAGAATCGAAAAACATTGAACTTTTTGAGGCCCGATCGGTGTTTAGGGGTGTGCGGAGAGTCGAGCGGGTGATCATAAGCGTCCTACGGAAAAGAGGCAAATTCGTTCATGGTCAAAATCAGTAAACAATACACGAATCGCGAAAGCCAGTCTCTCGACAAGTACCTTCAGGAGATCGGCAAGGTCGACCTGCTGACACCGCAGGAGGAAATTGACCTTGCCAGGCGGATCAAGAAGGGGGATCAGAAGGCGCTCGAGAAGCTGACGAAAGCGAACTTGCGGTTCGTCGTGAGCGTAGCGAAGCAGTATCAGAACCAGGGATTGTCGTTGGGGGATTTGATCAACGAGGGGAATCTGGGACTGATCAAGGCTGCGAAGCGCTTCGACGAGACGCGCGGCTTCAAGTTCATTTCGTATGCTGTGTGGTGGATCAGGCAGTCCATTCTCCAGGCGCTTGCCGAGCAATCCCGCATCGTCCGGCTGCCGCTCAACCGCGTCGGCGCCCTGAACAAGATCGGGAAGGCATTCAGCACGCTCGAGCAGGAATTCGAGCGCGAGCCGAGCGCAAGCGAGCTTGCAGAAGAACTCGACATGTCGCTGTTTGAGGTCTCCGACACGCTGAAGATCTCGGGCCGCCATCTTTCGATGGATGCGCCGTTCGCTCAGGGAGAAGACAACCGGCTGCTCGACGTGATCCAGGATCAACGCCAGCCTTCTCCTGACCATCAACTGATGGAAGAATCGCTGAAGGTGGAAGTTCGCCGCGCGCTGAACACGCTCAGTGAGCGCGAGGCGCAGGTCATACGGCTCTACTTCGGACTCGACCAGGAGCATTCGCTGACGCTCGAAGAGATCGGCGAGAAATTCAATCTCACGCGGGAACGCGTCCGGCAAATCAAGGAAAAAGCAATTCGCAGGCTGCGCCACGCATCCCGGAGCAAGGCGCTGAGAGCCTATCTCGGATAATGAACGGCCATGGCAATGCAATAGTCGGAAAGCCTCGGTGGAAACCGGGGCTTTCTTTCTTCCGGCAGATCGAGTGCTTGCGCGCTGGCGCGGGCATGTTGGGGCTGCTGATCCTGTTTGCGTCCTCGGTATTGTTTGACGGTTGCGGTGGAACGGCGCCGCGGTTTCGCAGCGGGAGCGCTGCATCCTCCGCAACGAGAGAACCCTCCCGGGGGGCAAGGGATTCATCCCGGACAAAGGAGGCTGATGTTGAGACCTCCTCCGACGCCGCGGCGAGCGTCGCTGCGGGGACGAGGAATTTCAGGACGGAAAAGAACGGTGCGATCTCGAATCTCAACCAGGCAAAGATGATGCGCGAGATCTCGAAGATGATGGGAGTGTCGTACAAGCTCGGCGGCACGGATGAAAACGGCATCGATTGTTCCGCCTACACGATGACCGTCTACAAGAATGCGCTGGGAAAGCTCATCCCGCGCAGCAGCGCGGAGCAGTACAAACTCGGCATCCCCGTGGCGAATGATGATCTGAAATTCGGCGACCTCGTGTTCTTCAACACGACCGGTGAGACCGCTTCACATGTCGGCATCTATCTTGGGGATGATCTCTTCGCACATGCGAGCGTGTCGCTCGGTGTGACGATCTCGTCACTCGAGAGCTACTACTTCAAACAACGGTACAACGGGGCTCGCCGCATCATCGAGTAGGTTGATTCCGTCGGATGTCCTCAGTATATTTTCAAAACAGCGCACGAAGCACAACGAAGAAGTCCGGATCAATTCATGTCCAGGTTACCGATTTATCTTTATGGAACTGAGGTGCTTCGCAAGAAAGCGAAGCCCGTCCAGAAACTCGATGATTCCACGATCAAGCTGATGTACGACCTCGCCGAGACAATGCAGAAGGCGAACGGCATCGGGCTTGCCGCGACCCAGGTGGGGGATCTTCGGCGCATGCTCGTGGTCGATGTCGGCGCCATTGAACGCGGCGCGCGCGACGAGGACGAGGGAAAAGTCCCCGAGCACGAATCGCAATCTAAAGTGCTCGTCATGATGAACCCCGAGATTCGTGAAAGCGAGGGGACCATCGCCATGGAAGAGGGGTGTCTCAGCATCCCGGACCTTCGAGCGGAAGTCGAGCGTCCTGAGAAAATCACCGTGAAATACCGGGATGTGAACTTCGAAGAAACCGAGATCACCGCCGACGGGCTGCTCGCGCGGGTCATTCAGCACGAAGCAGACCACCTGGACGGTATCATGTTTGTGGATCGTATAGGGAAAACGCGCCGCGCCTTGCTCCGAACGGATCTCAAAAAGATCGAAAAGGGAGAGGTCGACACGTCGTATCCTACCATCAGCACTGACGAGGTCTGAACCATCACCATGCGCATTGTGTTCATGGGCACGCCTGAGTTCGCCCTTCCCAGCCTCAGGACCCTTCTCGAGCACGGCTACAATGTTGTCTCGGTGGTCACCACCCCGGACAAGCCGCAGGGGAGAGGCCAGAAGATCGGGACTTCGCCCGTCAGGGAATTTGCAGTCGAGCGTAACCTCCCTGTGCTTCAACCCGGCACTCTGAGGGACCCCGCATTCGTCTCCGGGATTACCGGCCTCCGTCCCGACCTCATTGTCGTCGTTGCATTCCGGATTCTTCCGCCAGAAGTTTTTACAATTCCCCGGCTTGGTTCGTTCAACCTGCACGCGTCGTTGCTTCCAAAATTCCGGGGGGCGGCGCCGATTCAATGGGCCATCATGAAAGGGGAAGAGGAAACGGGCGTCACGACGTTTCTGCTTCAGGAAAAAGTCGACACCGGCTCCGTGCTTCTTCAGGCTCGCGTCCGCATCGGCCCCGATGAAACGGCCGGCGAGCTGCACGATCGGCTTGCAGAGCTTGGAGCGCAGGTCGTTCTGCAGACTGTCCGCTCACTGGAAGTGGGGAACGCCAAACCACTGCAGCAAGACCATACGCAAGCCTCCCAGGCGCCGAAGTTGTTCCGGGAGAATGGGGAGATTCACTGGAACGCGCCGGCGAAGCAAATCCACAATCTCGTGCGCGGTCTCTCTCCAAGTCCCTGTGCGTGGACAAAGCATCACGGAAAAGTCATCCGCATTTATCGGACCGAGTGCATTGACCGGAGCGATCCGGAGCTCGCTGGCCGTCCGGGCGAGATCCTTCATGCAGATGCAAACAGCGTTCGCGTCGGAACGACAAACGGAGTGATTGGACTGTTGGAAGTCCAGCAGGAGGGGAGAAAGAGAATGGGAATCGCAGAATTTCTACGAGGCTATCCGCTCAAAGCTGGCGATAAGCTCGGCAAGAGTTGAACGAGACGAGTTCGCTCGACCGGGTTCCTTGGTTGCATACTCCCCGAAAAAGGTTTATATTCGCACATTCATTTGCCCTCCAGCAAGAGTAAACCGGCAACTCATCGATGTCTAAAGTCATAGTAATTGCAAACCAGAAGGGCGGCGTTGGCAAGACAACAACGGCCGTAAACCTTGCCGCGTCTTTGGCCGTAGCCGAGAAACGGACCCTGCTTGTCGACATGGATCCCCAGGCGAACGCCACGAGTGGGATCGGTATCTCCCCGCTTGAAGGGAGAACGATCTACGAGGTCATCGTCGACGGATTGAACATGGGTTCGACGATCGTCGAGACCCAGATGCCGTTTCTCTCATGCGTGCCTTCCCACATCAATCTCGTTGGTGCGGAGATTGAAATGGTGGAACTGGAGAACCGTGAGCGTCGACTCTGGAATGCGATACAGCCTGTGCGTGATCAATATGACTTTGTCGTCATCGACTGTCCCCCGTCGCTTGGTCTCCTCACGCTGAACGCATTGACTGCCGCAGATTCCGTGCTCATCCCCGTCCAATGCGAGTACTTTGCCCTTGAAGGACTTGGGCAGCTGTTCAGCACGATCAATCTCGTCAAGAAGACCCTCAATCCGAATCTCGACATTGAGGGGGTTTTGCTGACGATGTTTGATTCACGACTTCGACTTTCGAACCAGATCGTTGATGAAGTGAAGCGGTATTTTGGAAACAAGGTGTTCAAGACTGTTATTTCCCGCAACATCCGGCTGAGCGAAGCGCCGAGCTTCGGCAAACCGATCATTCTCTATGACGCCATCTGCTCGGGCACGCGACACCATATGGACTTGGCGAAGGAAGTGCTGGCGAACAACGACGCGCTGACGCCGGAATCGATCCCTCAACCTCACTCTGCCACTGGATCCTGACATGTCCATTCAAAAGAAATCAGTGCTTGGCAGGGGGCTCAGTGCCCTGATACCAAAGACGCCGACGAAGGAAGTGAGCGTGCGGCACGACGAGGTCGGACCGGATACTGGAGAAGTGGGAATCATCGCCCGGATCGCCGTCGACCAAATCCGGCCCAATCCTTTCCAACCGCGGACGGAGTTCGACACCGAGGCACTCGCTGAATTGACGCGCTCGATCGTGGAGAAGGGCGTTATCCAGCCCATCACGGTCCGGAGGGTCGACGCAGGCTATCAGCTTGTCACGGGCGAGCGACGGTTGCGGGCAGCCCAGAATGCAGGACTCTCGGAGATCCCCGCATACATCATCGCTGTGGATTCCGATGAGGAAATGCTGGAACTCGCCCTCATTGAGAACATCCAGCGGGAGACGCTCAATCCGATTGAAATTGCCCACGGCTACAAGCGGCTGATCGACGAATGTCACCTGACGCAGGAGGAAGTTGCAGAAAAGGTCGGGAAGGACAGGACGACAGTCACGAATTTTATCCGGCTTCTCAAGCTGCCGATTGAAATCCAGGTGGGTCTCAGGAAGAATCAGATATCGATGGGACACGCCCGCGCGTTGATTAACGTCCCGACGGAGAGCATGCAGATCAGGCTGTTTCAGAAAATTGTTGATTCGGGCATTTCCGTACGCAAGATCGAGCAGCTTGCAAAATCAACCGGCAAGACAGCCGAGGGCTCCGGCAGGAGATCGGCACCGAGAGAAATCTCTGCGAACGTCCAGGTGCTGGAGGAGAAACTCCGCCAGACGCTGGGAACAAAAGTCATGGTAAAGGAGCGTGAGGCGGGAAAGGGAGAAATCGTGATTGAGTTTTATTCACTCGACGATCTCGATCGACTCCTCGATCTCTTCGCGTCGCTGGAGAAGTATCACTGAGTTTTTCAGAACATCATTTCTCACAACTATCGTATGGCCAACCAAAAAATTCTGACGGACAAGGCGCCCAAGCCAATCGGCCCGTACAGCCAGGGGATCATTGTTGATGGTCGGATCGTCTATACTGCGGGCCAGGTTGCAATCGATCCCGCGACCAATCAGGCGATCGAGGGTGACATCAAGGTGCAGACACGACAGGTACTGAAGAACATTGATGCCGTGCTGAAGGCTGCGGGCACGACGATGGATATGGTTGTGAAGACAACAGTCTTTCTGAAGGACTTCAACGATTTCGCTGCGATGAACGAAGTGTACGCCGAGTTTTTCTCGAACGCTGCACCTGCGCGCAGCACCGTTGAGGTCGCCCGTCTGCCGAAAGACATGAAGGTCGAGATCGAGGCGGTCGCGGTCATCGAGAAGTAACACGCTCCACACTGGACAATGCACTTACGGTCGCGCTCTTCGATGCGCTTGCGAATCTCATGCCTCGCGGCACTCGTTATCCTTCTGGGTCTCCCGGCAAGAGCTCAGGAGAGTGTCTCACGGGCTCTGTTCAAACCTGCGTCGGTTTCCTCACCGGTGTGGTTGAGTGGAGCGACCGATTCCCTTCGATACGACTCCGCCGCTGCTTCCCTTCCTCCCACAAAATCCACGACCACAGCTGTTCTTTTGTCTGCCGTACTCCCAGGAGCCGGCCAGATTTATACGGGGCGATACTGGAAAGTTCCGATCATTCTGGGCTTTGGCGGATATTTTGCTTCGCAGTGGTTTCGGATGAACGATCACTACAAGCAATCCCGCGCGCTCTATAGCACGTCTGTGGAAAACAAGATCAACAACGGTCAGGGGGATCCACAGCTCTTGTACGAGAGGGATTTCTACCACGACGAGCGGGACCGGTTCGCGTTCTACTTCGCCATTACATATCTGCTGAACCTTGTCGACGCGTACGTTGGCGCAAGTCTGTATGGATTTGAAGTAGGCGACAACCTCGGCAGCACGTCGGTAAAAATCAGCATTCCCATCCACTAGCGTTTTCAACCACTGTCTTCACGTTTGATCCGCTCAGGCTTTGCCCAGCAAGTCCGCAAGCGCCGTCTCCAACGTGCCGAACCGGAATGTAAAACCAGCCCCGAGGAGCTTTGCGGGCACCGCCCGCTGACCCGTCAGGACCATGTTAGCCATCTCACGAAGGACGATCCTGAGCACGAACGCCGGTACGCGCACGGCGTTCGGGCGATGCAGAACTCTTCCAAGAATTGCGGCGAACTCGTCCATTCTCACGGCATTCGGGGCCGTAAGATTGAGCGGGCCGGAGATGAGCTGTGAATCCAGCGCAAACCTGATGGCGCGAATCTCGTCATCCCTGTGGATCCACGGAAACCACTGACGCCCCGATCCGAGGGGACCGCCGAGGAACAGCCTGAACGGGAGAAGCATTCGCGGGAGTGCGCCTTGACGCGCATCAAGGACGACCCCGGATCGCAGGGTCACAACTCTCACACCAAAGCGAGTCGCTTCATGAGCTTCGGCCTCCCACTCTGAACAAATCCCGCTGAGGAAGTCGTTTCCCGCACCGCGTTCCTCCGTCACTTCACCCTCCGGCACATCGCCGTAGTATCCGACCGCCGATGCGTTGATGAAGGAACTGAGATTCGGCGAAGCGTCCTTCATCGCGTTGACAAGCACCCGTGTCGGGCCGATCCGGCTCTGGAGAAGTTTCGCCTTGCGGGCAACCGTCCAACGTGCTGCTCCTATTGATTCTCCCGAGAGATTGACGACGGCATCGGCCCCTGAGAGAAATCGCCGCCATTCACCATCATTCTTTCCGTCCCAGGCTACGGTCGTCAAGCCCGGATCATTTCCAGGGAGCGCTCCTCCCGTGCTTCTCACGAGCGCAACGACGCGACATCCGGACGTGAGCAGATCCGAGACAAGCAGCCTGCCGATGAACCCGCTGGCGCCGGCGACAACAACCGATCGTTTTGCACTTTCCATGCGATATACTTAGCTAGATTTTCGATCTTAATCCAGAGCGTGATCTTCACGTGACTTCGGGCACTTATCTTGCTCTTCAGTCGAATTTGAGCTATATTTGTTATCCGAAAGGGAGTAAAGGGTGATTTGATGGCACTTCCACTCTTTACTCTTTTTGTTTTTAGGGGTTGTGTTGTGTGCACGGAGTCGCTAAAGGTTCATGAAGCAAATACGAAATTTCTGCATTGTAGCCCACATCGATCACGGCAAATCAACGCTCGCCGACAGGATCCTCGAACTGACCGGAGCCGTGTCGTCCCGTAACATGACCAAGCAGGTCCTGGACGACATGGAACTCGAGCAGGAGCGGGGGATCACAATCAAGCTTCACGCAATTCAGATGCAGTACAAGGCGCTCGATGGTCAGGAGTATACGCTTAACCTGATCGATACGCCGGGGCACGTTGATTTCACGTACGAAGTCTCGCGCTCTCTGGCTGCATGTGAAGGGGCGATTCTTGTGGTCGACGCCACGCAAGGCGTCGAGGCGCAGACGATTTCGAACCTCTATCTCGCAATCGATGCGGGGCTCGAGATCATTCCCTTTATCAATAAAGTCGATCTCCCGAGCGCGAAAACGATGATCGACATAGTGAAGAAACAGGTTGTCGATCTCCTCGGGTGCAAAGAAGAAGAGATCCTGTTGGGTAGCGCAAAGTCCGGGCTTGGCACACACGAGGTTGTCGAGGCGATTGTGCACAGGGTGCCGCCTCCGAAGGGTGACCCGGAGGCTCCGTTGCGCGCGCTTATATTTGATTCGGTCTTCGACGAGTACCGCGGCGCCGTGGCTTACGTGCGCGTGATCGACGGGACGCTCAATGAAAAAGAGCAAGTGAAGTTCTTTTCAAACAACAAGCAATTCCAGGCGGAAGACGTTGGAATTCTCGAGATGCAGCGGAAGCGGATCGGCAGTCTCGCTGCAGGCGACGTCGGTTACATTATCGCCAACGTTAAGGATGTCCATGATACCAAAGTGGGCGATACAATTACGCACGCCCACAACCCGGCGGCCGGCCCGCTTCCCGGGTACAAAGAAGCGAAGCCGATGGTCTTCAGCGGCATGTATCCTTCGAACAGTGATGCATTCGGAGAGCTGCGCGAAGCACTCGAGAAGCTGCGGTTGAACGATGCGTCGTTGACATTTGAGCCTGAAAGCTCGCTCGCCCTCGGTTTCGGATTCCGCTGCGGGTTCCTTGGACTCCTGCACATGGAGATTATCCGTGAGCGGCTCGAGCGCGAGTACAACCAGTCGCTTATCAATACGGTCCCTAATGTCGAGTATCGCGTTGTGAAGATGAACGGGGAGGTCATGCTTGTGGATAACCCCGCGTTCATGCCTCCTGCGGGAGAGATCGAGAAGATTGAGGAGCCGTACATCAAGGGACAGATCATCACCCCCACAGAGTATATCGGTCCCATCATGAAACTCTGCATGGATCGGCGCGGGATCCATCGGAATACGACCTACTTGTCGCCGGAGCGGGCCGATATCCACTACGAGCTGCCGCTTGCGGAGATCATTTTTGACTTCTACGACAAGTTGAAGTCCATCTCGAGGGGGTATGCCTCCTTCGATTACGATTTCCTGGAAAACCGTGAATCTGACCTTGTAAAGCTGGATATCTTGCTCAACGGTGAATCGGTCGATGCACTTTCGACCATTGTTCACAGGACGAAATCGTATGAGTGGGGAAGGAAGATGTGTGGGAAACTTCGCGAGCTTATCCCTCGTCAAATGTTTGAAGTGGCAATCCAGGCCGCCATCGGAGCCAAAGTGATAGCGAGGGAGACGATCAGTGCGATGAGGAAGAACGTGCTGGCAAAGTGCTACGGGGGAGATATCAGCCGAAAGCGGAAGCTCCTGGAAAAACAAAAAGAGGGTAAAAAACGGATGAAGCAGGTGGGACGCGTGGAGATTCCACAGGAAGCGTTCCTTGCTGTTCTATCCATGGAGGAGTAAATGAAAGATCGACGCAGGGCGAAAGTCGAGGCCGAGCGGGATGACGGGTCGTGGAAGGCGAAGGTGCTTTCCTTTTTGAAGGAGTTCGGCATCGTCTTCGGAGCGTTCCTGATTCTCAATAACTTTGTCATTGCTTCGTTCCTCGTTCCCACAGGATCCATGGAGAACGAAGTCATGACGGGCGACCTCCTGTTTGTGAACAAGTTCATTTATGGAGGCACCTCGCCGCGCAACATACCGTTCACAAACGTGCGGCTCCCCTGGTTCCGCGTACCCGGTTTCCGTGATGTTGAACGGGGTGATGTCATCGTGTTTGTGTTCCCCGGGTACAGGGATGAAGTCCAATCAGAGGACTTTGTGTTTTACCTCAAGCGCTGTGTCGGGCTGCCGGGCGATACGATCCAGGTCGTGAAGCGCGTCCTGTATGTGAACGGCAAGGTGGCGCCGGTACCGCGGAATATCCATTTCAGTTTCCCGCACCTGACAACCGGGACGGGGATCGACGATCGTATTTTCCCCAAGGGGGCACCCTGGAATGAGGACAACTACGGACCCATCGTCATCCCAAAGAAGGGCATGGTTGTTCAGCTGAACACTTCGACGATTGATGCATGGGATACGTTCATCCGCAGGGAAGGACACACGGTCGCTGTTTCGGGGACCAAGGTGCTTGTGGACGGCAAGGAGACGGATTCCTACACGGTCCAGCGCGACTACCTGTTTGGCATGGGAGACCATCGTGACAACAGCCTCGACAGCCGCTACTGGGGCTTTATCCCACGAGAGAATCTCGTCGGTTCACCTCTCGTCGTGTATTGGTCGTGGGATACTGATATTCCAATGTACAATATCTTTTCCAAGCTGGCCTCGGTACGCCTGGGCAGGGTCGGGACGATCATAAAGTAGGCGTGGTGGACGAGCCGCAGCGCAACATAGCGAACGCAAACTCGCCGGATGCCAATGTGTCCGGTGAAGTTCACAGCGAATCACAGCAAACTCCGACGCCCGGGCTTCCCCCCGGGCGTCGTGCAATGGCCTTCGCGAGAACCATCCTCTTTACTATCCTCGTTGCGTTTCTCCTGAAGACGTTCGTCATCGAAGCATTCCGGATCCCCTCCGGGTCGATGGAGAACACGCTGCTTGTCGGAGACTTTCTTCTCGTCAACAAGCTCGCGTACGGATTGAAGACCCCGCGCTACGTTCCGCTCACCAATCTTGCAATTCCTTCAGTCACCATCCCCTCGTTCGGGAAAGTACGTCGCGGGGATGTCGTGGTGTTTGAGTTCCCGGGGAAACACAGTGAACTCGATGGAAACGATCCGGTCTATTACATCAAACGCTGCGTTGGAATTCCGGGAGACACAATCCTGATCCGCTCCGGAGCTGTTCACGTGGACGGACAAGAGGTGTTGCTTCCTGCACATGGGCGGGCTTCCTATCCGGGACAGTCGTTGTGGCTCGAGCCTGCCGAGGGGGGAGGTTCAGGGTCGATCGATGTGAACAATGTCGGACCCATCATCGTGCCGAAGAAGGGGGACCGCATCGTGCTGACGGACGCAACCGTCAGCCATTGGAAGGAACTCATCAGCCGCGAACATCACACGGTGTCCGTCGACAGCGGCGACGTGATCACTCTGGACGGAGTCCCCGCGTCATCGTACGTCATCGAACAGAACTATTATTTCATGCTCGGTGACAATCGCGGGAACAGCCTCGACAGCAGATTCTGGGGATTCGTCCCCGAAGGGAACATCATAGGCGAAGCGCTCGTCATTTATTGGTCGTGGGATCCTGAAGATCCCGGGATCGGTTTGAAGGAACGGGTGAGCAAGATCCGGTGGTCGAGGGTGGGCACGCTGATTCGTTAGGCCGGCGCGCCAAATCAAAGCAGCGCACGTGACGAAGGAATTGAGGAGCGGAGTGGCTAGTCTCTATATTCATATCCCCTTTTGCGAGCACAAGTGCATCTATTGCGATTTTTATTCCATCGCTCCGAATGAGTCCGCCTCTCGCAGCGAATTGCCAACTGCCCATTTTGTCACGCGCCTTTTGAAAGAGATGGAACTGCGCAGCAGTGACCTGCGATTTCGCACGAACTATGAGACGGTCTTTCTCGGGGGCGGTACTCCGTCGCTCCTGAGCGTGAATGAACTGGGAACGATCCTCGACGCAGTGCGAAGGAATTTCCAGTTCGAGCCTGCGGCCGAGGTAACGCTTGAAACGAACCCTGGCACCGTCGATCGGCGCAAGCTTGAAGCGTTTCGCTCGCTCGGGATCAACAGGCTGAGCATCGGCATCCAGTCGTTTCATGAAGACGATTTGAAGTTCCTGACCCGGATTCACTCCGCCGGGCAGGCAAAGGCGTGCGTCCGCGATGCGTGGAACGCGGGGTTTGAGAATGTCAGTCTTGATCTCATGTTCTCGCTGCCCCATCAGACCCGGGAGCGGTGGAAGTCGAATCTCGATCAGGCGATGGAGCTTTGCCCGAGTCACATCTCCTGCTACAGCCTTATCGTTGAGCCGAACACTCCGCTTGCGAACATGGTGGCATCGAAGCAGATTTCGATCCTGAGCAATGAAGACGATGCATCGCTGTACGAGATGACAATCGGGTATTTGGCGGAGCGGGGATTTGAACAGTACGAGGTATCCAACTTCGCGAAGCCTGGCCTCAAGTCACGGCACAACAGCAACTACTGGAATCATACGAACTACCTGGGTTTCGGGCCATCGGCGCATTCGTTCTGGAACACGGACGAAGGACCCCAACGGTGGTGGAATGTCCCGAGCATCGTGGGATACCTGGACCGGTTGTCGGATGGAGATCTGCCCGTCGCAGGAAGCGAGCGGCTCAGCCCGGGGCAGATCATCGATGAGGAGATCTACCTTGGATTGCGCAGTGAAGGGATCGACATCGAAGGGTTCCGGAAGCGGCATGGGAAGGATGTCACCGTTGAACACCGTGCGCTTGTGGATGATCTTCTCGAGCATCAGCTCGCCGTTGTCGAGAATGGCAGACTGAGGCTGACTCTGGCGGGATACATGGTGTGCGACGAGATTTGCGCGTCATTCCGCGCGTGAAAACCTTGTTGCAGTTCAGACCATTTCCTGATAGATTTTTGATGTTGTAGACACCTCGCACCGCTCCTGATCGATCACGAGGATTTCATGAGTCACAAAAAGATGAACCGAATCGTCGCCGGTGGCGTTTTTCTTGTCTCCTTTGTCGCTTATATGGCGACGCTCTCCCCAACGGTGGTGTTCTGGGATGTTGGCGAATTCTGCGCCGCTTCGTTTTCTATGCAGGTTCCGCATCCGCCGGGAGCCCCGTTGTTTCTCCTTCTCGCCAGGCTGGCTTCGATGGTCCCGTTCGTTTCGGATGTCGCTGTTCGCATGCACTTCCTCTCCGGGTTCGCCAGCGCGCTTTCCTGCGCATTTCTGTACCTTCTCTCTGTGAAATTCATCGTGCTCTGGCGGGGTGTGCCAGCCTCGACGTACGATCGGATCCTTGTCTACGGTTCAGCGGTCGTGGGATCGTTGTCTCTCGCATTTAGCCCGACGTTTTGGTTCAACGCTGTTGAAGCCGAAGTATACGGGATGAGCATGCTCTTCGTCAGCGGCATCATCCTTCTGGGGATGCGGTGGTACGAGCGGGCTGAAAACGAGGGGGGCGACCTCTATCTGTTGTTCATCGCGTACATCCTCGGGCTGGCTGTGGGCGTCCATCTTCTGGCAATCCTCGCGCTGTTCCCTGTGATGCTGTTTTATTACTTCCGCTATCACGAATTCTCTGTAGCGTCGTTCTTGAAATTCGGGATTGCAGCGCTCATTGTCTTCGGCATTGTCTACCCGGGGATAGTCAAGGAACTCCCATCACTTCTCGATGGGGAGTTCGGCGGCACCCGGAGCGAACTATTCACGGCCATTCCCGTTGTTCTCATCTGCGCTGCGATTTTCGGCGTCTACTATTCGATCCGCAAGCACAATCGTCTTCTCAATATCGCTCTGCTGAGTTTCCTTTTTATCGTCCTGGGGTACTCGACGTATGCAACGGTGTACATCCGGGCGAACGCCCATCCTCCGATGAACGAGAATGACCCGAGCACGCTGGCACGGCTGGTATCGTATCTGAACCGCGAGCAGTACGGCGAAGCTCCTCTTGTCGACAGACGCTGGAACAACGAGCCGGAGCAGCGCGCGGCGGCTGCGAAATACACAAGCGATCTCGATTATTTCCTGAAATACCAGCTCGACCATATGTACCTTCGCTACTTCGGTTGGAATTATGTCGGCTCGGAAGGGGACTTCAAGGAGGCCGGCGTGAACTGGCGGCAGCTCTACGGTATCCCGCTCTTCCTTGGACTCATTGGGGCCTTCTATCACTGGCGCCGGGATCCGAAGATGGCGGCCGTTGCCTCGGCGGCATTTCTCGTCATGGGGCTTGCACTGGTAATCTACTTCAATATGCAGGAACCTCAGCCGAGGGAGCGCGATTATTTCTATGTCGGATCGTTCTTCATCTTCTCCATGTGGATTGGGATGGGAGTGCTGGCGCTCGCCGATTGGATCAAAGAGCGATACCATGAAGGCGTTAAACACGAGCTTCTCGGCTATTCGATTCTCGCCCTCGCGATCGTGTTTGTCCCGGCCAACATGCTGCGAACGAACTATCATCAGGCGAACCGTACAGGTAACTACGTCGCGTGGGATTATTCGTACAACCTGCTCCAGACGTGCGATCAGGACGCGATCCTCTTCACCAACGGGGACAATGACACCTTCCCGCTTTGGTATCTGCAGGATGTCGAGGGGGTCCGCAGGGATGTGCGCGTCGTCTGCCTCAGCCTGCTGAATACGAACTGGTACGTCAGACAACTCAAGCATGCCGAACCGTACGGGACCAAAGCAGTCCCGATCGCGACTTCCGATGCCGAGATCGAACATCTGGGCCCGCGAGAGTTCCAGCCGCGGGTGGTAAAGCTGCCGGTCCCAGGCGATGTCATGCGCAGCTATAGCGTCGAAGGAACTGCCTCCTCCCTTGATACGCACCCGCAGGGGAAGGGGGAGACCGACACGATATCATTCTACATGCCGAACACCCTCCAGTTTGGCAGCGTCAAGGCGATCCGTGTGCAGGACTTCCTTGTATTCGATATTATCGCGTCAACGAACTGGCAGCGGCCGATCTATTTCGCGATGACCGTTTCTCCCGACGGACAAATCGGATTGAAGGACTATCTCCAGATGGAAGGACTTGCGTTCCGTCTCGTTCCGAAGAAGGGAAGTTCCTACATCTCGAACCTGAACGAGCCCAAAATGAGGGAGGAGTTCTTCAAAGAGACGAAGCAGTTCTCGAAGACACCGGCAACTGGATTCCTCTGGCGCGGACTCCAGGATAGCACCACGTATTTCGATGAAGACGTGCGCCGGCTTATGACCAACTACCGGCAGGCTTTGCTTCTGCTCTCGCAATACTACGCGGCCAAGGGGTTGACCTCGAAGGTAACCGAACCGCTCGATCGCATGGAACAGATTGTCCCGCGACACGTTATCCCCATGGACAACAGGACGAAGATGTTCGTCGCCAATTACTATGAAGTGGGGGGACAGCACGACAAGTTCCATCAGATCTGCAGAGAGATCATCAACGACGTAAAGCCTCTGGTGGATCGAGGGTCTGCCGAGGCATTGACCTACGACAATCCGTACATCATTCTTCTCCAGACGTACGAAGCATTGCGCCAATATGATGATGCGTTGAAGCTGACGGATGTTATCCGCACGACGTACGCACGTGAGCAAGGAATCGATCAGATCACCGGTCAACTTCGTGCAAGGCTCCAGGCAGAAAAGAACGCGACCCAGGGAAGAGACTCGCTGGCCGGCAAAGGCCCGCTGAAAGGGAACTAGGAATGGAGGGGTTTACGCAGGCGACTGAAAAGGAATCGCGGAAAGAGAACTGGGAGACCTTCTGGAAAGAGAAGGAGAACGTCGCGCAGGTCTATTCGAATGAGGATCGGATCCTTCGCAACCTCCTGCTTGCGGGCGGTGTAGAAGGAAAGAAGATCCTTGAAATCGGGGCCGGCACGGGGCGCGACAGCTTCCCGCTCATCCGCCATGGCGCTGATGTTGTGCAACTGGACTATGCAGAGAATTCACTCAGGATCCTCAAGCGACTTGCCGAAGAGTTGAAGCTTCCTGCGACGATCGTGGGGGGCGACACCTTCCAGCTTCCGTTTCCCGACGAGACGTTTGACGTGGTCTTCCACCAGGGATTGCTTGAACACTTCCGCCATCCGCAGGCAGAGGCGTTGTTGAAGGAAAACGTTCGCGTATTGAAACGCGGGGGGATTCTTCTTGTCGATGTTCCTCAGCGTTATCATCTCTACACGCTTGCGAAGCACGTGATGATGGCGCTCAACAAGTGGTTCGCCGGCTGGGAACGATCGTTCTCGATCAGTGAACTGAAGGGTAGGATGGTCAGCCTCGGGCTTACCCCGGTGTTTTCGTACGGCGAGTGGATGTACCCGAGTTTCTTGTACCGGTCGTTTCGTGAAGCGTTGAAAGTTATTGGACTGACGATGCCGCTCTATCCCCAACCCGTCAAGTCGCTTGCCGCGGTCCGCAAGAGTCTTCGCACTGCTCTCCTCAGGACATCGCTTCCGCTCTACACCGGCATCTCCATCGGCGTCATGGGAAGAAAGTAACTGGCAGACCGCGCATGAAGATCTTGGTGCTTAACTGGCAGGATATCAGGAACCCACTCGGCGGGGGCGCGGAGGTGCATCTCCACGAAATTTTCAGGCGGGTGGCGGCTCGCGGCCATTCTGTCACGCTCTACTGTTCAAGGTTTCCAGGCTCTTCTGATTTCGAAGAAATCGACGGGCTTCGCGTCATTCGGGAAGGGGGGCGCAATCTCTTCAACTTCAATGTTCCCCGACGGTACCAATCCCAGTTTCGCAGGGAAGACTTCGACGTTGTGGTGGACGATATCAACAAGATCCCATTCTATTCTCCCTGGTTCGTCGACAAACCACTGGCAGGTATCATTCATCATTTGTTTGGGAAAGCAATCTTTCTCGAGGCGCCGTTTGCACCCGCTTCGTATGTGTACCTTGCGGAGAAACTTGCCGCAAAAGTGTATCGCAACACTCCCATGGCAGTGGTATCGGAGAGCACGCGGCAGGAGCTGGTTGCACTCGGGTTTCAACCAGCGAACATTGTCATCGTCCCGAATGCCGTGAACGACAAGATCTACAAACCCTCGGAGACGCCGGTATCCGGCGGGCTCATGATCGGTCATCTCGGTCGTTTGAAAAAATACAAGAGCGTCGATCATCTTCTCCGGGCGTTCACAATCATCCTGAAAGAAATGCCCGATGTCAGGCTGAGGATTATCGGCGACGGGGACTTCAGGCCGGAACTCGAAAGGCTGGGGGTTGAACTGGGTTTGGAAAACCGGATCGAGTTTACCGGATATCTCAGCCAGGCCGAGAAGGTTCGTCAACTCCATCACATGACGGTCGCAGTCAATTGTTCCGCGAAAGAAGGGTGGGGACTGACCGTGATTGAAGCGAATGCGTGCGGTGTCCCGGTGGTGGCCAGCGATGTCCCCGGACTGCGTGATTCGGTGGTGGATGGAAAGAACGGGCTTTTGTACGAATTCGGGAATATTGAGCAGCTGGCTGAAAAGATTCTCCTGCTTCTTCGGGACGAACACCTGAGGGCGAGAATGCGGGTGGACGCCATTGAGTGGGGGAGGACGTTCAACTGGGAAGATTCCGCTTCCAGGATGATAGACTTTCTCGAGACAGTCATCCGCAGAAAGAAACCGTAGTCAGTTTGATTCACCGAGCCGCGCTCGCAGCAGCGCGGCACATTCTCCTGCAGTCGATACCTTCTGTATAAACTTGGTGCAGTCGCCGAGCCCCTCCCAGAGCAGTTCATCCTTCAGCGAATCAACAACCTTGCTCCAGAATTCTCCGTAGATGACGATCGGCTTCTCGGGTATGAATCCCTTGTTGATGAACTCCCAGACGTAGGCAAGCTCGAGGAGAGTGCCTGTTCCGCCTTTGACGATAACGTACGCCTGCGCGGAATTCACAAGGACTTCAATCCGCTCGACGAGCGTATTCTTCCGGATCTCGGTGTCAATCCAAGGATTCGCATTGCGGGTGAATGCACTGACTGTAACGCCGATCGTCGATCCCCCGGCTTCTTTTGCGCCCCGTGCTGATGCTTCCATGATCCCGCCGTAGCCTCCGTTGCAGACGATGAACCCTGCCTCTGCAAGTGCCGCTCCGAGGCTGCGCGCTTCCTCGTATTCCGGCTCCTGTTCGCGCGGCCGGGAACTGCCAAAAATCGTAACGACATGTTTCATGGGTCTGGATCCTACTGTTGAGATTGGACTAGAGGGTATCTCAAAAACAATCACGTCACGTGCGAAGGTCCCCGCGGGGATCCCCTAAGGAAGGAACGCCTTCGGCAATAAAGACGCGAAGCCGCTAAGAGAATACTAAGTTGCTGATTCTTGCTTGTACTTTCTGAGCGAGCCGAAGGATAGTCGGGGGCGACTTTGTGCCTTGGAGTGACATTCTTTCGTGGCAGATGAGTGTCTTTGAGCAAGGTTCTAGTCAGTGAAGAACCAGTTCACACCAAGCTTGATGTTGCGGTCCATCAGCGGATAGAACGGGATGACCATCGTGTTTACGTTGAGCGGATTTTCCCATTCAAATGTCAGATAGGCATCGCCGATCCTGGCGACCGTGTAGAAATCGAGTGTGGTGAAAGCAGGCATCTCTGAATCGGTCTGCTCTCCGAATAGTCCGAGCCGTGGTATGAACTGAAGCCCGCGGTGATGAGTGACAGCTTTCAGACGAACAGCACCTTTGAGATCGAGCTCACCCGAGGCGAACTGATTCCTGTACGCTAGCTCGCTGAAGGAGATGATCTTGGGAACATCCGGGGGATTGCCTCCGCTCGCACTGCTGTTCGTGAAAGTCAGGCTGCCTGCGAGCTCAAACACGGAAGCGTGCAGTCGTACATCGGCGATGCCCCCGCTGTACTCGAGCGCGGATCCCCGGAGGAATGCCATGCCATTCGACCCAATGGATGTCCAGGGCATAAGGACAATCGGGTTGTCCACGTTCTTGTGAAACGCCGTGAGCCCGACATCCGCGACGCTGCTTTTGATTCGAATGCTGACCTCCTGGAGGGAGTGTAGTTCCTTCGTCAGGTTGTTGCCCCGCACGAGGAGGGAATCCTTCCAAAAGAGCTCCTGCATGGTTGGGAAACGATAGCTTCTCGAATCATCCCCCGACACTTCGAGCCATGAACTCGGTGTGAAGCTGAGGTGAACTCCCCACGACAATCCTCCCTGACCGCGGAGCGATTCATATCTGCCTGTGAAGGCTCCCATGACGGAGGTGCCGGCATTGAGCCGGACCGTTGTGTTTCCTGACGCGTAGTGCTCTGTGCGGTTTTCCAGATAATGATCCTGACCGACGTGGCGCGATTCGAACACTCCACCCAAATCAACACCGCCGACAGGGAGTTGGACGAGTTGCTGGATCTTCAGGCCGCCGAAAGAACTGAGCTGGAAATCTGAAAACAGTGGAGGTCCGCCGTTCGGGTTACCGTTGGAATACTCGTGGTTGATCGACGTATAGTAGGCGGTGATCTTCGAGAGGGCCGTGGAATCAGGCAGAAATCTCCCGATCACGCCCGCCGTGAGATCGTGCCTTGAAACAATCTGGTAGGTTGCTTGATCGACGACGACAGCAGTCACTTCATCGTACAAGGAAACGCTTTGCGCCGGATCCACGCCCCCGTTGAGGCCTATCGTCGATTTCGAGTAGACGTCGCCGATCCACAGATTCAGACTTTCAGAAGGGTTGTAACGGACCCGTACTCTGAAATTCCAGGAGTCGTAGGCCGCGTTGCCGAACCTCCCGTCCGTGACATGCCGCTGATATCCGAACGTGGCATTCACTCCCCGGGCAACATTCTGGGAGAAGATTCCATCTGAAAGAATGTGGTTGTACGCACCCTGGAAGAAGCGCAGCTTCGTCAGCGGGCGTGTGTTGTTGTACTGATGCGATACGAAGTTGATCGCTCCGCCGGGCGAGTTCGATGTTTGGAACAGCGCGGCAGATCCGTCGAACATCTCAATCTCGTTGACATACTCGATCGGAATATCATAGAGATTGAATGTGCCTGTCACAGGATCGTTGAGAGGGCGTCCGTCGAGCGCGATGGCAATGCCCCGCGTGTCCACTCCAATCCGGCTCAACTGTGACGGCTGGCCGGGCTCCCCGAATTCCCGGAGGAACGTGCCGGGCGTTTTCCACAAGATGTCGCCTGCGTACTGGGCATCGGAGAAGATGAACTCACGGCTGTGGAACGGGCTCAACGTGTCGATGGGAGTTCCAATATTCCCGATTGACGGGATGAACCGTCTCTTCGCATCGGCCTGAATTGAATCGATCTTCGCTTTAATGGAATCTGGAATCGGGATTTCCTGGGCAAGGACAGGGGTCAGAAAAGCAACAAACGGGATAATGAAGCGAAGAGCTTTCAGGGATGTGCGAACGGGACAAAACGGTTCTTTGTGATGCACTGGACCTGGTGTCTTAGTTGATCGCTGGTTTGAACTGTGGCTCCGTCACCGACGTAACGTTCCTGTCCGCCAGCTGCGCCGCTGCTGCACGGGCGCGTTCGACGGAAGAGAACAGACCAAACACCGACGAGCCGCTGCCACTCATCAATGCGAGGTCGGCATGCGACGAAAGCAACTCATCTTTCAGGGCCCGGATCTCCGGGAAGTTCTCAAACACCGTCGGTTCAAAATCGTTCACGAGCGTGGAACGGAGGGCTTCAATATCCCTGATCTTACCCGTAAGCACGTCCTTAAGATTTGGCCTCTCCTTCTTGCCTCCAAGTCTCAGCGACGAGTACGCCCACGCGGTTGAGACGTGGATGTTCGGGGTCGCTACGACGATTGCGTATGGCATAGGCAGGACGAAGTTTTCGAGCAGCTCGCCTCTCCCGGTTGCGTAGGCGGTCTGTCCGGAGAAGAAAAAGGGGACATCCGATCCCAGGGACTGGCTGATTGTCTGCAGCTCGTCGTTGCTTATGTCGAGCGACCAGAGCTGTGTGAGTGCCTTCAGTGTGGCCGCTGCGTCAGAACTTCCTCCGCCGAGTCCCGCACCGATCGGGATGCGCTTCGTGAGACGCATCTCCACACCCATGTGAGAGCCCGTGAGGTCCCGGAGAAGTTGCGCGGCCCGCACGCACAAGTTGGAACGGTCTTCGGAGAGTTCGGGCCGGTTGGAGGTGAAGTGAGTGCCCGAGTCGTTCCCTACGACCTCGAGCTCGTCGTACAGGTCGATCAGGCGGAACACGGTTTCAATCGAATGATACCCATCCGATCGTTTCCCGAGGACGTGGAGTCCCAGATTGATCTTCGCGTATGCCCGGACTTTCATTTGAAAGAAGCGCCTTCCGGACGCTAAAATACGTCAATAACGCAGGAGATGCAAGAATGCAATAAAATCAGTCTCTTTTGATTGTTGTAGCATTTTTTCGTACGTTCTACGTCACATAATTGATCAAGTGAGAGTCGTAGCAAGGACTTCCGAGGGTGACGTGACTGTCAGGATTGGCGATATTCGGATTGGTGGTGGCGGACCTCTTGTGCTCATTGCGGGTCCGTGCGTTGTCGAGGGGAGAAAGATGATCCTCTCTGCAGCCGAGAAGATCCTCCGCATTGCCGAGCGTCGCCGCATTCCGTTGATTTTCAAATCATCCTACAAGAAAGCGAATCGCACGAGCGCCAGGTCGTTCATGTCCATTGGGGATGACGATGCGCTCGCGATCCTCGCTGAGGTTCGTGAGCGGTTTGGCATTCCTGTTCTGACGGATATTCATACGACCGAGGATGCCGCCAGGGCTTCCCAGGTGGCAGATGTCCTCCAGATTCCTGCATTCCTTTGCCGTCAAACGGAGCTGCTTCAGGCCGCAGGCAGGACGGGCAGGGTTGTCAACATCAAGAAGGGGCAGTTCCTCGCCCCTGCCGACATGAAACTCGCTGCAGAAAAGGTGGCACTGACTGGCAACAAGCGTGTGCTTCTGACCGAGCGGGGGACAACGTTCGGGTACAACAACCTGGTTGTGGACATGCGCTCGCTGCAGATCATGCGGCAATCGGGATTCCCTGTCGTGCTTGATGCAACGCATTCTGTGCAGCTGCCTGGAGCGGACAAGACGAGGAGTGGAGGCCAGCCGGAGTTCATTTTCCCCATCGCACGCGCCGGTGTTGCGGCCGGCTGCGATGCATTGTTCGTCGAAGTCCATCCGAACCCGCCGAAAGCGCTCAGCGACCCTGCAAGCCAGCTCCGACTCGATCTCCTTGACGATCTCTTGAAGCAAGTGATGGCAATCGATGCCGTCGTAAAAAAGGACTCGTACGCTCGGTAGACCTGCAGAGACCAGCCTTGCCGACAACACTCCCACAACGCGCGAAACTCAACAGGATCAGACTCCTTCTGCTGGACGTGGATGGAGTCATGACTGATGGCGGAATTTACTATTCCGGCCGCGGTGAAGTCCTCAAAAAGTTCAACACCAAAGATGGCTACGGGCTTGTCAAGCTCCAGAAGAACGGCATCAGGGTTGGCATCATCACTGGCCGTGTTTCTTCCATTGTGAAGGTGAGGGCGCGGGAACTCGGAATCTCCGAGCTTCACCAGAACCTCGACAACAAGCTCAAGACGTACCTCATCATCAGGAAGAAATTCAGATTGACGGACGCACAGATCGCGTATATCGGGGACGACGAACCGGACCTTCCTGTTCTTGAACAGGTCGGGTTCTCTGCGGCTCCGGCGGATGCGATGCAGTCGGTGCGCGCCAGCGTTGACTATGTCTGCAGGCGTTCTGGAGGCGATGGAGCGGTTCGGGAAGTGGTCGACCTGTTGCTTCGGGCGCGTGGCTGACGAAAGCCGAAATGGAGCCTGAAGAGAGTTTTCCACGGCAGTTGTCTTCTCTTGAACGGGCGCTGCTCCTGTGGGTGCTTCCCGCAGATCGTCCCGGTTACGCAGTATACCGTGATCTTGTCGATCGATTCATGGTTGTCGGCGAAGGGCGACGCGGAGAAGGCGACTACATTCTCGCCCGACCCGGTACGGTGCCGGATGTCGATTCCCCATTGCCGCAGCTGCTTGCGTTTGGTCTTGTCAGGCTGCCAACGGGGGAGTTGACGATCAGCGTCAGGGAGCGGTTGAGCGATCAGCTCGAGTTTGAAATTGCAGGATCGGTGCCGCAAGTTACAGGCCAGGACATCGAGACGTTCCCAAGGTGGACGTACTCGACATGGATGCCAACCCACGATTGTCCGATCTGCGGTGAACACTTGAGGTTGGTTCCGATGGAGACAGTTTCGGGGCGGAAATTAGTGCTTGCGCTCTGCGGTAGCGATCAGCGGATTTGGCTCTATGATGCTCTTTCGGGGATTAATTACCTGATCCCGATGACGGGTTTCGTAAACGAGGTGGTTTTGCAGGAGCCGGCACAGGATCGCAGGCAGCTTCCTGATTTCAAGCGGTTTTTTGCCGGACTTGAGATGAGAAGCGACGCCATGCTGATCCGTGCGTTCGCGTCGTACAACAGGTTGCGGACGAGAATTGTTCTGGGGGAATCCCTTGTCATTCCGGCTGAGGGAAGCGTCAGTTGGTTCAAACGGGCCGCGCGCCGGCTC
>DATJQB010000210.1:0-10802 GCA_035506075.1 Bacteroidota bacterium | reverse complement strand
GAACAAAGAAGGCGTTGGCTGTAAAGACCGACTGCAATGGAAGATATGTGTACCTCAATCCAAGGCGGGGAGCTCAGATTGCTGTCGCTGAGTCGGCCAGAAATGTTTCTTGCACCGGTGCTGTGCCTGTTGCGATCACGAATTGCCTGAATTTCGGCAATCCGTACGATCCGGAGGTTTATTGGCAGTTCAGTGAAGCAATTGCGGGCATGCGGGAAGCGTGTGTTGCCCTGGAAACGCCGGTGACTGGCGGCAATGTGAGTTTCTACAACGAAAGCCCCGACGCATCCGTGCTACCCACACCTGTGATTGGCATGCTGGGAGTCCATGAGGATGCAGATCTGGCAACTGCATCGGTTTTCCGTCATCCCGACGACCAAATTGTGCTCCTTGGAGTTGAACGCGGCGAACTAGGTGGTTCAGAGTATTTGTTCCAACGGACCGGCTCAATCGTTGGTGATGCACCACTTATGGACCTGGACCTCGAGAAGAAATTACAGGCGTTTTGCCGTGAACTCGGTTCGGAGCGCCTGATCGAGTCCGCTCACGATTGTTCCGAAGGTGGACTTGCAGTGTCGGTTGCCGAGTGTCTGTTTGGTCTTGGCTGCAACCTTGGCGCCACAGTGACATGCCCGGAGCCTGGCTTGAGCCGAGATCGTAGCCTCTTTGGGGAAACACAATCGAGGATGCTAGTCTCCGTAAAGCCTGAGAACCTCGAGCGGGTGATTGAGAAGGCCGGGAAAAGAGGTATTCCAGCTGTGCCGATCGGGAAGGTTGACTCATCCGGCAAGTTGAGAGTGGATGGAGTGATCGAGATTAGTGTCTCGGAGCTGGAGTTGGCTTATGAAGCGGCGATCCCGAAGGCGATGGGTGAGAAGTAGTCAACAAGGATGAGAAAGCGTATTGTTGTTGCGCTTTCCTCGTTTCATGTTACTTTACATAATACATATTATATTACAAAGGACGCATCCGGGCTCTAAATCCCTTACAAGGACTGTGCTTGATCCACAACGATCTGGCCCTTTTCTGTCCTCACATCGTAACGTTCGAGTGGCGATGGCGCCGGTCCGGAAATATTCTCTCCTCGGAGACTAAATCTGCTGCTGTGGCAGTTACATGCGAATCCTGGATTGGTCGCCGTTGCTTCAAAGCGTATTGAGCAACCCACGTGCGTACAAACTGCACTGACAGCATGAAAATGTCCATCCAACCCTCTGGCTACCAAGACCTTTTCATCTCCTGCCAAGACAATCCGGCTTTCACCCAGGGGAAAATCAGCCACAGCTCCAACTGATACTGGCAGCTTCTTGCTCGCCGCTTGCGTTGACAGGAACCGTCTCCCGATTGCATACGCGGTCGGTGCAAGGACCAATCCTAGCCAGCCCCTGAGGGCTTCCTTCACAAAAATCCGCCGTGTCCAGGTCGTTTTCTCGTTCATCGTGCATTCTTTGATCGGATCATAGCTGGACCACGCCGTGGAAGACAGTCTTTGCCGGCCCAATGAGCTTTACATCAACAAAGTCGCCATCCATCTGGTTGAATTCGATTCTCAGCGTTTTGCCACTTCTTGCAATCACTTTGACAGGAGTTTTCATGCCCCACAGCCTGGATGCCACCAACGCAGATGCCACAGAACCAGTTCCGCATGCTAAGGTTTCATCCTCAACGCCACGCTCATAGGTCCGCATCCTCAATGACTTAGCATCGATTCTCTCAATAAAATTCACGTTTGCCCCTTCAACACCAAATGCCGGATTGTATCGAATCTCTTTCCCAAGCCCGAGGACATCCAGCGTTTCCAAATCCGATCCTCGGCCAAGGTTTTCCACAGGGATGACGACATGCGGCGAACCGGTGTTGATGAAACTCGACCCAGCGTTTCCTCTCGAGGTCTTCAGCATTTCATTGACTCTCATGTCATGAGGAGGCGTCATTTCTAGAACAACCTCCTGTTTTTTCACGAATGCAGCGTAGATGTGCTTCACAGCTTCGAACTTGTGCTGGCGTGGAGCGATTCCGTGAGAAAAAGCGTACAAAGCAGCACATCGGCCGCCGTTTCCACACATTCCTCCGTAACTCCCGTCTGCGTTGAAGTACATCATACGGAATGCAGCCTTTCGGCTCTTTTCAATGAGGATGAGCCCATCTGCGCCGACACCCCACCGGCGGTCGCAGAGACGCTGCGCAATCGACGCACCATTCCGGATCCTGTGCGATCTATTGTCGATGACAACAAAGTCGTTGCCCGCACCAGACATTTTCTCGAATGATACACGCATACATTCTCCAGATCAGGGTCTCTTGAGGACCTGACTTCGAAGTCACGCCGACGGCCAATCCCGGGTCAGGTTTCTGCTTCAACACCTACAAAATACACCTAATACTGAGAACTTCAAGATGCCGTACGGAATTGATGGAAATGGTACAAAAAAAAGAACGCGGCTCCCTACAGGTCCGCGTTCCTGAGATCCCCTCCACAACAGTGCTGGAAGGTCTTCTTGCATCCTCCGCACATAATATACAACACGTGGTCCCTCCGGGTACTAACAGCCAATTAATTCAATGTTATCAAAGTGTTAATGCACCGCCGTCCATACGACTTCTGGTGCTCATAGTCGCGCCTGCTCTACCGATATGCTTACCAAGACTTAACATTTGATTAATGGAGAGGTAACCTCCCCAATGTAATTTCCATGACCGCTTGAGATTCGTCACGACTTAGTGGATTGAAATGTCCCGTTTTCCGTTCGTTCTTGTCCTCGTTCCCATTGCAGCCTTCGCGCAGGAGATGAGATCCGTCCACGACCATGTCGCTTCCGGTGATTCGTGGTTCTATGCCGGCGATAACAGGTTGGCACTGCATGAGTACGCCGAGGCCTATGCTCTCAATTCAAGAGGTTTTGAGGAGAACCTCAGAATGGCCAGAGTATACAATGACCTTGGGAGAGTCGCCCTTGGACGATCGGACAGCGCGGAGCACTTCTACCGCATTGCCATCCAATTCGCCGATTCACTGGTCAGCTTGTATCCTGGAAAGGTCGAAAGTGAATTCATGGCGGCACTGACGAACGGGAGCCTCCTCCCTTTCTGTGGAGTTCATGAAAAAATCAGATTGGGGAAAATTGTGCGCGACCATGCGCGACGAGCTCTCGCGATCGACTCCTCATACGCGCTGACGTACGTGCTGCTCGGCATTTTTGAACGCGAAGGGGCAAAGCTAAGCTGGCTGGAGCGTAGCTTTGTCAGACTTGTTTTTGACACAGATATATCCGGAACTCTGGAGCAATCTGAACTGTACCTTCTTTCTGCTCTCCGACATGATCCCGGCAACGCGTACGCGTTGTACGAACTGTATTGGACGTACAAGGCCAAAGGTCAGGCACAAAGGGCCATCGCAGCTTTGCAGGGAGTAGTCGCGAGCAAACCGCGCACTGCCCGAGAAATCAATCAATACGAAGAGGCGCAGCATGAACTTAGAGGGCTCGAGGCAGCAACGCGCTGATAACAACTCGAAGCAGCTCTCGGAGCATTCTACCTCGGGTGAACATCGCCTCAAGTATGGATCACTGTCACCCATTGAACCTATCGTACCTGGACACTCAAGATGCAGATTACTAACTCGAGATTTTCGGTTGACATCGGTAACGGCCACTTCCCCATTCATGCGAAACAGACCGGCAACGACATTCAGGGAGCCTTTGAGTGTGACGGGAGCGAGATCAGTGAACCATTGGCAGGGTCATTGCGCTCATCGGTCCCATCCGTCCCTCCGACCGAGCCCTGTTCTTCGCTTCTCCAACTCTATCAAGAACATCACACCCAGTCGCTCGTTGTAGTCGAGAACGATATCATACTCGGCATTCTGTATCGGCGCCGCGTCACTGACCAGCTTTCAACACAATTCGGCTTCGCGTTGTACCAGCGGAGATCGGCGCGGGATCTCATGGAGTCCGACTTTCTGTGCCTTGATGCCGGCTGTCCGCTGGCTGAGGTCGTTCGGCATGCGTTGTCCCGACCCAACGAAAGCGTCTATGAAGATGTCATTATCACACGGGATGGAAAATACGAAGGGCTCCTGTCCGTCCAGCAGATGCTTGTGGAGCAAAGTGCCCGTATTGCACAACACGTGTCGGAGCTTGGGGAGCGCAATGCTTCCCTTGCAATGACGAACACAAAGCTTGCCAGTGCAATGGAAGACCTGCGCAGGACTGAAGCCCAGCTTGTCCAGGTAGAGAAGCTCTCTGGCATTGGCACGCTTGCGGCCGGGGTAGCTCATGATTTTAACAATATGCTGAATATCATTCTTTCAAGCGTCGAGATGCTGGAGAAGAAGATCCCCGATGATCCAACGCTTCACCGTTACTGTACGTTTATTGTGGAGAGCACAACCCGGGCTGCAGAGCTCACGAAACAACTCCTGGCTTTTTCACAGAAGAACGTCAGCACCTTCGAGATCATTAAGATCAACACTGTCATAGCCGACACTGTGCGGCTCGTCTGCCGGTCGGTCAACAAGGCGATCGAGGTTGTCGTGCGATCAGACGAGAACATCCCAACGATTCGCGCCGACAGAACCCAATTGCAGCAGGTGTTGATGAATTTGTTTCTCAACGCCCGTGATGCCATGAATGGCCGCGGAACACTAACGGTCAGCACCTTTGTGGTGGATCTCGACGAATCATTTTGCTCCGTACATCCCGACGTCATTCCCGGGCGCTACGTTTGCGTGCGTGTCCAGGACACCGGCTGCGGGATTCCCCGCAGCATCCTCTCCAAGATCTTCGATCCGTTCTTCACGACCAAAGGAGTTGGCAAGGGAACCGGGTTAGGACTTGCGGTCGTTTATGGTATTGTGAAGAAACATGGGGGCACGATCGAAGTGGAAAGCACACCGGGCGTGGGGTCTCAATTCACTCTTTATTTTCGAGAGTGTCAGGAGTCAGAAGCAGGAACTGCAACAGAACGTGAGAATGGAATTATCAAAGGCTCCGGCGGGCTTCTCATCGTTGATGATGAGCCCCTGGCGCTTGATATCAACGGCGAGATGTTCCGTGGCCTGGGCTACAAGGTTTTCCTGGCGTCCGATGGCGCAAAAGGTCTCGAAGAATTCATGCGGCACAGACCCGAGATTGATCTGATCCTCCTGGACATGGCAATGCCCGGAATGGACGGGTTGGATACGTTTCGGGCGTTGCGGCAATTGGACCCTGCCATCAAGGTCCTTGTTGTCACCGGCTACGCAGAAGAAAGTCGTCTTAAAGTAATCATGAACGAAGGGGCCTCCGGACTCGTGCGGAAGCCGTTCAACGCGACGATGATTTCCAGGACAGTCGCCGAACTTCTTTCTCACACTGTCACTAACAAATCGGATAACACTGTTCACCACTAGAGAGGAGAACGCATTGAAGCAAACCTGGTGGAACATAAACAAGCAAAGCCGAGTTCTTCTCGTATGTGTCTCGTTGCTGGCGCCAGTAACAGTGGAAGCTTCTCCGCTTCAGGAGTCACGCCCTTCCCTGGTCGTCTTCATCAGCCTTGATCAGTTCCCGCAGGAGTATCTGACGCGATTCGGCAGCTACTTCCATGATGGGTTTGTCCTTCTCCAGTCGAAGGGGGCATCATTTCGCAACGCGAGGTATCGCCAGGCCCAGTGTGCCACGGGTCCAGGGCACGCCGTGCTCCTGACCGGCGCCGACGCATCCAGCAATGGCATCATTGCCAACAACTGGTACGACAGACGAACGCAGTCACGGCAATACTGTGTGGAAGATCGGAGTACTTCCCTTCTCGGCGCAGACGGCGTGGGATGTTCACCCCGCTTCCTGATGGCTCCAACCTATGGAGACATGTTGCGTATCAGTTCCGGGTTTCATGCAAAGGTAGTGTCCATCTCAAACAAGGACCGGGCTGCGGTGCTCATGGGGGGCCGAATCCCCACAGGCGCCTTTTGGATGGTCGATTCCGCCTTTGTCACTTCGTCGTACTACATGAAGAGCACCCCTCTCTGGGTCGACAACTTCAATCGCAGCGGGGCCATCAATTCCTTCTTCGGCAGATCGTGGACGAAATCGCTTCCAGACTCATGCTTTGAGCGTCTTGATCGCGACAACGCTCCCTATGAAGACAACCACGACGACCTCGGCATAACCTTCCCCCATCCGATCACAGGGTTGGATCACCGTCGGATCACCTCTTCGTATTATTCGGCCCTCGTCACCAGCCCGTACGGCGCAGAATTGCTTGAACAATTTGCCGAAGCGGCGGTCCTGGGAGAAGAGTTGGGCAGACGCTCTGAAATGGACCTCCTCTGCGTTAGTTTCTCATCGACAGACTATGTGGGGCACACGTTCGGCCCGCACAGCCATGAAGTGCTGGAAATGGCGGTTGCGATGGATCGGATTCTGGGAAAATTCCTTAGATTCCTGGACGAGAAGGTAGGATTGGACCGTTGTCTCATTGTTCTTTCGAGTGACCACGGCATCACGCCAATTCCGGAGTACATCCTGTCCAGGAATGCAAATGCGCTTGCGGGTCGTACCTCTGTCGAGGCGACTCGTGCGTCATGCGAGGCCGGCATGATCGAGCGATTTGGACGGCCGCCTGCCGAGATGAGTTGGATCGAGGCGGTCAGCGATCATAACGTCTACATCCGGCATGGATTGCTCGCTTCCAGGCACATACCTCTTCAGGATGCGTGCAGCGTCGTCGCGGCAAAGCTCGTGTCTCTCCCCCCTTTCGCGCAAGCTTATTCTGTCGAGTCTGATGCTACGATGAACAACTCGGAATTGTTCGCCAAGGTGCTGAGAAACGTCTATCATGGCCGCAGCGGCGATGTGGTATACATCATACAGCCGTTCTACCTCGACGAGGGCATTGCCGGAACCGCCCACTCTGATCCATACGATTACAATTCACACGTCCCAATCATCTTCATGGGGAAAGGCATCGCAGCCGGGGTTCACAGCGAGGAAGCCAGTCCTGAAGACATAGCGCCGACTCTCTCAAACCTCACGGGGATTGAATTCCCGGCCAGCCGAACGGGAGCAATCCTACGCGGCCTCCAATCATCGGCATCCTCAACTTCCTTCTTTACAGGCAGCACGCGTTGAGCAGTTTTTGAAGAAAGGCATGAGCCATGGACAGTTCCAAATTCATCGTAACGCCGGGCAAGACGCTGCGACTCCGCGATACAAATCCATCCTACAAGAGCGAATTCAAATCCAAAGAGGATGCCGAACAGAAACTGCAAGATGATATAGCGGGAATCTCGGCACAGCAGGACATGCTCTATGCGCAGGGATCTCGAGCGTTGCTCCTGATCTTTCAGGCCATGGATGCGGCTGGAAAAGACGGTGCAATCAAGCATGTGATGTCAGGGATTAATCCACAAGGATGTAATGTTGTAAGCTTCAAGTCTCCGTCGTCGGAGGAGTTGGATCACGACTATCTCTGGAGATGTGCCAGGGAGCTTCCCCGAAAAGGGCGCATTGGAATATTTAACCGCTCGTACTATGAGGAAGTGCTTGTTGTGAAGGTCCATCCGGAATTGCTGCGCCAGGAGAAACTGCCGGCTGGATCTGACAAGCACAAATTCTGGAAGGAACGATATCGCGAGATCAACGAATTTGAAAACTATCTGGTGAGGAACGGGACGTTGATACTGAAGTTCTTTCTTCATCTCTCGAAGGAAGAGCAGAAAAAGCGATTTCTCCAGCGGATCGAAAATCCAAACAAGAACTGGAAGTTCTCGCTCGCCGACGTCAAGGAGCGCGAGCACTGGGAAGAATACATGGGCGCCTACGAAGAGATGCTCAGCCACACAAGCACGCAATGGGCCCCCTGGTACATCATTCCGGCCGACAAGAAATGGTTCACCCGCGTGGCGATAGCCGACATTCTGCTCAAAACGATGAAGTCGATGGATCTCTCGTATCCAAAAGTTGACAAGGAGAGGAAGACAGCTCTCGAGACTATTCGGCGCACACTCTTGCGGGAGAAATAGTGCACGCGTGCTCTCATGTCAGTCGGAGATGCGCAATCTTCATTCACGTGAATCGACGTTGGGAGTGTCGGGCTCTCGAAAGGGGCCGCTCGTCACTTTGATCGTCGCGGGGCAGAAATCTCCGCAGAATGAAGGACGTTGTCGTCCACGCCGACGTAGTTCACTTTGAGTTTGTCCATCGTCACGGAGACAGAAAGAAATCCAAGTTTTCCTTCGCTGTATACCACATCTGCTCGATTACCCGCCTCCCTGGTTTCGGCTCCGCCGCCGCACACAAAGAAATCCATCGATCCGTCTTTCAGATGCTGAAGGACGTGATCGTGTCCACACACGTAGAGAGGGACATGATATTTCTGAAGGATTGGCAGCACACTTCCTATCAATTCCTTCGTATCTCCGTGCTTGGGAGCTGCCGAATAAATCGGGTGGTGACCTACGACAAGTGTCCACCGCGCGTGCGAAACCGAGAGTACGGAATCAAGCCACCGGACCTGCTTTTTCGAGTCCTGCCCTTTCAGGTGATACTTGTCATCGCGTGCGTTGAGATACTCTCCGACAAACGGGGAGGTATCAAGATGGATAATCAGCAGTCGCTCCTTCTGATCGATCGGCTCTTCATGCGCATAGTAGCGCGAAGGAAATTTCCATCGCTTGCTGCGTGTGGAATAGAGAATCTCGGCTGATGCGCTGCCCACGTTGTCATGGTTCCCAAGCGACGGATACCAGGGAATCTGCAGCGATGGTGCAGCATAGACATCTTCATATTCAGTCTTCCACCGTACATCATCGGCCGATGCGATTCCATCCCCGTGATAATTGTCACCGGCCGTTAGTACGAACTGCGCCTTGATCCGTGACGCCTCCTTCCCCATTGCCGCCGCGACGGATTTCTGATCGTTGGACCCGAAACCTCCCCAGTCACTCAGGACGAGAAAGCGCGCTGATTGAGACCACGAAATAGCTGTCGCCACAAGTATGAAGAGGACGACAACAACGATTCGAGACGCCACGTGTTGAGGAGAACAATGTGGTTTCATATGTATATTCCCTGAATCAGAGTAGATGACTGGTTGCTCAAACAAGATGAAACGCATGGCGCCAGACTGCCACATCCCCCAACCAACATAGCCTGGCGCATGCGTTATCGTTATCTAGGCAGAGATGCTGGAAACATGAATCTGGTGTAGGTCGCCCATGGACACCTATCGCGTAAGCTCGTAGTGATCAATTTCCTGGAGATTGTGTTCTGCACGTGCATCGAAGCTACGCAGAGTTGCTGTCCGACCTTCAAATGTGATGTACGTTATGACCGGAAATGAGCGTGTTGTCGGAGTGAACGCAATGCGGGGATCTGGAGGTGCGGGATCCTTCCAACTCGCTCCTCCAGTTCCATTAATGACTTGCACGATGCCGTGTAGCGTGTCGACTATCCCCTCAGGGGATAGGGGTTTCGTCCGGACGTACATGTGCGCGTGCCCATTGAAAACAAAATCACCCCCGTGGTTCCGAAGGCTTTCCAGCCACAGCCGGCACCTTGGCAGGAAATCCTCTTTGTACGTCAGGGAGTAGGCCGGATTGTGCCACACGCCTATCAACCACTCTTCAGGTTTCACGTTTTCGAGATATCGATCAAGCCAGCGTTGCATCCGCGTGGAATCGGTGAAGTACGGGTCAAGGACAACGATGTGCACATTGCCCTTATGCCAGGCGTAGAAGTGTGTTGTATGGTCTTCATCGTTGACAGGGAGGATTCCTTTTGTATGTTCGTCGTACGTGTGCCGCACAGTCTCTCCCTTGCCCCCCTCTTGCCCGGCATCATGATTGCTCGTGCAGAGAAGAAACTTCCCGGCCCTGTAAATGTCGGTAATGCCGGGGATCGCCATTGTTCTTTGCCAATCCTCCTCGCTGCCGTGATGTGTGAAATCGCCGGTGTGTACCTGCACATCCCATTCGGCCGATTGAGCCTTCAACACTGAGGCAATTCGTTCACACGCGTGGTCGAGATTCTCGCGGGAATCGCCCCAAAGCGCAACGGTGATCTTTTCTTGCCCGAAGATCACCCCTGAACAAACCAGAAATGCAAAACTGAGATACTTGAGTTGCATGCAGCAAAGTCCTTTCGTTGCTAACCAGCTGCTCACCGACGCTGAGCGAGCAGCGCCGGTGGCAGATGGAATAACCGAGACGGGATCAAACCATTTCTACGGCTTACTTGATGAGCATCATGCGACGGACCTGCGAGAACTCGCCCGCCTGCAATCTGTACACGTAGATTCCCGATGACAAGTTGGACGCATCAAAACTTACTATATGCACGCCTGCATGCAGATCTCCATTGACCAGAGTTCGGATTTCCTGCCCGAGGAGATTGTATACCTTCAGAGTCACAATCGACTCAGTGGGCAGCTGGAATTGAATGGTGGTCGTTGGGTTGAATGGATTTGGATAATTCTGCTGCAAGCTGAAGCTCGTCGGCATTGATTCATTTGCATTCACCGCGGTCGTTGAGCTGGCGCCGCTGATAGCGCCGATATTTCGATCGCCCGGGAGTTGGACGGTATTGCCGAAGTAGGGGTTATACCAGTAGTTGGTTGGAGTAGGAGCCGGCGGGGTGAAGCCTTTTCCGGCGGCTTCGGATGCAGGCAGAAGATGGTAGTCGTTGCTTCCATCGAGTGCGAACCAGTCGTTGGTGAAGTAGGGCTGATAGCTGACGAACAGTGCGCTTGTGTTGATATCCATCTGATCGTGTGCTGCAGGTCGTCCGACCCCATCGCTGGGATAATAGCGGATCTTTCCCTTG
>DATJQB010000209.1:0-4558 GCA_035506075.1 Bacteroidota bacterium | reverse complement strand
CTCGTCGTAGCTCAGAAGGGGGAAAAAACGAATGACATTCAGAACTAGACACCACTCATGATCAGGATCGCACCTTCTGTTCTGGCCGCCGATTTTTCCCGCCTGGGCGAACAGGTCAGGCAAGCCGAAGCTGGCGGCGCTGACTGGATTCACCTCGACGTCATGGACGGGCGCTTCGTCCCGAACATCACGATAGGACCCTTTATTGTCGAAGCGGTCCGGAAGGTAACGAAACTCCCGCTTGATACGCACCTGATGATCATCGACCCTGACAGACATGTGGGCGCATTCCGTGATGCGGGGGCCGATCATATCACGGTTCACCAGGAAGTATGCAATCATCTTCACCGCACTGTGACCCACATTAAATCACTCGGCGCGAAAGCCGGTGTCTCCATTAATCCGGCGACCCCTTGTTCGACGCTCTCCGAGATCATGGATGAGGTTGATCTCATCCTTATCATGTCCGTCAACCCCGGATTCGGCGGGCAGTCGTTTATAGAGGGGACACTCCGAAAACTCGAGGAAATGTCGGAGATGATCCGTCTGAGCGGGAGGGACATCCGTCTTGAAGTCGACGGAGGAATCGATGTGCACACCACTCCGCTTGTGACTTCAGCCGGCGCCGATGTGCTCGTAGCCGGGACTTCCGTCTTTCGGTCATCCGACATCGGCAAAGCGATCGCCGATCTCCGCTCCGCAGCGCGATCGCCCCGGGCAGTGGCGCCCTGAGGGTTCCATCGCCAACGATTCTTCCCAAAGCCCCGGGCCGTCCTAAGGTCCGGGGCTTTTTCTTTGCAATCGCGCTTGACATGAATCGCCGAGTACCTTATATTTGTAGGTGAGACGAGCAACTAGTCTCATTTATTTAAGTTCATTTTTGTATTCCCTAAGAAACTACGGCACCGGCTATGCTTGATGACATCGACCAGAAAATCCTCGAAATCATTCAAAAACAGGGGCGCATGCGACGGAATGACCTGGCTGAACGAGTTGGATTGTCGCTTCCCTCTGTCAGTGAGCGGCTTCGGAAACTCGAAGAGGCGGGGGTCATCACAGGGTATTTTGCTAAGCTGAACTATCAGATGCTGGGAAAGGATATCACAGCATTTGTCCTGGCCACCATCGATTCGTCAAAGCACTACAACGCGTTCGTTGAACATATCAGTGCGTTGGATGATGTCCTTGAATGTCACGCGATCACAGGGGAAGGGACACATCTGTTGAAGATACGGACCGAAAACACGACGAGCCTGGAGAAGCTGCTTGCGAAGATTCAGTCGTGGTCGGGAGTCGTCAAGACGACTACAAGCGTCGTTCTGTCGACGCCAAAGGAAACGAGTGTCATAAAGATTCATTCACACAAATAACGCGTCATATTCTTCTCAGAAGGAGTCATATGGCCACAAAAGTAAAGGCGACATCGGGAGTGGATAGGGTGGTGAAAATGATCCGGGACAATTCTGTCAGGATCATTGATCTTAAGTTTACAGATCTCATTGGTCAGTGGCAGCATTTTTCGGTCACAGCCGCTGAATTTTCAGGAGAAATATTCGAGCAGGGGATTGGCTTTGATGGTTCGAGTATTCGCGGGTTTCAGAAGATCCATGAAAGCGACATGCTTCTTTTTCCGGATCCTTCAACCGCATTTCTGGATCCGTTCTCCGCGGTGCCGACATTGAGTCTCATCTGCGACATCGCCGATCCGATCACTCATGAAAGCTACTCGAGAGATCCGCGGCACATTTCGAAAAAGGCTGAGGCGTACCTGAAGACGACAGGGCTGGCGGATACGGCATTTTTCGGTCCAGAACCAGAGTTCTTTATTCTCGACCACGTGCGTTTTGACCAGTCGCACAATTTCGGGTACTACTACCTGGATTCAGAAGAAGGATTCTGGAACAGCGGATCCAACGATGATCAAAACCTCGGCCACAAGCCGCGGTTCAAGGAGGGATATTTCCCTGCGCCTCCGATCGACAGCCTGCAGGACCTTCGCTCCGAAATGGTCTTGACCATGGAAAGCATCGGGATCCCCGTTGAAGTTCATCACCATGAGGTTGCAACTGCCGGACAGACAGAAATCGACATGCGGCGCGATACGCTGACGAAGATGGCAGACAACTATCTCATGTACAAGTATGTCACCAAGAACGTTGCAAAGAAAAATGGAAAGACTGTGACCTTCATGCCCAAGCCGATCTTTGGCGACAACGGGTCAGGCATGCATGTGCACCAGAGTCTTTGGAAAGCGGGGAAGCCTCTGTTTGCCGGAAACGGGTATGCGGGACTCAGCGAAATGGCTATGTACTACATCGGCGGTCTTCTGAAACATGCTCCAGCGTTATGCGCCATTACTAATCCAACCACCAATTCGTATAAACGCCTGGTGCCCGGATTCGAAGCTCCGGTGAACCTTGCCTATTCTCAGCGAAACAGATCCGCATCAGTCAGAATTCCGATGTACTCATCCAATCCAAAGGCGAAGCGCATCGAATTCCGTTGCCCGGATCCGACATGCAATCCATATATCGGCTTTGCCGCGCTCCTCATGGCGGGGCTGGATGGAATCATCAACAAAATCGACCCGGGGAAGCCGCTGGACAAGGATATCTATGATATGTCCCGCGAGCAGCTCCGCGATGTCCCATCAACGCCGGGATCGCTGAGAGAGTCGCTCGAGGCTCTTGAAAACGACCACGAGTTCTTGCTCCGCGGCGACGTGTTTTCCGAGGACGTTATCGACACCTGGATCGAATACAAGACGGAGAAGGAAATCGAACCCATGGCACTCCGGCCGCATCCGTACGAGTTTCTGCTCTACTACGATGCGTAATCCAACTGCGGAGTACGTGAATTGAACCTTGAAGGTCCCGGAACATCAACCGGGACCTTCGTCGTTTACGCCTGTTTTCTTGCATTTCAAACCCCTTCTTGGTACTTTCATGCACCGTTGAGGAACCATGGACTACACTCGCATCAAATACACCACAGAGCAGCGCGTCTGCACAATTACTCTTAGCAGACCGGACAAGCATAACGCGCTTGACGACCTTATGGTTACGGAACTGACAGCTGCGTTTCAGTCGGCGCAACGCGATGCTGACGTCAGGATCATCCTTCTTAAGGGTGAAGGAGACTCTTTCTGTGACGGGGCAGATTCTGTGTACCTGCAACGGCTTATGCAGTACGATTTCAACCAGAACCAGGAGGAATCGAACAGCCTGATGCGCCTGTTCCTCCAGATTTACACGCAGCGCAAACCGGTTGTTGCTGTTGTTCAAGGGAATGCCACCGCCGGAGGGTGCGGACTCGCCACGGTCTGTGATCTTGTTGTGGCCTCAAAGGAAACCGCACAGTTTGGCTTTACGGAGGTGAAGACGGGGTTCATCCCCGCCATTGTGCTCTTCTTCCTCGTCCGCAGGGTGGGGGAAGGAAGAGCGCGCGAGCTGACGCTTCGGGGAAACGTCGTTTCGGCGGAGGAAGCGTATCGGATCGGGCTCGTGAACTATCTTGTGCCGGAGACAGAGGTAGAACATTTCGGACGCAACCTCGCGCTGGAGCTTTCAAAGAACTGCAGCGCGTCCTCACTCGGGCTCATCAAAGAGCTCCTCTCGCGCATTCATGGGATGTCCGTCAGCGATGCACTGAGCTACGCATCCAATCTGAACGCGCTCACGAGGATGACTGACGACTGCAAAAAAGGAGTTGACGCTTTTCTTAAGAAAGAAACTATCAAGTGGTAGTGCTGCATAGCCTTCAGCTACTGTTATGAATTTAGATTCCAGTTCTCTCGCTTCCTTTGTTCGGACAGTTCCGGATTTTCCTAAGGCCGGGATCATGTTCCGCGATATCACAACGCTTCTGAAAGATGCCGCGGCGTTTGAGAAGACCGTGGACATTCTTGTCGATTACTACAAGGACAAGAAGATTTCGAAGATTGTCTGCATCGAATCGAGAGGTTTCATCCTTGGCGCTGCGCTTGCATTGCGTCTCAAGGCAGGCTTTGTCCCGATCCGGAAGAAGGGGAAGTTGCCCGCAGCGACGCTGGCAGAGAGCTATGCACTTGAATATGGCACGGATGTCATCGAGATTCACAAGGACGCTCTGGTGAAGGGCGAACGGGTGTTGATCCATGATGATCTGCTTGCGACAGGCGGGACTGTTTCAGCAGCCTGCAAGCTTGTTGAGAACCTCGGGGGATCGATTGTAGGGCTTTCATTCCTGATCGAGCTGACTTTCCTCAAGGGACGATCCCATCTTGGCAACTACGACGTATTCTCGGTCATTAAGTACGATTCGGAGTAGATCCTATCGCGGCATGCTCCCGTGCGTACATGCGGGACATTTTGGGAGACTGCTTGCTCCAGCCTGGGCAGCAGGCACCGGAATATAATCTGCCCTGCACACCGGCGCGATGTTCCGGCTTGAAGACTCGCGGGCCGACGCCATCTCATTTTTTCTTCCTTCCGCGCGATTCTACACCTGCTGCACGCGAGAAGTGTGTGACTTGCTTGATCACTTCTGGTTATCCCAAGGAGCGGGTGCAGACGTGTTC
>DATJQB010000208.1:0-2770 GCA_035506075.1 Bacteroidota bacterium | reverse complement strand
CTGCCCACGAAGCATTGTGGCATAAGCGTCACCTATCCACGTGCCGAAACTGCAGTGCGGAATTCGAGGTTCTGCAATCCGATCTGACGGCAGTGCCTACCGACACCTTTGTAGAACCCGACGGGCTATTTTGGGAGAGGTGGGAACGCGGACTCTCCAAAAAGCTTCAAGCGACTCTCCCAAGAGGGATTCCAGACTCTAAGATCCATTCACGAGAGTCTTCGCACAATCTTCCCCGGCTCGCGCTCGCAACGATTGGTGGCACATTCCTCGTCTTCATCTCCATCATAGTCGGACGGTTCATCTATAAAGAGCAAACCGCAGATTTGTCTCAAGATCAACCTGAGCCATCATCCGCAACCAGTGATTCTCTCTCCATCGACCAAGTCCGGAGAGTGAACATTTGCCTTGAGCGATCGCGAATCTTGATTCTAAGCATCGTGAATGAAGATCCGGAACCCGGGCTTCGCCATTTGCAACTCGCCCAGGCCCAACGGCACGTTTCGCGATCATTGCTCGATCAATCGCGCGAAATCCGAGATGAGCTGGAAGAACTGCGACACCAACGATTGCGGCGGTTGCTCTCACAGGTTGAGGTGGTCTTAATTCAGATTGCGAACATGAGCGACCACCCTGAGGGAGGGGATATCAATGTGATAAGACACGGGGTTGCACATGGAGATATTCTCTTCAAGATCTCCTTGGAGCAGCTTCGGCTTGATACGCGTCTCTATTCTTGGAGGGCTCAGAGAGATTCAGTCAGGACATGACCTGTATGCGGGATAGGAGCGCCTGCAGGCACAACCTCGCAAAGGAGTACGACGAATGAAATCACTTCTGACAGTTTGTTTTCTCCTTGTTGTCTTGGCGACGCACGGGAGTGCACAGTCAGAGGCTGGCGGACAGGAAGTATACGAAATGGGCTATTCCGCCCTTCTCGAAGAGAAATGGACGATTGCGAAGCAAGCCTTCCAGGAGATCACCACAAGCTATCCCTCTAGCAGGTGGGTCGAAGGTGCTCGATACTGGCTCTGCTATGTCGGCGAACAAACAGGGGAAGCACCAGAGAGTGTTTTTCTTTGTAACCAAGAGTTTGTCGCCAGCTATCCGAAAAGTCGATGGGTTAGTGACGCTCGTTCAAACATGATTCGCATTGGTCGACAACTTGCGAGACAGGGTGATCCCAAATACGAGCCGATCATCAAGGTGATGCAGGATTCGTTGAATGAAGATATCAAGCTAGCCGCGTTGTATTCGATGGAAGACATCAAAAGTCAAGAAACATTCAACACAGTCGTTGATCTCTACAATCAAAATCCGAGCGAGAGAATTCGAGCGAAAATCGCCTACATGCTCGGAATGTTCCGGACACGGAAGGCCGGGAGAAAGCTTGCCGAGATCGCCGAGAAGGATACGTCCGATCAAGTAAGGCTCGACGCGGTTAGAGCGATGGCCAACATTGGTGGAAACGAGGTGAACGAGGAATTGATGCAACTTTCCGCAAACGCTCGTTCTGCAGACGTACGTCGCGCTGCAGTCGAGGGAATGATGCGCTCAACGATTGAGATTCCTGCTTTACGCAGTGTGGCTCTGAACGACTTGGAAGAGGAAACGGCTCGACAGGCAACAAGGAAACTCGGCACGATCGAAGGGAGTGCGTCCGGTGCTGCTCTTCTTGAGATCTTAGCACAATCGAAGGGCTCGGAAGTGAGAAGATGCGCCATTCAAGAACTTGCAGTCCGGGGGGATACAGCGGCGGTGTCAGTGTTTAGGCGCCTTGCGCTGGATGACGCCGATCGGGCCATTCGCAAGTCTGCGGTTGAAGGATTGGCTCATATGAGATCTGTCGAATCGACCGGCAGCGTGCTGGTGGATATTTGTACGTCGAGCCACGATCCAGACGTACAAGAGGTGGCGATCCTCGCGCTCGGCACCGGGGGGTATAATGATGCTCAGCATTTTCTGCTGGCAACGGCATTGAATAGTCCGAATCCCCGCACTGCAAAAGCGGCGGTGATCTCATTCGGCAATCTTATGATGATGGACGCGATCTCTCCCTTGACAACGGTCGCGTTGAAGGCGAGGACCTTGGACGCAAGGAAGAGGGCACTCGAATTTGTGAACGGCGCGCAGGGTGGACTCTCCGTCTCTCAGCTGTCGATGATTGTCGAGAAGGAGAAGGATCCCGATATGCGGCGCCTGGCGACAATCGGTCTCGGGCTATCAGGAATGGACTCGGCAGTTTCAATCCTCGCCGGTCTTGCAAGCAACGATGCTGACCACGATGTTCGGAGTCAAGCAGTTGCCGGACTAAGGAAGATCGGTAGCCCAAAAGCGAAGGAAGCTCTCCTGAAGATTGTTCAAGGATTCTAGCCGGAGGTCTCCTTACTTTATCGGGCTCAACCCCGGCCACGGTGTCAAGTTGTTGAGTGCAGGAACAAGTACGCGTCTGAGCTTCAGAAAATCGAGCTCGTCAGTCTGGCTGTAAAGTACCTTGCCATCCGCGCCGATGACAAGCGTGTGCGGGAGCGCGCCGGTCCAGTCCGGATCAAGCGCCTTCATAAGTTTGTATTTGTCTGTTTCCCCGAAGAGGAGGTTTCTCGTGGAGGCGTGGTGCTTCTGCAGGAACTGCAGAACTTTTGCTTTCTCGTCGGGGAACTGCGCCGCAATCGTGACAAGCTCGAAGTCGCGATTCCTGAAGCGAAGGTTCGTCTCGACCAGGTTGTCGAATTCCGATACGCACGGCCCGCACCACGTTGCCCACACATTG
>DATJQB010000207.1:0-2790 GCA_035506075.1 Bacteroidota bacterium | reverse complement strand
GGGTTCGTTGATTCTTTTCCCTCAAAAGGAATGGGCTTCTGGATCTTCGGGAAGTACGTCTTCGCCATCGTCAATTCATCTCTCTCGTTGAATGAATGGAACGCGTTCGCTCGTTCAGTGAAGACACAGGACGCCGCGACGCGATGATACGAAATGTCTCCTGCCGGGACGGAAAACCCTCAGGCTGCCGGAGACGCAGTTGAAAAGCTCTTTCTCCGTTCGGCGAGCTCGTCCTGGATTTGCAGGTTAAGCTTCTTGCTGATACTGTAGAACGACACGGAGATCACGCCGACCAAAAAAGTCAGCGAAGGAAATATACTCGCTGTCATGCGGATGCCGAACAGGGCGCTGTCCGACTGAACCACGTTCGGAATATAGCCGTACACAGACAGGAGCCATCCGCAGATTGCGCCACCGAAACCGAGTCCAGCCTTCAACGCAAAGACAATCCCTGCAAACACAACGCCCGTTGCACGCCGCCGGGTTTTCCACTCGGCAAAGTCGGCAACATCAGCCATCATGGCCCAGAGCAACGGAATGGTCGGTCCGTATGCGAGACTCTTGAGAACGTTCAGCAGGAATGTCGCGCCGACAGCTTCAGGTGGCATGAGAATAAACAGGCTGGTAAAAACAGTTGTCAGAACAAGGCCCGTGAGAAATACCGTCTTCTTGCCGAACCGGACTGCAAGAGGTTTCGATGCGAGCACGCCGAGGATTGTGACGAACTGTCCGGACATGTTGAAGAGACTGAATCCCACGGAGCTGACGTTCGTCCGGTTGGTCGTTGCGATGAGGCCGAATGCGCTGAGAAGTCCGTGCCACCAGCTTTCTGATGCTTCGGCGCCGGTTGGCGTTGTAACAAGTCCCCACGATTGCAGGAAGCCAAACAGCTGGTTCTTGTCGATGTAATACGTGAAGTAATAGAACATCGCGCTTCCCCACAGGGCGAGCGTAATAAAAAGGAAGAGCGTCAGGATGAACATCGAGATCCAGGGCCTGTTCTTGAGAAGATCTGCGAAGTCCTGTTTCGGCGACGATTTCTGGTTTGGATCCGGTTTGATGCGTTCACGAACGCTGAAGAATGTGATGATGAAGAACAGGATGCTGAGCGATGCGAACACACCGATCGTCATCGTCCATCCTTTCGCAGCGTTTCCTCCGCCGAGCTTGCCGACGAGCGGGAGGGTCAGTCCCTGGACGATGAGTGAAGCGGCCATCGCGAGAAAGAAACGATAGGACGAAAGGCTGGTCCTGTCGTTGACATCGCCGGTGATGACTCCGTTGAGCGCCGAGTAGGGGAGGTTATTGACCGAGTACACGGTCATCAGGAGAATGTAGGTGACGTACGCATAAATGAGCTTGCCCGTGTCGCCGAAGTTCGGCGTCGTAAAGGCAAGCACAAACATGACTGCAAACGGAACGGATGACCAAAGGACCCACGGGCGGAACTTTCCCCATCGGGTCTCGGTCCGGTCTGCGACAGCTCCCATGAACGGATCGAACGCTGCGTCCCAGAAGCGGCCCACGAGAAGCAGTGTGCCGGCAGCCGCGGCGGTGATTCCGAACACGTCGGTGTAAAAGCCCAGCTGGAAGATAAGCATCGTCTGAAAAACGAAGTTTGCTGCTGCGTCGCCAAAACCATACCCGATTTTTTCTCTTACCCTGAGTTTCTCAATTCCTGGTTGCACGTATCACCTCAAAAGGTAGTATGTGGTTGCGTGATTGGGAACGTCCGTTCTGCCGCACCGAGTCCTCACCTGCACGCATCTATCGTACACGGAGCATTGTGGTTGTCAGGTCGGCGTCCCGCGAGGAACTTCCGACCATGATTTGGAATTCTCCCGGTTCAACGACGAACTCCTTGTCGATGTTGGTGAATGCCAGGTGTTCCGGGAGAATCTCGAGCGTCACGGTCTGCGTTTCTTTCGGTTCAAGCCAGAGCTTCCTGAAGCCGCGCAGCTCCTTGATGGGTCGCGTTACGGAACTGACCATGTCACGAACATACATCTGCACGACCTCCGATCCGGCAAGGTTTCCTGTGTTGGTGACATCCACGAGAACGTTTGTAGAACCATTCTTGTCGATCGTCGAATGTTCCAGGCGCAGGTTGTCAAACCGGAACGTCGTGTAGCTCATGCCGAACCCGAACGGGAACAGCGGTGTGATATCATCGAAGAGATATCCCCGGCGGGCTGAAGACTTGTAGTTATAGTAGCAGGGAAGATGACCGGCGGATCGAGGGATGGAGATTGGGAGCTTTCCACCCGGATTGAAATCGCCGAAGAGCACATCTGCAACGGCATGTCCCGACTCCTGCCCCAGGTACCAGCATTCGAGGATCGCCGGTATACGGGCGTGGATCTCACTCATGGTGTTGGGTCGGCCGTTGAAAAGCACAAGAATAACCGGTTTGCCGGTGTCGAGGATCGCATTCGCAAGCTCGTTCTGCATGCCGAAGAGGTCGAGATTGGCCCTGTCACCAAGGTGCGTCTTGCTCCACGCCTCCCTCGAAGTCTGCTCATTGTCACCGAGGACAAGGATAACGAGCTCCGATTCCTTTGCTGTTGACACTGCAGCGCTTATGAGACGGCGGTTTTCTGCGGGATCGGGAAGTGTCACAACATCCTCGTTCCAAGAGCCGCCGACCGTGATTTTGCACCCTTCCGCGTACTTGACGTCGACCTTCCTGCCCGCCTTCTCGCGGATTCCCTGCAGAACGGAGGTGAAATACCTGGGATGACCGCTGTATCCGCCGAGGAGGGTCCTGTCGGCATTGGGGCCGATCACTGC
>DATJQB010000206.1:0-9065 GCA_035506075.1 Bacteroidota bacterium | reverse complement strand
ACTTCAAGGCGCCGACGAAGTTTCTCGGCGACCAGTCTGCTGCATATGGAGGGAGCCTGAGTTTTGATCTGCGCCAGTACTACACCGACAATCAGTATGATATAGAAGATATCATCATCGAGGGAGGAGGGCTCAGGATTGTCTACGACACGCCGAACAATCCTTTGACCACATGGACACATTACCAGGTGGCGCTCAACGAGTCGGCAGGATGGAAGAAGACGTCACTGAGCGGGACGGCGCCAACAGCAGCTGAATTCAGGATGGTGCTTTCGTCGGTAACCCGCTTCCTGATACGGGGTGAATACCAGATCGGGACCGATCGCTGCGATCTGGACAACGTCATTCTCTCGTCGGGATCTGTGGCAGGCAGAGGTACTGTGGCCCCGGTTGTCGCAGGTTATGTCCAGGCTGGGAAGCCGTTCTGGGTTGAAGTGACTGTCGGCAATCCGAACCCGGTGACGTCGTTGTATGGGCTTGCGCTGAAGCTCAAGAGCGACAAGTCGAGCTGCACGTTTGTTGATGGCAGCGGCACCGCGGGGAGTTTTCTCGGGGCAAACCCGCTGACCTTCTTCAGGAAGGTGGATGCGCAGACTGTTGATCTTGGCGTGACCAAAACGACTGCGCCGGGCATCAGCGGAACAGGGACGGTCGCGAGAGTTCAGTTCGTTTCGTCCGTGACAGGTGTTGTTCGATTCTCAATGTTCGGAGTCTCTGGTGTTGATCAAACCGGAGCGGCAGTCGCACTGGATACGCTGGGCACAGCTGTGACGGTCAGGGGTCCGATGGTCATTCCTGTCGCGACGGGCCCATACGCAGTCGGGCAGGCGTTCACTGTTGAGGTGTACGCCTCCGGAATCACTGCAAGCACCGGATTGTATGGCGCATCGTTCAAGCTCAAGTGCGACAAGTCCACTTGTTCGTATGTCGACGGTAGTGCCGCTGCCGGCTCCTTCCTTGGCTCAAGTCCGCTCACATTTTTCCAGAAGGTGAGCAGCCAAATGGTCGATATGGGAGTCACCAAAACGACCGCGCCGGGAGTGACGGGAACCGGTCCGATTGCCCGCGCTCAGTTTGTCTCCTCTGTGGCTGGAGCGATTCGATTCACACTTTCAGATGTGATTGCCGTCGATCAGTACGGTGCGCGGATCACAGTGGATACGGGGAGCGTCGTTGTTGTGATTGGCGGTCCATCCGTCAAGCCGGTTGCCATCGGACCGTTCCAGATCTATAAGCCGTTCACTGTGACCGTGCAGGCATCCGACTTCACGTCCAATCCAGCGCTGTACGGGATCGCGTTCAAGCTTCGGAGCGACATGCCGTCATGTACCTATGTCGATGGGACCGCTTCTGCCGGATCGTTCATGTCGACAAGTGCGCTCTCATTCTTCCATGCCATCGACGCACAGACGATCGACATGGGGATTACGCGGACGACAGTCCCCGGCTCGACCGGATCAGGGACGATTGCTTCGGCTCAGTTTGTGCCGAGCTCCGGGGCAGCAGTGCGGTTCACCATCTACGATGTGACGGCGATCGATCAAACGGGCGCGTCGATTCCCGTAAATGTCGAGCTCTTCAGTGTGACGACGATCTCGGCTGTTGAGCATGTCGCCGGAATGCCCGACGTGTACAGTCTTTCACAGAACTTCCCGAACCCTTTTAATCCATCCACGACAATCCGGTTCAGCGTCGCGCAGTCAGGGTGGGTACAGCTGAAAGTGTTCGATCTTCTTGGACGAGAAGTGGCAGCTCTCGTGAATCAGGACCTGGGACCCGGAAGCTACTCGGTTCAGTGGGATGCAGGTGTCAGGCCAAGCGGTGTCTATCTGTACAAGCTCATCGCGGGCCAACGATCCGAAACCCGGAGGATGATGCTCGTGAAGTAGTACTCAGTATCGCTCAACGCACTGGATCCCGGTTGATGACATTTCAGCCGGGATCTTTTTTTGAATGTTCGCTTGCTGAGGAGGGTTCTTGCGAAAACGGGCACGTTCGTGCGCGCTTGACAGTGTCGTGAAATCGTGTAAACTATTGAATAGCCGTTTCATTTCCCCGGAAACTGGAACAACTCTCTCATGAATGGTATGTCGACCTCAAACCAGGAGCTTCTGTCCCTCTTTCTTCGCCTTGCGCCGATCGAAGGGGTTTCTCATTCAGAACGCCTCATCGCCGACGAGGTCGTTTCGATTCTGCGCAGCAGAGGGATCACGGTTGTTGAAGACGATGCCGCCGCAAAGGTTCGGGGGAACACGGGCAACCTTCTCTGTTTTCCGCCGGGATTTGACAGCGATGCGCCTGCCATTCTCCTTGAAGCCCACCTCGACACGGTTCAGTCGACTGTGAACCTGAAACCAATCGTCAGGGCAGACCGTGTGACGTCGGACGGTTCGACGATCCTCGGAGCGGATAACCGGATGGGCGTTTCGCTTCTTGTCGATTTGCTTCTATCTACCCGGAACATCACGTCGTCCCTCACGAACTTCTTCGTTGCTTTTACTGTCTGCGAAGAGTCGGGATTGTACGGCGCACAGGCACTTGATCTCACAAGCCGGCATGTCTCCGCGGCCTTTGTGTTCGACTGCTCGAAGCGGCCCGGAACATATATCCGAGAGTCGGTTGGACTCCATGGGTTCACCGCCAGCTTTATTGGAAAGGCAGCGCACGCGGGCGTTGCACCTGAAGAAGGGATCAGTGCGGTGGCTCTGAGTTCTGCCGCAATCAGCAAGATCCGGTTGGGACGGTTGGATCAAGACACAACATGCAACATCGGAAAGATCAAGGGAGGCGATGCCGTCAACGTTGTCCCCGAGAGGGTTACCATCGAGGGGGAAGTGAGATCATTTTACCCCGAGCGCATTACGCAGGTCCTTGGTGAAATGAAGGCGGCATTCGAGTCGGCGGTTGCGCCTGCAGGCCAGCTGGAGTTCATGACCTCTGCGGAATTCGAGCCGTACGTACACGCAGCGGATTCGGAAGTTCTTATCCACCTTGAGCGTGCGCTCCGCGACGCGGGTTTGACACCAAACCCGATTCGCTACATGGGTGGAAGCGATGCGAACGCATATAATGAGCGAGGCATCCCGGCGGTGAACATTGGCATCGGTGCGCAGAAGCCGCACTCGGTTGACGAATTCTTCTTGATGGAAGATCTCATCAGCGCGTCGAGAATCGTGCGTGCGCTCATTCAGTCTCGCCCATCGTAATCAAGAGGTCGCTGGTTGCGAATGTTCTTATTTGCTCGCAATGATTCCCTGCGGTGATGTTGCTGGTCGTGAAGCAAGGGTTTGAGTTAGTGAATTTTGCAAACTTCGGGTGGACGGTTTAAACGGTACGCGAGTGATATGCGCCGGCTGGAAATACAAAAGGGGTTGTCCCAAATGGAACAACCCCTTTGCTGTTAGTTGACTTCTTTTGTCAATAAACCGCTTACTTCGTGCCCGGCATCGGTTTACGCGGGAACATCTCCGGCTGCATCGCTGCGGTATACGCGAAAACCGCCATGATCGCGGACGCCTGTTTCAGGTCGCCCTCCTGCGCACGATCCCAAACGTCTTCGTTTGAGTGATGCGTCCGTACATTATAGTCAATCGGATCCTGGATGAATTGGAACCCTGGCAGCCCGACACCATCATACGACTGGTGATCGGTTCCCCCCGTGTTGGAGAGAGAGAGCGTCTGCGCTGTCGGGTCATTGAACTTCGCAAGCCACTCGCGGAAAATCGGGCGAGCTGCTTCGTTCCCCTGCAACCACACACCGCGTGCTTTTCCGGTCCCGTTGTCGTTGTTGAAGTACACTGAGAACTTTTCGTACTCAGCTTTCTTCTTGATCGGACCGCCGCGTCCTATCATTAAGCTGATGAAATCGCCGTCCTGTTCCGCAAAGTGGCGTGTGACGTACGCCCGTGACCCGAACAGCCCTTCCTCTTCGCCTCCCCACAAGCCGATGCGGATCGTCCTGCGCGGTTTCAATCCAAGCTTCTGCAGAATTCTCACGGCTTCGAGGCATACTGCTGATCCCGTGCCGTTGTCGGTCGCTCCGGTCCCCGCATGCCATGAGTCGAAATGCCCGCCGATCATGACAATCTGATCTTTCAAATCGGTGCCGGGAATCTCTGCAATGATGTTGAACGCTGAGTCTGCCTTCGTCATCGACACTTCAAGATTGATCTCGGCTGTCACTTTTTGCCCCTTCTCGATCATCCGCATGATGCGGTTGTAATCCTCGGCAGCGATCGAGACCTGCGGCACGACAGTCGGAGATTTTTCGCCATAGGCGCTCGTGGCGGGGCTGAACAAATCGGAGAGCCCCTGAGGGATGTAGCCTGATGATGCTTCCTGCGTGAAGACCGTTCCATCGTCACCATTTGCATTGTTGATGATGATGGCTGCACCTTCCTGTTGACAAAACGCGAGCTTCTTCGCGTTCCATTGCATGATCTTGACGTAGTACTGAATCATCGATGAATCTAGCATACCCGGACCGACAGGCATGTCGGCGTTGGCATAGCGCACGAGTGCTGAGTCGGTGAGCCGCATCGCATCGGGCTGGAAGTGTGCCTTCAGCGGCCGTGACGCGTCGATGAGCACGATGGCATCTTTCAGCTTTCCCTTGTACGCAGCAAGATCTGCCTCTGCGCCGACTTTGAAATAGACCAGTTCGCCGCGAACAGGGCCGTCGGTGCTGGGGGACCAGGCTTTCGGATACGCGATCAGCGGGAAGGCCCTCGGACTGAGGACCTGGGCTGAAAACCTCTTGAGTGTCCAGCCCTTGCCGAGCGGTGCCCAGTTTTCGTAGTGGACATCCTGCAGTCCCCATTCTTTGAGCTTGCCGCTTGCCCATTGTGCTGCCTGTTTGTACTCCGGTGACCATGTGAGCCGGGGTCCATACACGTCGCACAGGAAGCTGAGCGTTTGCATGACCTGCGAGTGGTTCATCGCCTCGTCCTTGATTGCTGAAATCGCGGACGTGTCGACAAAGGGCCGCGATGACTGCGCAAACAAGGCTGAAGAGACCAGCAGAAGAACCAGGAAGAATACGGTGGCGCTTCTCTTCATGAGGAGTTCTCCTTCTTGATGTTGGGATGAGGGGTGTGAATTAGAAAGATTTCGGACCGATGTTTACAGACTCAGTTCAGACTATACGGTGGCCCGGGGTGATGGTTGCGCTCCCGGCTGTCTTGTGCATCCGGAGACAAATCAATAAACCAACTTTTTGGCAAAGATGCGAAAGAAAGAGCAACCCCCTTTGCTTTTGAGTCAATCTCTTGGCAACATTTATTGCCAATCGATTCGGGTTGTGTCCACTTTCAGGATATTTCGATGAAACCGAAGCCTTTCGTCATCGCGTTGCTGATAGCCCTCCTCATCCCATTCCAACTTCTCAACTCGCAGTCAACCCGCAAAGACACCCTGGAATACAAATATCCGGAAGTCGTTATCACGGGTTCGCGCATCTCGCTGCCCCTGAAGGAACTTCCCTTCTCCACGAGCGTTGTCGGACCGGAGGTCGTGCCGTCGCTTCCTCGCTCCATCGCAATCGATGAGCCGCTCAAATTGGTTCCGGGCGTGAAGGTTGACAATCAGGCAAACGGGAGCAGGGTGCATCTTTCGATTCGCGGGCAGGGCATTCTCACTGAACGAGGGATCCGGGGAATCAAGATTCTCCTCGACGGCCTGCCGCTGAACGATCCGACAGGCTTCGCGCCTGATTTCTTTGACGTCGACTATGCGACGCTTGAGAGAATCGAAGTCTTGCGCGGACCAGCCGCCTCGATTTATGGAGGGAGCGCCGCAGGAGGAATCATCAACATCACAACCCAGAACGCGCCGCATGAAGCTCTTTCGGGGGACGCCTCGTTCACTGGAGGCTCGAATGGTTTCTGGAAGGCGTTTGGACAATTCGGCGGGAACTCACAGGCTGTCAACTACCGGGTCTCGCTTTCTCGCGCCATGGGGGATGGATACCGTGATCACACTCACTTCTCGACAAACGTTGCATACGGCAAGGCCACGTGGACTCCGACATCCTCACTCACGTTGAATCCGATCTTCACAAGATCGGAAACGTTTCATGAGAACCCGGAAGGGATCAATCTCGAGCAGTACCGGCAGGACGCGCGGCAGGCGAATCCTGACGCAATTCCCTACGACGAATACCTCTTGACGAACCGGACAACAGTCGGTACGACTGGAACCTGGAAGGTTCGCGAAAACCAATCTGTCGATTTTGCGGCGTACGTCAAGGGGACCCTCTTCACGGAAGCGAACAATCACACGTTCAATCACAGGACGATAACGACCCCCGGCGGTTCCGTACAGTACACGCTTCGGGCAGGGGAAGGGACGGAGGGAATCCGGGGGAAAATAAGCGCGGGGCTCGATGCCCAATGGCAGACGATCGACGAGCACAGAGTCGACAACCTTCATGCTGTCGAAGGGGACACGATCCGCTCGAAGGAACAGATCCGGCAAAGCGGAGGGGGAGTCTTTCTGCTTGGGAAGCTGGACCTCGGTCCAAAGTACGGCCTGATGGTGTGTATGCGGTACGACAACATCCACAACGAACTCAACGACCTGATGAAATCGCCGCTCGATCTTTCCGGAAGCGCCGATTTTTCGAAATCGACGGCCCGCGTCGGATTTACCTACTCGCCGCAGCAAACGGTCACCATGTTCGCAAGCTGGGGACAGGGGTTCATGCCGCCCGCGACTGAAGAGCTTGCCCAGAACCCGGATCATTTTGGAGGGTTCAACACGCACCTGACGTCTGCAACATCGGAAGGGTTCGAGGTGGGTTTGCGGCAAACGATCGGGAGCACGCTCCACTACGAGTTCACGGGATTCTCGCTTACGACCGCCAACGATTTTGACCGCTACCGGATTTCCGATCCGCTGCGCAACCAGGAGACCTTCTACAGGAACGCGGCGTCGAGCAGCCGCACAGGAGCGGAGTTCTCGCTCGAGTTCATGCCGCATGCCGATTTCGATTTTCAGGTGGCGTACACCTTCTCTTCGTTCCAGTATACTAACGCAAAGCCAATCCAGGTTGTCATGGACGATCCTGCCATACTGAAGTACATCAGGAACGGCAACTGGCTGCCCAACTCACCGAAGCATCAGTTCGCCGTCGATACGTGGTATCGTGTTGCTGAAGGAGTCACGGTTGGGATTACGACGGAAGGAATGAGCAAGACGTACATCGATGGCGCGAACGTCGATGCCGAGGCAGCGAGCGGTTACACGCTCCTTCACCTGCGCGTCAGTTACGAAATGACATTTGCCGGTCACCCCATCGAGCTCTCACTGCAGGTGCGGAATGTGACGGACAAGGAATTTGTTGCGTTCACGGAACCGGATCCGGGAGGGAATTCATATCAGCCCGGTGCCCGACGCGAGGTGTTCGGAGGCATCAGGCTCCATCTGTGATGGCATGAACGCCGACCAGCAGAGTTCTCACGGCTGCTTCTTGCTGTCGTTCTCCTCGATCTTCTTTACTTCCTTCTCCACGTCGTCCTGAACATCCCGGGCCGCCTTCTTGAACTCGCGCAAGCCTGACCCAAGCCCTTTCATAATCTCCGGGATCTTGTTCGCTCCGAAGAAAAAGAACAAGACGATCATGATGAGGATGATTTCGGGGGCACCTAGATTCATACTGCGGCTCCTTTCCTGAACCCTTGCTGAGACTCTCTACCGGTGTTCGCCCTGGTTCGGACGCTTGACGACGTCCCGCTCCACACTCGCTTTGTATTTGTCCACACGACCGCGCTCGCGATCCGATACAACAACTTTGTGAAATTCCCCTTTTCCAATCACAACAGTCTCGCGGTTGATCCGGACTTTTTCGATTTTGTGCTGGACTCTTCCTTCGATCATCCGCGGTTCGGGAGATTGATCAAAGACCTTTTCATGCTCGGCATCAAACCGAATGTCTGCGCGCGCGATTCTCCGCCGGCCGATGTAGTCACGGTCAATGTCGTTTGTGTGCACCACTGCCCAGACGTCGAACTGCGATCGTTCCCACGGCCGTCCCCATCGAACTCCTGCTGGAGCCAGCGGTGCCCAGCCGACGTAGTCACCGTACTGGACCCATTGTACGCGTGCGGGTGACCAGGTGCCGTGCCCTGGGATCCACACCCAGCCAAACTCTGGGGAGGGATACCAGTTACCGTAGTGATAGGTTATCCAACCGAACGGTTCATACGAGATCCAGGTCCAGCCCTCATCTGCGTACGCCCAGTGACCGTGATAGAATGGGCGCCAGCCTTCGACAACGCTGGGCCGCCAGACACGTCCGTAATGAGCGACCACAACCCAATCTCCGTACATATTGAGATCGGGGATGTCATACTCTTGCGTAACGTCCGCTCGCACCGCGACCCGTTCCCTGGTCCGGAAGGCCCCCATTGGAAAACAACCGGAGGCCGACAGTGAGAACAGTGTCGCCGCGATTTGAAGTGCCGCAAGGGCCAGATGGCTCCTTCGTGTGATTTTCATGGTTTTGTTCTCCCATCTGATGAGGTCGATCATGATCATCCAGACACAAACTCCAGACAATGTAATTCATTCTGTGGACAGCATCAATCCGGTAGCTAACAATGAGCAACGCGATCGACACGCACGCTGCAAGGATCAGGCGTGAGTGTCTCCTTTCTTGTCAATATGACACCTGGAAAGGGCAATTGTAAAATCGCTGTTTCCAAAATGTGATGTGAATCATCCGTTCAGCGGCGCTTCTTCGCACCAAGGGCACTCTTGCCTTCGTATGAGTGTTGGATGCTAATGCAGGAACATGTTCACCTATCACTTGAGTTGCTGCTTTTGCGCCTCTTGGCGTCCTTAGCCTGCCCCGATGCTCTCTGTAGGTGGCGGCTATGTTCTTACCGAGGGCTCCGCAAAGAAGTGCCGTGGGGCTTCGAAATCCGTTTCAGTCGCATAGTACTGACAGCAACTTCCCGAAAGCTCTCTCATATGCACAGTAGAGTCTCGAATTCCCTCACCCTCTTTCTTTGTATCTCGCTTCTTTCCTGTCATGATGCTGAGCCGGTTGCTCCGTCAAGCCCGTT
>DATJQB010000205.1:0-9430 GCA_035506075.1 Bacteroidota bacterium | reverse complement strand
AAAGCTCGATGGAATAGGTGTATTTGAACGGTTGAAATCCGATCCCCGGACTCAATCGATCCCGTTCATGTACGTGACGGGTTTGGTTGAGAGGGAGCATGTCAGGCCCGGAGCTAGTCTCGGCGCAGACGCGATGCTGATCAAGCCTTTTCTGCTGACAGACTTGCTTGCCACAGTCAACGATTGTCTCTCAAAGTCTCATGATCGCATTCACGGCTGATCGAGAGTCTCCAACTGCTTCAATCCTTCCAAAAATTTCGTCCGCAGCACACTTTTCTCTTGACATCTGTGAAGGAAATGTTATATTTAATACACATCACTTTACTTGAGTCAAGTGGGAAATCATCCTTTCATAGCCAGGCCTTTTGAGTTCAACATCGGCGCACTGAACATGTTGCCGCTGCCTGGCATTTCTCTGCTTGGCCTCCTCCTTATTAGTCTCGTTAACCTGCTTCTCCTCGGGCTTTTTATTGTCGCCTAAGAGACGCCAGAGGTTAACCGAGCATACCCGAAACAAAATCCAAGTAATAACACGGTAAAGCAGGTTCACCTCTGGCGAACGAGAGTTGTCGTTCCTGAGAAAGGTGAATTATGCGAAGCGATCTCATTAAAAAGGGAGTGGAGCGAACCCCGAACCGCTCGATGTTGCGTGCTGTTGGATTCGAGGATGGGGATTTCCAAAAGCCGATAATTGGTGTCGCCAATGGCTACAGTAACCTTACGCCGTGCAATGTCGGACTGAATGACCTGGCCGACCGGGCGATGGAATCGCTCAGGGCTGTGAACACGATGCCGCAGATGTTCGGCACGATCACTGTCAGCGATGGAATCTCGATGGGCACGGAAGGGATGAAGTATTCGCTGGTTTCCCGCGAAGTCATCGCCGATTCCATTGAGACTGTCTGCAATGCCCAGGCGATGGACGGCCTTCTTGCGATCGGCGGATGTGACAAGAATATGCCGGGAGCGATGATCGCAATTGCTCGGCTGAATATTCCGTCTGTCTTTGTCTACGGCGGAACGATCAAACCAGGCCACCTGAACGGGAAAGATCTCACAATCGTCAGCGTGTTTGAGGCCGTCGGACAATACAGCGCCAACAAGATCTCCGAACAGGAAGTGCAGGAGATTGAACGGCACGCATGTCCCGGGGCCGGCTCGTGTGGTGGTATGTACACCGCGAATACAATGTCCTCCGCGATCGAAGCCATGGGAATGAGCCTGATGTACTCTTCCACAATGGCGGCAGAAGATTTTGAAAAATCGGATAGTACCGCGAAGTCCGCCGAAGTACTCGCCAACGCCGTCAGGCACCAGATCCTCCCCAGCCAGATACTCACAAGAAAAGCATTCGAAAACGCGATCGCAGTCGTCATGGCAATCGGTGGATCGACAAATGCAGTTCTCCATCTTCTTGCGATTGCTCATGCCGCGAGAGTTACGCTTACGATCGACGACTTTGAGACGATCCGGGCCAAGGTGCCGGTACTCTGCGACCTCAAGCCCTCCGGGCAATATGTGGCGACCGAGCTGCACAAGGCCGGCGGAATTCCCCAGGTCATGAAGATGCTTCTCGCACATGGATTGCTTCACGGCGATGCGATGACGGTGACTGGAAAAACTGTCGCGGAGTCTCTTGAGGGCATCCCGGAGGTTCCACGAGCCGATCAGCAGATCATTCACGCATGGACCAATCCGATGTATCCGCAAGGCCACCTCGCAATTCTCAAAGGCAACCTCGCAACCGAAGGGGCGGTCGCGAAAATCACCGGCGTAAAGAATCCTGTGATCACCGGCCCGGCACGAGTGTTCGAAGCCGAAGAGGAATGCCTGCCAGCGATCCTCGCGGGAACAATCAAGGCGGGGGATGTGATTGTGATCCGGTACGAAGGTCCGCGCGGCGGACCGGGGATGCGGGAGATGCTTGCCCCGACCTCTGCAATTATTGGGGCGGGGTTGGGTGATTCTGTCGGTCTCATAACGGACGGGCGGTTTTCCGGCGGAACGTACGGAATGGTTGTCGGCCACGTCGCACCCGAAGCCGCTGTCGGCGGTGCGATTGCGCTTGTGAAGGAAGGAGACAGCATCACGATTGATGCGCAGCGCCGTTTGCTGCAGCTCAACATCTCCGATACCGAGCTCGCTGCACGGAAGGCGGCGTGGAAACCAAAGGAATCAAAATACAAGCGGGGCGTTCTCGCAAAGTACGCCTCGCATGTGTCAAGCAGCAGTGTCGGAGCTGTGACAGATCTTGCGTTCGACAACGAACGATCTCATTGATCGAGACCTCCGCAAAACAGGCGGATGCGATCGTCCCGCTGTGACCACAACGGCGGGACGCATCAATGAGACAACGTATTGAACAACAAACCAACACCTACAAAAGGAAACCATATGTCGGCACAGAAGGGCACGATGGCGCAAAAACAAAGTGGTCGCCTGATGACTGGGGCGGAAATCTTCGTCCGCTCTCTCATCGCGGAGGGGGTTGAAGTGGTCTTTGGCTATCCGGGGGGAGCGACGATCGGAATTTATGATGCTCTCGTCGATCTTTCTCATATCAAGCATGTGCTCGTTCGCCACGAGCAGGGGGCGACGCATGCAGCGGAAGGTTATGCGAAAGCGACGGGAAAGCCCGGCGTAGTCCTTGTGACCTCCGGTCCTGGGGCGACGAACACCGTCACGGGAATTGCGGACGCATTTATGGATTCGATTCCCATCGTTGTCTTTACAGGTCAGGTCGCATTGAACCTGATCGGCAACGACGCGTTCCAGGAAGCCGACATTGTTGGGATTACAAGGCCGATTACGAAGCACAATTACCTCGTGCGCGACGTGAACGAACTGGCCAAGACTGTGAAGGAAGCGTTCTACATTGCCACCACAGGACGTCCGGGTCCGGTCCTCGTCGATCTCCCGAAAGATGTCATGGCTCAGAAGACGGTGTTCGAGTACCCCGATGCTGTCGAACTCCGCAGCTACAAGCCGGTGACGGACGGCCATATGAAGCAGATCAAGAAGGCGGCCGATTTGATCCACGCGGCCAAACGACCGGTGCTCTACGTCGGCGGCGGTGTCATCCAATCGAACGCGGCGGGGGAGCTGATGAAGCTCGCCGAAACGCTCCAGTGTCCGGTGACGACAACGCTGCATGGCCTCGGTGCATATCCCGAGAATCAGCCGCTTGCACTGGGCATGCTTGGCATGCACGGGACGTGGTATTCCAACGTCGCAGTGCAGTATTGCGATCTCCTGATCGCGGTCGGTGCCAGGTTCGACGATCGCGTCACGGGGAAAGTGGAAGCGTTCGCGGCCGAGGCAAAGAAAATCCATATTGATATCGATCCTGCTGCGATCAGTAAAAATGTTCCCGTCGACGTGCCGATCGTCGGAGACGTGAAGACGGTTCTCAAACAACTGCTGGAGCATGTCAGCAGGCTCGACACGAAGGACTGGCTTGCGACAATCGAGCAGTGGAAGCGGGAGCATCCGTTGCGCTACCGGAGTGGCGAGGCGATCCGCGCGCAGTATGTCATCCAGAAGCTCGGAGAGATCACCGGAGGGGACGCTGTGGTTGTCACAGATGTCGGTCAGCATCAAATGTGGACGGCGCAGTTCTTCAACTGGGTTTATCCACGGACGCACATTACTTCCGGCGGTCTCGGTACGATGGGGTTCTCCCTGCCGGCTGCGATGGGCGCAAGTTTCGGACGGAGCGATCTTCCTGTGGTCTCCATCAGCGGTGACGGCGGATTCCAGATGAACAGCCAGGAAATGGCCACGATTGTCGAGCACAAACTCCCAATCAAAGTGTTCGTCATCAACAATGGATTTCTTGGAATGGTGCGCCAATGGCAGGAGCTTTTCTGGCGGCGGCGCTATTCCCATGTTGGGCTCCGGAATCCGGATTTTGTGAAACTCGCAGAGGCGTATGGCTGTCCTGCATACCGCGCTCAAAACGCGTCAGAGGTCGAAGAAGTTATCCGCAAGGCATTTACTCACAACGACGGGCCAGTCTTCGTGGAGTTCGTTGTGGTTCAGGAAGACAATGTGTACCCGATGATTCCGGCAGGTCAGACAGTGAACGAGATCATCGATGTCCCCGACAAACCCGCGACGCCGGCGAACGGCACGCCTGAGGAGGAGCTGATGACAGTGTTGAAGGGAAAACAGACCCAACATATGGTGGAACAAAAACTATGACGCACACACAGCAAAACGTCAGCGGCCGGGGAAACGATGGGCATGCAGACCAGCACCTCAAGAGGCACACAATCTCTGTGCTCGTGGAGAACAAGTTCGGTGCCTTTGTCCGCGTTGCAGGAATGTTTTCGGCAAAGGGATACAACATCGACAGCCTTTCCGTCGGCCCGACCGAGGAGGAAGATGTTTCCCGCATGACGATTGTCACCAGGGGAGACGATCAGATCATCGAACAGATAACCAAGCAGCTGAACAAGCTCATCGACACGATCAAGGTCGTGGATCTGACGTTTGACAGCTTCGTGGAGCGCGAGCTCGTTCTCGTGAAAGTCCAGTCCACGCAAACCACGCGACCTGAGATCATGCAGATCGCAGAAATCTTCAGGGCGAAAGTCATCGACATCAGTCCCAAGTCATTGACGCTCGAGGCGACAGGAAGCCAGCAGAAGGTCGATGCGATTATCAAGATGCTCAAGCCATTCGGAATAAAAGAAATTGCGCGGACGGGGAGAGTGGCGTTGAAACGGGAATTTCAGGGAGAAGTGTAGCGGCGGAGTTCCTGCTGAGGAATGTGGGATCGATCAACAATGACGAGAGAGTGTGTGAATCCTTTTCCACTATACGATCCAAGATACGAGCACGATGCGTGCGGAACCGGCTTCGTGGCAAACATCTCCGGCGAGAAGACCCACGAGATCGTCCGCCAGGCGATACGCTCGGTGTGCAACCTCACGCATAGGGGTGCAGTCGCTGCTGACACGCAGACCGGGGACGGGGCCGGCATCTTGACACAGCTTCCGGTAAAGTTCTTCCTCGATCAGGTCAACGGGCTTGCATCGCGTCTCGAAATGGAAGCAGATCTTGGCGTTGGTATGTTCTTCATGCCAGTGAATGAAGATGCATTTGCATTGTGCAAGGCACTTGTGGAACACGCCATCTCGCGTCATGGTCTGGGGATCATGGGGTGGAGGAAGGTCCCTGTGGACATGGAGGTGATCGGCGAGAGTTCTGCCCTGACAGCCCCAAGGGTGCACCAGATTCTCATACGAAAACCGCGGCACATAGGATCGCTGGAGTATGAGCGACAGCTGTTCCTAGTACGGAAGGAAATCGAAAAACATCTGCTGAAGACGCAGATTGACGATTTTTATGTTTGCTCGATGTCGAGTCGCACGATCGTCTACAAAGGACTGATGATAGCGACGGCATTGGACAGGTTCTATCCCGATTTGCAGAATCCAGCCTTTGAGTCTGCGTTTGGAATATATCACCAACGGTACAGTACGAACACGTTCCCTACATGGAACCTGGCCCAGCCGTTCCGCATGTTGGCGCATAACGGTGAGATTAACACGATCCAGGGGAACCGCATCTGGACATCAGCCCGTGAGGCAGAGATCGAGTCTGATTACTGGGGTGAGGACATTCGCTTTCTGAAGCCCCTCATTCAACCCAAAGGGAGCGACTCGGCAAATCTGGACAATGCGCTCGAAGCGCTGACGCTCTCCGGCAGACCGCTGCTTCATTCCATGATGATGCTCGTTCCGGAAGCTTGGAGGGCGCGCGACGACATTACACAGCTTGCGAAGGATTTCTACGAGTACAACGAGTGTTTCAGCGAACCCTGGGACGGTCCGGCGGCGCTCGTTTTCAGCGACGGAACCACAATCGGCGCGACGCTCGACAGGAACGGCTTGCGCCCCGCCCGCTACAAGATTACATCGACGGGATTGATTGTTCTCGGATCGGAGGTCGGCGCACTTGAAATCGATGACTCGATCGTCGTTGAAAAAGGGAGGCTTGGACCCGGCCAGATGATTGCGGTCGACACCGCAAAAGGGATCCTGTTGAAGGATCTCGAGATCAAAAACGAAATAGGCGCGAACAAACCGTACTCGGCATGGGTCAGGAATATCACAAAGCTCAGCCGGCTTCAACATGTCGAAACCGAACCGAACCGGGGCCCTGTCGGGCAGGAGCTCGTCAACTACCAGATCTGTTTCGGATTCAGCGCGGAGGAAATCCCGACTGTCTTCAAACCGATGATGGAGGAAGCCAAGGAGCCGGTCGGTTCGATGGGTGATGACGCGCCGCTTGCGATCCTGTCGAAGATGCCAAAGTTGCTGCCGTCATACTTCCGCCAGCAGTTTGCCCAGGTTACGAACCCGCCAATCGACCCGATCAGGGAGCGGCTGGTGATGTCTCTTACGAGCAAACTGGGCTATCGTCATAATTGGTTCGGCGAATCGGCGGACCATGCGAAACAAGTCGAGCTTGAAAGCCCGATCCTGTTCAATTCAGAACTGGAACGGCTCCGCTCACTCGACGATCCGGGTTATCAGGCGGCGACGCTCTCCGTGTTGTTCCGTGCCTCAGAGGGGGAGGATGGCATGCGGACGACATTGGAGCAGTTGTGCCGGTCTGCAGAGAGTGCGGCTGATGAAGGGAAGTTCCTTGTCGTCCTGAGCGATCGGGGCATCGACAAGGAAATGGCGCCGATACCGATCCTGCTTGCAGTGGGTGCGGTGCACAATCATTTGCTCCGGCATCAGAAACGTTTGAAGCTCAGCGTGGTTGCAGAAACCGGTGAGCCAAGGGACATCCATCACTTCGCGACGCTCATCGGGTACGGTGCAAACGCTGTGAACCCGTATCTTGCCTTTGAGACGATTCGTTCAGTTGCTTCGAAAGACGGCGCTTCGGGCGTGACCTTCGAATCGGGTTGCGCGAATTTCCGCCTGGCAGTGGAAAACGGCATCCTCAAGGTCATGTCGAAGATGGGGATTTCTCTGCTGGGTTCGTACCGCGGCGCGCAGATCTTTGAGGCGATCGGCCTCGCAGATGATGTTGTCGAGCGATATTTCACAGGGACTCCGACCCGGATCGGGGGGCTGAGCCTTCGCGAGATTGCGCGTGAAGCGCTCGAGCGGCACGCGCGTGCATGGAGCGTGACGACGTCCGCGCTGGTCGATGAGGGCTTCTATCGGTACCGGAGGAGCGGTGAGCGCCGCGCATGGTCGCCGGATGCGCTCCGCGCAATGCAAAAGCTCCGCGTGAGCGGATCGCAGGAAGATTACGATCACCTGAAAGAAGCGCTCTCGGAATCAAGTCCAATCGGTCTCAAGGACCTGCTGGAATTCAAGAAAATCTCATCGGCGGTGCCGATCGAAGAGGTTGAGCCGATCGAGGACATTCGCAGGAGGTTCACGACGGCCGCCATGTCACTTGGGGCTTTGTCGCCGGAGATTCATGAGACGATCGCCATCGCGATGAACCGGATTGCCGGAAAGAGCAACAGCGGCGAGGGGGGAGAAGATCCGCGTCGGTTCCATGTCATGCCGAACGGCGATTCCTCGAACAGTGCAATCAAACAGGTTGCATCGGCCAGGTTCGGCGTTACTGCGGAATACCTGGCGAGTGCGAAAGAACTTGAAATCAAGATGGCCCAGGGATCGAAGCCCGGTGAGGGAGGGCAGATACCGGCGAACAAGGTATCCCCCCTGATTGCCCGCTTGCGCAAAGCTGTCCCGGGCGTTTCGTTGATTTCCCCACCTCCGCATCACGACATCTATAGTATCGAGGACCTGGCGCAGCTGATCTATGATTTGAAGCAGGTGAATCCGCGGGCAAGGGTGTGTGTCAAGCTCGTCTCCGAGGCAGGTGTTGGCACGATCGCGGCCGGCGTAGCAAAGGCGTATGCGGACGTGATTCTCATCAGCGGATATGAAGGAGGCACGGGGGCGTCGCCCTTGAGCTCGATCAAGAACGCCGGAGCTCCATGGGAGCTGGGTATTGCGGAAGCGCAGCAGGTGCTCGTTATGAACGGCCTGCGCGAACGCGTAACACTCAGGGTTGATGGGGGATTGAAGACAGGGCGCGACATTGTCGTGGCGGCAATGCTTGGCGCAGAAGAATTTAATTTTGGTACAGCTGCGTTGGTGGCTCTGGGCTGCCGCTATGTGCGCCAATGCCATCTCAATACGTGCCCGGTCGGCATAGCGACCCAGGATGAGAAACTGCGTGCCAGGATCGAAGGAAATCCCGACATGCTGATTCGATATCTCGATGCGGTCGCTTCCGATGTCCGCTTGATCCTGGCGGAGCTTGGGTTCAGGTCGTTGAACGAAGTCGTCGGGCGCACGGACCTTCTGCGTCAGTTGACGGTGACGGATCATCCAAAGGCTAATACGATAGATTTGGGCAAGGTGCTCGCGAGGCGAAACTACGATCGGGAGCAGCGGCTGAGGGTTTGGTACCGGAACGACAAGCCCGACAAGCCTCTCGATGACACGATTCTGCAGGATGTCAAAGACGCTCTGCGTCACAAGACCCCTGTGCTGCGAAGCTACAAGATTCGGAACACGCATCGCTCCATTGCGACGAAACTCTCCGGCGAAATCGCTTACATGCATGGCGATCATGGCCTGCCGCCGAACACGATCGAACTCCATTTTACCGGCAGTGCCGGTCAAAGCTTCGGAGCGTTCCTTGTGCAGGGAGTGAAACTGGTTCTCACTGGTGAAGCGAACGACTATGTGGGAAAAGGGATGTGTGGCGGCGAGATTGTGATCGCCCCGCCCCGCCAGAGGATCAATGTCACGCACGACGTCGTCATGGGGAACACAGTCCTCTACGGTGCGACGAGAGGATCGCTCTTCGCATGCGGCAGGGCAGGCGAACGGTTTGCTGTCAGAAACAGCGGCGCGCTTGCGGTCGTGGAAGGCGCGGGCGACCATGCGTGCGAATATATGACGAACGGCAGTGTGGTGGTGCTTGGTACCGTGGGACGCAACTTTGGTGCGGGTATGACCGGGGGGATGGCGTACGTCCTTGATTTCTTCGGCGACTTCCACAAGCGATGCAACACGGAGCTCGTCAGGTTCCATCGGCTCGAAGACCCGGAGGACGCACGTCTTCTGCTGTCCTTTATATCGCGGCACGTGGAAGCGACCGGGAGCACGAGGGCTCAGAAGATCCTCATGAATTGGACAGAGTATCAACAAATGTTTTGGAAGGTTGTCCCAAAGCTGTCGGATGTGGGTATTGGAGTGACGGCGCCGCTGATCGCAGCAGCGAAATCGTAGGTATCGCAGCTGGCGGGCGGAGTGTAGCAAGGGTTCAAGTGTATGTTCACATCTATCAACTAGCAGGAGATGCAAAACCATGGAAGAGCGGATCTTTATTTTCGATACGACACTCCGCGATGGGGAGCAGTCCCCCGGATGCA
>DATJQB010000204.1:0-6112 GCA_035506075.1 Bacteroidota bacterium | reverse complement strand
AAAAGTCGAACACACGTTCTCGGAAATTTATCAATGGAAGCTCTCCGTCGAGAAACGATCCTCCATGCAGGTGGCGAGCACCGAGGACATGAATATCAGCGGTTACAATCTCGTCGCCGGAAAAGTATTTTAGTAGCAAGCGACGGTGCTCCGGCACAACAATGCTGATCCGGGCGGTCATCCCTCCTCTCGTCCCCGCCGGCGATAGGATCTACCCCGGATGAGCTCACAGGCAGCTGCGCCGCGGCGCATCGGAACCATTGTTCGCACTCGCACCGTTCCCCACGGCAACAGAAGGGAGGATGACTATGGAGTCATCGACCGAGAATTCGTCGATCGAACAGATCCTGTCTTCGCTCAGGAATCTGGAATCCCGAATCTCCCGGATCGAGTCCGTACTCGATCTCCGGGCTGACTCAGCCGCGGACCCTGAGGCCACTCCTCCTGAGCACTCCGTGGCAGTTGAAGACGACGAGGAGCTTGAGCTGCAGCTCGGGCAGAATTGGTTCGCGAAAGCGGGTATCGTCGGGCTCGCACTCGGCGTCGCGTTCCTGCTCACGCTCCCCTACAATGGGCTCCCGCCGATTCTTCCAAGCCTCATCGGTTACGCTCTTGTCGGAAGTATCATTGGCTTGTCACGTTACTGGCGGGACACCTTCCAGCAGGTGTCGCGGTACCTGCTCGGCGGCGGATTGCTGCTTCTCTACTTCACAACGCTCCGGCTGGCGATGTTCAGTCCAACTCCGGCCCTTACCAACACATCGGTCGAAAGCGGGCTTCTCCTTCTCATCGTCGCGATCAATCTCACGGTTGCAATCCGGCGGGCATCGGCATACCTCACCGCATTCGGCCTGGCACTTGGGTATCTCACGGCGCTTCTCGGAGGAGGCACGGTGTTTGTCGTCTGCGCCCTTACACTTCTTGCTGCGCTCACCGCGTGGCTGTCCATCAAGTTTCAGTGGAAAGGTCTGCTGACGTTTGGCATTGGAGGCACCTATCTCACACACTTCATCTGGGCGCTGAACAATCCTCTTCTTGGAAATCCACTTCAGCTTGGTCTGGCGCCCCAGGTTCATTTTGCGGCGCTGCTGCTGTACTCCGTTCTATTTGCGGCACCCGGGCTTGTGAGGGAAAGGGAATTCAGGGAAGATGCGTTCTCGATCTTCAACGCGTTTTTTAACGGTCTCATTGCGTTTGGTGTTTTTGCCGGGACGCTGCTTGCCGAGTCTAATGCAATAATCGCTGTCTGGAATGTTGCGGCGTCGGCGACGTTTCTCTGTCTGTCCATTGTGTTCTGGGTCAGGCTCCGGAGCGTCTACGCGACGTTCGTCTATGCAATGCTTGGCTATGCAGCACTCAGCGGGGCGATCGTAGCACGGTTCCCGATGCCCGAGTTCTTCGTCTGGCTCTGCTGGCAGAGCATCGTGGTCATCTCGACAGCTGTGTGGTTCCGGTCCCGCTTCATTGTCGTTGCGAACTTTGTCATCTACCTGATCATTTTTGCCGCCTACCTGATTGCATCGCCGACGGTATCGATCATCAGTGTCAGCTTTGGCGTCGTTGCCCTGTTGAGTGCGCGCATTCTGAACTGGCGGAAAGACCAGCTTGCTCTCCGAACCGAGATGATGAGGAATGCGTATCTTGCCAGCGCTCTGCTCTTCCTGCCGTACGCGCTGTATCATTCGGTTCCGCCTCAATTTGTCAGCGTTTCGTGGCTTATCCTTGCCTCCTTCTATTATATCGCCGGCCGTGTACTGAAGAGCCGCAAATACCGTTGGATGGCACTGCTGACCATGTCGCTGACAATCCTCTACGTGTTCATCATTGATCTGACGACGGTAGATCCGGTTGTCCGCATCATTTCGTTCCTCGTGGTCGGCAGCGCTCTGCTTGCGATATCGATGGTCTACAGCAGAAGGAAAGTGAAGGACCAGAGAGCTTCTCAGCAACACTGATCCCGTCTTCCCGCCGGCTGTGGACACCGGAAGGTCTCTGAGTATTGGAATGCGAGAGAGTGTTCAGAAAGAGCAGTAGCATCGCCGGGCCGGAAGAGTCGAACTCCACTCCTCCGGCCGGGATGCAAAGACGGGCAGGTTACTTCGCAGCCTCGGTGTACTTCTCAACCTTGTTTTTCACCGGGGTCACCGTGCGGAGGTACTTGTAGATCGCGCTGAGGTCTCTTTCAGTCATTCCTGCATACATTGTCCAGGGCATGAACGAATTGTACCCGACCTCTTCGGGCTTCAGGTTGCGGGCCTCTGCATTATCGTAGAATTTGAACCGGCTGACAAAATCCGACTCTGACCACGCGCCGATTCCCGTTTCTTCATCAGGAGTAATATTCGCGGAGCGCACCACGGCCCCGCTGGGGAACGGGAACGCAAACCCTCCGGCAAAGTCCATGCCCGGCAACGGCTTCCCCTTGACCTGCTGTGTGTGACATTCCGAACATCCCGCCGCATTGACGAGATATTTTCCGTATTCGTACGTGTTGGAAGTATCGGGATCGCGCTGCGGCGTGCGCTTCATCGGGATGGTGCGCACGATGAAATTCAGCGGAGGATCGAGCACAGTCGGCGGCGGATTGTTTTCGATGGGCTTCAGCGTACGGATATAGGCAATGATCGAGAGGATGTCTTCTTCGCTCATCATGTTGAAATGAGGATACGGCATGATCGGGAACATTGCCTTGCCGTTCTTGTCGACTCCTGTGGTGATCGCCCTGTACAAAACCCCGTCGCTCTGAGAGCCGAGTCCGCCTGGCGTAATATTGTGCGCGTAAATCACTCCCGGAAATCCGAGCTTCTGATCGAACACTTCTCCGCCCTTTCCTTCTGTACCGGGAACGATCGGACCCGAGAAGCGGCTCCAGTCCCGCGTCGAGTGACAGTCGATGCAAACGGATACATGATTCGCAAGATACTCGCCGCGCGCAATCCGCTCGGGTGTAGACGTCACGTTGAGTTCACGCACGGGACCGACATCAGGATATCGCAGGTACAGGTATCCAAAGCCGAGAGCAATAGCAACAACGAGAGCTCCCACGATCCATCCAATACTTCTTACCACTTTCTTCATGCCTTCTCCTCCGTTGTGTGATGGTTGATCATACAATACACGTATTTCAACCTTCTTCATCCGCGTTTCGTTCCCCTCCCGACCCGACGCTTCACCTTGCTTGTTACCCGACGAATCTTCATATTTCTTTTGTTACTGCATTTCTTGCGAGTTCCTGCCGACCAGGCCCGGTTCCATATTCCCCTCACTGGAGGATTGTATGAGATGGATGTTCACAGTGCTTCTTCTTGTCATTGCTTGCTCGATGACTGCCGCCCAGGCGCAAAAGAGCAATTGGGAAACAACGTTTCGTTCCATTCCTTCCTCCCAGCGTGAACGCGAGTACATGCAGCACCTGACAGCCCGGCCGCACCACGTCGGTTCGGCGTATGACAAGGAGAATGCTGAATGGCTTGAAGCAACGTTCAAGCAGTGGGGCCTTGATGCACACATCGAGACATTTCATGTCTTGTTTCCCACGCCGGCCGAACGTATTGTCGAAATGATCGCTCCGAAGAAATTCACAGCGCTCCTCCAGGAGCCGACCGTCGGTGTCGACCCAACCTCCGGCCAGCATAAGGAACAGCTGCCGACGTACAATGCTTATTCGATCGATGGCGATGTGACGGGCACGCTCGTCTACGTCAACTATGGAACGACAGAGGACTACGAACAGCTCGAACGGCTCGGAATCTCGGTAAAAGGGTGTGTTGTCATCGCGCGTTATGGCGCCTCGTGGCGCGGCATCAAACCGAAGCTCGCTGCCGATCACGGGGCAATTGGATGCATTATCTACTCCGATCCACACGAGGATGGATTCTACCAGGGCGACGTGTTCCCGGCGGGACCGTACAGGCCGAAAGACGGCGTCCAGCGCGGCAGCGTCATGGATATGCCGCTGTATCCGGGCGATCCGCTCACACCCGGTGTCGGCGCAACAGAATCGGCAAAACGACTTGATATTCACGAGGTGAAAACGCTGACACGCATTCCCGTGCTCCCGGTCTCGTACGCCGACGCCCAACCCTTGCTTGCTGCCTTGAACGGCCCCACAGCACCGGCTTCCTGGCGCGGTTCGCTCCCGCTGACATACAAGATCGGTCCGGGCCCGGCGAGGGTTCATCTGAAAGTCAAATCGAACTGGAACACCGAGCCTGTGCGCGACGTCATCGTGACGATCCCCGGTTCTGTTTTTCCGGACGAGTGGGTGATCCGCGGCAATCATCACGACGCGTGGGTGAACGGCGCTGAGGATCCGATTTCCGGACTCGTCGCCGAGATGGAGGAACTGAGAGGGTTGTCGGAATTGCTCAAGAGCGGCTGGCATCCCAAGCGAACAATCATCTACTGCGCGTGGGACGGCGAAGAAGAAGGGCTGCTCGGTTCAACGGAATGGGTGGAAACGCACGCTGCAGATCTGCGGCAGAAAGCGGTCATGTACATCAATTCTGACGGCTCAGGCCGCGGGTTCCTCGGCATGGATGGCTCGCACTCCCTCGAAGCATTCATCAACGGCGTTGCCCGCGACATCGAAGACCCCGAAAAGAAAATCTCCGTATGGAAACGCGACCAGCTGCTCCACATCATGAACGCCAGGACACAGGAAGACCGTAACGATGCGCGCATGCATTCCGACCTGCACATCGCCGCACTTGGATCGGGATCGGACTACACGGCATTTCTTGATTTCGCCGGCGTCCCTTCGCTGAACCTCGGCTTTGGCGGCGAGGATGGCGGAGGTGTTTATCATTCGATCTACGACGACTTCTATTGGTACACACACTTTGCCGATACTGATTTCACGTACGGCCGTGCACTTTCACAGACTGCCGGCACGGCGATTATCCGCATGGCGGATGCCCAGGTGATTCCCTATGAATTCAACCATGTCGCCGAGACGGTCAGGAGGTATACCGGCGAACTCCGCAAACTGCTGGAATCCATGAGGGAACAGATCACGGAGCGGAATACGGAGCTTGAGGAAGGCGGCTTCGATGCGATCAACGACCCGAAACAGAAGACGATTCCGCCCAAACAGGAACCTGTGCCCCCGCACCTCAGCTTCGCACCGCTTGAGAATGCCGTTGACAATCTGACGTTAAGCGCCGTGCGATACGAAAAAGCCTCGGGCAGTCTCGGGAGAACTTCCGCGGCGCTCACAAAGGAAACCGTTCAGAAGATCAACGGAGAGTTGATCCGCACAGAGCGTGCGCTCACAAATCCTGACGGTCTGCCCGGCCGCCCATGGTTCAAACATCTGATCTATGCTCCCGGATTCTATACGGGATATGGCGTCAAGACAATTCCCGGCGTGCGTGAGGCAATTGAGCAGAAGCGCTGGACCGAAGCGGAAGCAGAAGTTCAGCGGGCGGCAAAGGCACTCCAGGATGAAGCGTCCATTATCGATGCCGCATCCGCGGAACTTGAAAAGGCGCTCAAAGGAATGTAGCATCGCACCCGGCTCATCACCAATCGGCAGATGAATGGCGTCAGCCGGGCATAGAATTATCGGTACGAGGCTCGTGCGAAGTTGTTCGACGGACCGCGGGTTCGCCGTCGGACAGAATGCGCATGACAGGAATGATGGTTGTTGAACCCGTACCATCCCCCGGACAGCTCGCTCATGCCACTTGAAACACTCCAACACTGGATAGATCTGTACGGATACATCGGCCTCTACGGCGCGCTCGTTTTCGGCATCGTTGGACTTCCGATCCCCGATGAATCATTGCTGACGCTGTCGGGATACCTGGTTTCCACGGGAAGATTCCACTTTGTAGAAGCATTTGCCGCGGCGTTCCTTGGAAGCATGAGCGGCATAACGATCAGTTACTGGATCGGCCGTTTCGGCGGCTACAAAATTGTGCACCGGTTCGGACCCCGAATTCATCTCACCGAAGAACGCCTCCAATCGGTGAACCGATGGTTCGACAAAATCGGCAAGTGGACACTGACAATCGGCTATTTCATACCGGGCGTCCGGCACTTCACAGCTCTCATCGCCGGTGCATCGCAGCTCCAGTATCCATCGTTCGCGCTGTTCGCGTATTCAGGC
>DATJQB010000203.1:0-4334 GCA_035506075.1 Bacteroidota bacterium | reverse complement strand
TACGGCCTCGGACTTGCTTATCAGGTCGAGAACAAATATGTCTTCACTGCCGACATGTATCATCAGCAGTGGCAGAATGCGAAGTTCCAGGGTGCTGTGCTTCCTGAGTTCAGAAATTCAACGCGCATCGGTGCCGGCTTTGAAGCACTGCCGGGGGGACCGCTTGAGCCATTCTGGAAACGCGCTGCGTACAGAGCCGGCCTTTACTACAACGCGACCTCCTATGTCGTGAACGGCACGCCGATCAATGAGTTCTTTCTCACGGGAGGCCTCGGGCTTCCGATCGGTCCCGAGGCTTCGCTCGACATCAATCTGCAGCTCGGCACCCGGGGCACAACGTCGAACGGGCTCCAACGTGACACTATTGTCCGGCTCACAGTGTCCGTGAGCGGCAGCGAAGTCTGGTTCATGAAAGTCGAAGACGAATAACACCACCTGGCGGACGAACCTCGATGATTGCACTGGCAAGCGACCACGCCGGATTCCTGTACAAGGAGCAGATCAAGCGCCTGCTTGACAAACTGAAACTCCCCTACAAGGACTTCGGACCTTCAAACAACGACTCGACCGATTATCCCGAGTGGGGACACCTTGCCGCCGACGCGGTCAGCCGCGGAGAATGCGACATGGGCGTCCTCGTTTGCGGTACGGGCATCGGCATGTCGATCGTCGCAAACAAACATCAAGGGGTCCGCGCCGCTGTGTGCGAATCCGTTTCGGCTGCACGTCTTGCCCGTCAGCACAACAACGCAAACGTCCTCACAATCGGTGAACGGATCACGGGCTGGGAGGCAGCTGTTGATATCGTCAAAGTTTTCTTTTCGACCCCATTCGAAGGCGGTCGCCACGCGAGGAGAGTCGACAAGATTCATTCGATAACGAAGCTGTAATCAGTTCGTCCCGCAGCACACAGCATCGGCACCTTCTGTGCCAACTTTCCGCCGGCCCAATCCGGGCTGTCCAGATCGGACCGAACTAACACACCACCGTAGACCAATGAGCATGACCTATGCGATACCTTCAAACCAGTGACCCGGAAATCTCTGGCGCAATCCAGAGTGAAGTGAACCGCCAACATTCGAAGCTCGAGTTGATAGCGTCCGAGAATTTTGTCAGCCTTGCCGTTCTCGAAGCGCTTGGATCGGTCCTTACGAACAAATACGCGGAAGGCTACCCTGGCAAGAGATACTACGGGGGCTGCGAGTATGTCGATGTGGCAGAGAACCTCGCACGGGACAGGGCAAAGAAGCTATTTGGGGCGGAATATTCCAATGTCCAGCCCCACTCCGGTTCTCAGGCGAACATGGCAGTGTACTTCACATTCCTGAAGCCGGGCGACAAGGTGCTCGGGATGAACCTCTCGCACGGCGGCCACCTCACACACGGCTCGCCGGTGAATTTCTCAGGACAGCTTTACAAGTTCAATGCATACGGCGTTTCGAAGGACACCGGGACAATCGACTACAACGAGGTCGAATCCATCGCAATGAAGGAACGGCCGAAGATGATCACGGTCGGAGCGAGCGCTTATTCAAGGAACATCGACTACAAGGCGTTCCGGACGATCGCAGACAAGGCCGGGGCGTTTCTCTTTGCAGACATCGCTCATCCTGCCGGTCTCATTGCCAGCAAGCTCCTCAACGACCCGATTCCCCATTGCCACGTGGTGACGTCCACAACGCACAAGACGCTTCGCGGTCCCCGCGGCGGTCTGATCCTCATGGGAAAAGATTTTGAAAATCCTTTCGGCCTTGTGGCGCCGAAATCGGGACGGACCAAGATGATGTCGGAACTTCTCGATTCGATGGTGATTCCCGGAATCCAGGGGGGGCCGCTCATGCATGTCATCGCTGCGAAGGCTGTCGCGTTCAACGAAAATCTTCAGCCTGCGTTTGCCGACTACTCACGACAGGTCATCAAGAATGCGCAGGCGCTCGCAGCATCCCTCGTGCAGCTGGGCTTCAACATCATCTCCGGGGGAACCGACAATCACCTGATGCTCGTAGATCTCCGCAACAAGAACGCCACAGGCAAAGATGCGCAGGAGGCGTTGGATCTCGCGGGGATCACTGTAAACAAGAACGCTGTTCCATTTGACGACAAATCGCCGCTCATTACGAGCGGGATCCGCGTCGGAACTCCCGCCCTGACGACACGAGGCATGAAGGAACGCGAGATGCAGATCGTCGCAGGGTTGATCAACCGCGTGATCACGAACATCGGCAACGAGGCAGAATACGCCCGGGTCCGATCCGACATTCAGCAATTGTGCAGCGCGTTTCCGCTGTATCCAGAACTCCGACAAGCATAACGGACAATACCTGTGATTCGAGAGCTCATACTCAGGATCGTGCGCGGCAAAGGCGCAAAGGACTTCGAGTTCGATCAGAAGGAAATGTCGTTTCTTGATCATCTCGAGGAGCTTCGCTGGAACATCATCAAGGCGGCAGTCGGTCTGGTTCTCGGCATGGTGCTGTGCGCTTTCTTCGCCGATTTCATCGTTCAGAAAATCCTTCTCTCTCCGCTGCTAGCTGTGGGACTGAAAGCACAGGTGCTCGCGCCGTACGGAATTGTGATGCTCTACATTCAGGCGGTCCTTGTCAGCGGCGCGATTCTGAGCATGCCCAACACGCTCTACTGGCTCTGGAAATTTGTCGCACCCGGCCTTATGCCAAATGAACGCCGCTATGTCTCGGGGATTGTCGGGTCCACCTCGTTTTTCTTCTTCGCCGGCTGTGCATTCGGATATTTCGTCCTCGTCCCGGCTGCGTTGACATTTTTCGCCAACTTCGGGACCGCGAACATCTCCCTCAACATCGCCGTCGATCGCTACATCACGTTTCTCCTTGCCCTGGTTCTTGGCACCGGCCTGGTGTTCGAATTGCCGATGGTTGCTTACTTCCTGGCGAAGCTTGGCATCATCTCATCCGCCTTCATGAGAAAGTACCGACGGCACGCCTATGTTCTTATTCTCCTTATCGCCGGCATCGTGACGCCGACACCGGATATGGTCACGCAGCTGCTCATGGCGTCGCCCATGTTTGTTCTCTACGAACTGAGCATCTTCATCGTGAAGTTCGTCTACAAGAAAAAGGAACAAAAGTCCGCTGAGGAAGAGGCGGCGAGCGCTACACACGAAGACACGGCAGAATCCGACGAAGAGCTATGGTAACCACGACGCAACGTGCGGCAGCTTCACTTGACATCATCAAGCGCCCTGTCGACGCAGAGCTGAAGGAGTTCGGCGGGTTCTTCAGAGATGCCATGCGCTCGCGCGTGGGCCTGATCGATCTTGTCGCACGGTACATCATCAGGCAGAAGGGGAAACGGGTCCGCCCTATCCTTGTGTTCCTCAGCGCCAAGGCCTGCGGCGAAGTGAACGAAAGCAGCTTCCGCGCAGCCACGCTTGTCGAAATCCTGCACACAGCCACCTTGATTCATGACGATGTCGTAGATGACGCAGATACCCGCCGGGGGCTCGCGTCGATCAACGCAGTCTGGAAGAACAAGGTCGCAGTCCTGATGGGCGACTACCTCCTCTCCCGCGGGCTCCTGCTCTCACTCGAGAACAAGGAGTACTACTTCCTTCACTGCACCTCCAGCGCCGTCAAGCGCATGAGCGAAGGTGAGCTGCTGCAGATCCAGAAGAGCCGCCAGTTGAACATCGACGAAGAAACTTATCTGAAGATTATCGCTGACAAGACCGCCTCCCTGCTTTCCACCTGCACGGAGATCGGAGCAGCAAGCACAACGACCGACGAAGGGCGCAGGAAGCAGATGCGCGAGTACGGTGAACATGTGGGCATCGCGTTTCAAATCCGCGATGACCTGCTGGACTATCTCGGGCGCCGCAGCATCCTCGGTAAACCGACCGGCATCGATCTCAAGGAGAAAAAACTGACGCTGCCCCTGATCTACGCCCTCCACAACGGTGCGCAGTCTGACGCGAAGCAGGCACTCCGGTACATCAAGAACGGAGCGAAGCAGAAGGAGATCTCGTGGGTCATTGACTTCGTGAGAAACGCAGGCGGGATCGACTACGCTGTCGGGCGGGCTCTTCACTACTCGGCTTTGGCACGCAACGACATCGCATCCCTGCCTGAGTCGGAATCGAAGGAGTCGCTATTAGAATTCGTCGATTTTGTGATCGAGAGAGAGAGTTAGGGTGAGTGCGGGAAGTAATGAGTAGGAAGTGAGAAGTGGCGAGTAATGAGTAGAAAGTAGTAGGTAGGAAGTACAAAGTAGATTACGGATGTCAGCATGCAGACGACAGGCAGCAGATGACAGATTGCAGATAGCAGATTGCAGATAGCAGATTGCAGATAGCAGATTGC
>DATJQB010000202.1:0-13999 GCA_035506075.1 Bacteroidota bacterium | reverse complement strand
GTGACTACTTCTGATCAAGGCGTTGCTTGATTTCCGCGAGCTTTTGAAGCGCTTCGAGCGGCGTCATCTTCTCCACGTCGAGCTTTCGAATTTCTTCCCGCAGACGCTCGTCTTTCATTTCAAAGAGGGTCATTTGAATATCGGGGGGTGGAATGCGCCCTTTGATTTGTTTCCCACTTGAGTAAACATTGAGATCGGAATCCTCAAGGTTCTTCAGAATTTTTTTCGCACGTTCTGTGACTTCCTCCGGCAGCCCTGCCATCTGCGCTACCTGGATTCCGTACGAATGGTCTGCGAAGCCCGGAATCACCTTGTGCAGGAAAATAACCTTGTCGCCGTATTCGCGCACGTCCACCTTGTAGTTCTTGATACGAGGGAACAAATCGGCGAGCTCGTTCAACTCATGGTAATGAGTGGCGAAGAGCGTCTTCGCACCGATGCGCGAATGAAGGTACTCCGTCAGGGCCCAGGCGATACTGATGCCGTCAAAGGTGCTCGTGCCGCGGCCCACTTCGTCAAGCAGAATCAGCCCCTGCCGGGTTGCAGTGTTGACGATCGTCGCTGCCTCGTGCATCTCCACAAGGAAGGTGCTCTCGCCCGAGGCAATATTGTCGCTCGCCCCTACGCGTGTGTAGATCCTGTCGACAAGGCCGATTTTCGCCTCTGCCGCGGGGACGAAGCTTCCAATCTGAGCAAGCAGTACAATGAGGCCCACCTGGCGCAGATAGCTCGATTTCCCGCTCATGTTCGGCCCGGTAATGATAAGAACCTGGTCCGAATCGGCATCCATTGATGTGTTGTTCGCTGTGTACCGCTCGCCCGGCGGCAGGAGTCGCTCGATGACCGGATGGCGTCCTTCCCTGATCTCGAGGCGTGTTGAATCTTCAACCTCCGGACACGTGTAGTTGTGCTCGAGCGCGACATCCGAGAGCGAAACAAAGCAGTCGAGTGCGGCCAGGAGCCTGGCGTTCTCTAGAATCGGAGCGGAGAACTCTGACACCGCAACGCGGATCTCGTTGAACACCTTCGTTTCAAGGGCGAGGATTTTCTCCTCCGCGTGAAGAACCTTATCCTCATACTCCTTCAGCTCGGGCGTCACGTACCGCTCGGCGTTTGTCAGCGTCTGTTTGCGAAGATAGTCCGCCGGGACCTTTTCCTTGTGGGTGTTGGTGATCTCGATGTAATACCCGAAGACGTTGTTGTAACCGACTTTCAGAGATGAGATCCCTGTGCGTTCCCGTTCTGCGGCCTGGAGCTTCGCGATCCAGTCCTTTCCGCTGAACGCAATCGAACGAAGATCGTCCAGCTCCTGATTGTATCCCTTCCGGATCACTCCCCCTTCCACGAGCGTCGGCGGCGGATCGTCTTCGATGGCATCGTGCAACACCTTCACAAGATTGTCCATGGGATTCAGGGCGCTGTGCATCTCTTTGAGAAGAGCGGAACACAATCCGCCGGTCTGCTGCTGGATCGAGGGGATGAATCTCAGCGATCGCTCAAGTTGTTTGAGCTCGCGTGGATTTGCACGGCCGGTTGCGATACGCGCGACCAAACGTTCCAGATCACCAACCTGGGCAAGAACTTCGCGGAGCGCGTTGCGAACAGGATCGGTGCCGAACAATTCTTTCACCGCTTCCAACCGCCCGCGGATGGGACCCAGCTTCTTCAGGGGCCTGTTCACCCACGACTTGAGCAGTCTTCCTCCCATCGCTGTCTGCGTACGGTCGAGGACTGAAAACAACGTGCCGTCCGACTGACCCGAAAGGGATGAGGTGATCTCAAGGTTGCGCTTCGTGGAAGCATCGAGCACCATGTAGTCACTCGTGTCAAACGGGGTAACTTTCTTGAGATGCGGAAGGTTCGCTTTCTGTGTTTCCTGCAGATAGTGCATCACCGCACCGGCGGCAACTAGGCCGATCTTCAGGTGCTCGACGCCGAATCCCTTGAGCGATTGTGTCTTGAAGTGATTGACGAGAATTTCGTAGCCGTAGTCGCCGTTGAAGACCCAGTCGTCGACTTTCGTGTAGAGCCCCTTGTACCGGTCACGAAGGATGCTCTCAAGTGTCTCACAATCTCGTTTCTGGACGAGAAGTTCGGAAGGCTGCAACACGCCGATCTGATCGGGGAGATTGCGAAGCGGGAATTCCGTAACGCCAAATTCTGCCGTCGAGACGTCGATGTAGGCAAAGCCGATCATCTCTTCCCCCTGGGCGAGGGGCGACGGTAATGCAACGACGGCGAGGTAGTTGTTCTGCTTCTGCTCCAGGACCTTGTCCGAAAACGCCACGCCCGGGGTGACGACTTCGATGACGTCGCGCTTGACGATACCCACTGCGAACTTCGGATCCTCGAGCTGTTCACAAATCGCAACCCTCAGACCGGCCTTCAGCAGCCTCGGAAGATACGCGTCAAGAGCGTGGTGCGGGAATCCTGCCAGCGGGATATCTCCTGCGGCACCGTTGCCTCGTTTCGTAAGCGTAATCCCAAGCACGCGAGAAGCCGTCTTTGCGTCTTCCTCGAAGGTCTCATAAAAATCGCCCATCCGGAACAGCAACACGGTGTCCGGATGTTTTGCCTTGACCTGCTGGTATTGTTTCATTAACGGTGTAGCCATACGTCGCAGCCTGGAATTCTATCCCTCAAACTCAGATTCCACGAGAACCGTTTGTGTTGATTCATCCACCCGAATCGTGAGCACATTGGGCCGGCAGCAGACCGAGCAATCTTCGACATATGTCTGCAGTGCCCCGGCCGAAGGGTCCACGAGCGTCTCGTTTTCCTCCCCGCACACGGCACAAATATAGATGGCCCCCAGCTCCTCGTTTCTCATTCTTTCAAAAGATACAGAAACTTCGAGACCGAGACAACCGTCATTATTGACAGATGGCCAATACTACCTTGTTGTTATTTCATGAAACTTTCGGTAGGTTCAGCGCACACTTTACCCGGGGAGAGTCGTTCAATGGGTTTCTATCCTCAACCGAATCTGTGGCAATGCGGGCCATTCGCCCTCAAGCATGCTCTCGTCATGCTCGGGATACTGGCGGATGAAGACAATATCGCCGAGATCGCCGGCACGCGCTGGTGGTCAGGCACCGATGAATTTCAATTGGCGAAAGCCGCGCATCGATTCAATTGCGATCTGAATTTCACCCGGAGGTTCGATCCCGAACAGGCCCGACTCGAGTTGATCTCGTTTCTCCGCCGGGGCATCCCCGTGCTGCTCTGCGTTCAGGAATGGAGCCACTGGGTGACTGCCGTCAAAGAGGAAAAAGGAAAATTCATCATCCTCGACAGCGGAAAGAAATCCGTTCTGTCGATTCTCTCCTGGCGGGACTTGAAAAAGACGTGGATCCATCATGAACCCGACGAGCGCGACAAAACAGCTGTCCTTACGATTCTCGACTTTCACCCGGTCGTGCCCCGCTTTCGCGTGACGACCAAGGCCCGTTTCTCTGTTGCACGCGCCCACTATCTGCTGAAACCGGGAAACCGCGGCTTCTCTCGGTCGTGGAACGAATACCTGGGAGACCTTCTCAATCTCTGCAGGCCAAGAACACCGCGCCGCCAGAACTTTATCTCGCTGGGGGAATTTCTCCGCCGCCATGAGGCCATGATCGTGGACCAGGTCGACCAATGGCACGGCTGGATCGACAAACCCCAGGCGAAACGAATACTCATCCGCCTCCACTTTGTTGCCGATACCTACGGTCTGGTATTTCCAACTGAAGATGAGAAGCGCGGCATCGCAGGCATCACCGCGCTGTTGACGCTTTGGGCCGCCAGCGAGTACGGCGTGAGGCCGGTCTACAAGGCAACTCCAAAGAAGAAACGTAAGTGATACCCCGCCCGCACCACACAGGCGATCATCAAATAAAAATCCCGTCTCTGCGAGACGGGATTTTTTGTTCAGGGGCGTTGCACTGCTGATGAAGCTGCACTCTAGTACAGGAACATCGGCTTACCGAGCAGGTGTGCAACCTTCGGTCGATAGTTCTCTGCATCGTAGAGCTCGCCCACATCGACTCGCTTCAGTCCCTGCGTCAGGGTCTCGATAGGCACCGTCGTGTATTTTCCCTCACGAAGCGCAACGAGCTTGCCAAATTCCTTCTTCAACGCCAGATCTGTTGCGAGGTTGGCATAACTGATCGCCACCATGCGGTCGAGAGCATCGGGCTCGCCGCTGCGCATGAGGTACGCAACCTGCTGGTACACCGTATGTGAACCTGTCAGTTTCTTCAGCGCCTGTTCTGTCGCCGCGCCAATGCCGCCGAGTTTCTTGTGGCCATACGCGTCCTCTTCGCCATACTCCACAACCTGGCCGCCGAGGAAATGGGCACCCTCCGACATCGTCACGATCGCGTAGTTGCTCGGGTTGTGCGACTTGTCAGTTTCAACGAAGCGTGCAAGCTTCTCGACGTCGAACGGAACTTCTGAAATCAATGCGCGATCAACACCCGCGAGGTATGCGGAGATCAACGCTGTCTCGCCGGAGTTGCGGCCGAACAATTCGACAACCGCGATGCGCTCATGCGAGCCGGCCACCGTCCGGAGAGCGGTGATGAAATCCACGCTTCGCGTCACGGCCGTCGAGAACCCGATGCAGTAGTCTGTGCCGTAGACATCGTTGTCCATGGTTTTCGGAATCGCGATTACAGGAACGCCTTCCTTGTGCATGCGGACGCCGTAACTCTGCGTGTCGTCACCACCGATGGTGATGAGCACATCGATCCCAAGATGCTCAATGACCTTCAGGACGTGCGGCGTAAAATCCACCTTGTAGTCCTTGCCGAGCTTCTCGTGCTCCGAAGTCTTGAGGAACGCCGGAATGTCGTCCGTCTTCACTTTTCCGGGATTCGTCCTGGACGTGTGAAGAAACGTTCCACCCGAGCGGTCGATCGTCCGCGTGTTGAGTTTGTTCAGTGGGAGGAAGTTGTCCCCCTCATTGTCTTTTCGACCGAAGTCGAAGTTGAGCAGTCCGCCCCATCCGCGGCGGATGCCAACGACTTCCGCTCCCTTTTCGATGGCGCGATAGACGACGGCTTTGATGCAGGGATTCAATCCAGGCACATCACCGCCGCCTGTGAGTATTCCGATTCTCATTGTCTGGGTTCCTCTTTATCGTTCGTGGTGCAGTTGGTCGATACTCCAGCGGTCCATCGTCTCAAGCATCGCATAATCCGTGAGATCGTAGTGGATCGGAGTAACGGATACGTAGTTATGACGAATAGCTGATTGATCGAACCCGAGTCCTTTGTCGCTTTCCTCGAGTGCGCCTGTGAGCCAATAGTACTCTTTGTTCGCCGGATCGCGTCGAACGTCGAACGTGTCGTTCCACACCGATCTCCCCTGCCTCGTCACTGCAATTCCCTTGATTTCTTTCTCGGGAATTGGCGGGACGTTGACGTTGAGCAGCGTCCCCTCCGGCAGACCTTTCTTGATGACAAGTTGGGCCAGCCTTCGCGCGAACTTTGCTGCATACTTGAAATCAGGCGGGCCGTATGTCGTCAACGACACGGCGATCGATGGGATGCCGAGGATGGTCCCTTCTGTCGCAGCCGAAACCGTGCCGGAATAGATAATGCTAATCGCAGTATTTGCCCCGTGATTGATACCCGAGACGAGCAGGTCTGGCTTCTTCTTCAGGAGGGCCTTGACCGCCAGCTTCACCGAGTCTGCCGGAGTCCCCTCAACAGCATAGCCGAAAAATGCCCCGTTCTTTCTTGATTCCCTCGCGCGTATAGGGAAGTTCATCGTGATCGCATGGCCGACGGCGCTCTGCTGCTTATCCGGAGCAACAACCGTCACATCGCCGATCTTCTTCAGCTCCTGCACAAGGGCAAAAATCCCAGGCGCGTCGATGCCATCATCGTTCGACACCAGGATATTCAGTCTCTTACGGGCTCGCGTTTTCAAAGTGTACTATGATATTGAAAAATCACAATTCTTACAATGGGGCGGCAGCGCATTGCGCCTGGAGGAAGAGTCTAGAGATTGGATTCTTGCATCATCGGCGCATCTTCCCCGGAAAACACAGAGAAACTGACCTTCCATTCGTCTTCGAATCCTGCCCTGAGGGCCTCGACAGCTTCTTCAAATTCCACTCTTCGCCCTATCGCGGAGTGAAGATCCGTTGTCTTGAGGCGAAGTTCGTCCTTCAGTTTCTCGCGTTGATCATCCTTCAGTGTGGTCAGAAAATCCACCATCCTGAGATGATCAGCACCAAGCAGGATCGATCCGTGCTGCAGCACGACCTCTCCTCCACCCGGGGATGGAAATCTCCGCTGAGCACTGCCGACGAGCTTTCGGCCATCAACATGGATCTCATATCTGGCAGCGCTGGCAAAGCACGCAACCGCGGATGAGGTACGATAGAATGAAGGAAAATGGGGTTGAGATTTCTCGAGTGCAACAGGCGCACCGAGCCTGCGCAGTCCGTTCACGAGCGCTTCACTTATGTGCTGATACGCGGAAAGAACGCTCTTATCCATCGCCTTCATCACGACGCTGTATGTCACTTCATCTGAATGAAGAATGGCCCGGCCCCCCGTTGGACGCCGCACGATGTCGACACCGGCCGCCGCGCATCTCGCTTCATCAATGTCCGAGGCGTTCTGGTGCCAGCCGAGCGAAATGGCGGGAGGCGCCCAGCCGTAGAACCGCACGACAGACGGCCCATTCGAATCCGCGAGCTTCCGCGCCAGGGCCTGGTCGTACTCCATGTTGAACGCACCCGTACGGTGTCCGGTATTTCGGAGCTGCCATTCCATTCATCTGCTCAAGAAGGCTGGGAGAAGTGGATCTCAGAAGACGGTGCTGGTTTCAATGGGATCCGGCTCCAGCATGCGGAGCCTGCCGATCCATCTACTAGTGATGCACGTAGCCGGAGATAATGCCCCGTTTGCTGCTGGCGATGAAAGACAGGACCGCTTCCACTTCCGGGATCATCTCGATTTCCTCTCTCACACGAGCTACGGCCTGCGAAACGTTCAGGCTCGAGCGATAGATCAGTCGGTACGTTTTGTCGAGAAGGTCCACGGTCTTCTCGGAAAATCCCCTCCGGCGAAGGCCGATGATATTGAGACGTTCGAAAATGAGCGGATCGCTGCCCGCGAGGATGTAGGGGGGCACATCCTTGACAACGCGGAATCCTCCGCCAATCATCGCATGGTCGCCGACATGACAGAATTGATGGACCGGCGTGAGGCCGCCGAGAATGACCCAGTTGCCGAGATGAACATGCCCGCCGAGTGCACAGCAGTTCGCAAGGATCGCATTGTCTCCAACCACACAATCATGTCCCACGTGCGAGTATGCCATGAACAGGCAGTTGTTGCCGATGATCGTTCTCCCCGTTTCGGCCGTCGCCCTGTTCAACGTCACAAATTCACGGACGACGCAATTGTCGCCAAGCTCGAGCGTTGTCGGCTCGCCCTTGAATTTCAGGTCCTGCGGCAGATCGCCGATCGACGCAAGCGAGTGAATTCTGCACTCCCTGCCGATCCTGCTTCCGCTATGGATAACCGCATGAGCTCCGATCGTCGTTCCATTGCCGATGACAACGTCGTCCTCGACGACGGCGTACGGCCCGACTTGCACACCATCGCCAATCGCGGCTTTCGGGCTCACGACCGCATGTGCATCAATATGAGTGGCCATTATTTTGAATTCGAATTCTGAGTGGTGGATGATAGCTGGTAGGAGTCCGTATGGTTCCCGCTCTTCTGCTGTGTGCTCTCCCTGTCGACAATGGCCGCGGAGAAATCGCCTTCCGCAACGAGATTGCCATCGACAAACGCCTGACCGCGTATCTGGATGAATTTGGATCTTCTGCTGACCATCTGTACATCAAGAACGAGCTGGTCACCCGGCACAACCGGCCTTCGGAATTTCACGTTGTTGATCGACATGAAATAGACGAGCTGATTGCCAGGGTTCTCAACTCCGTTCAGCATCAGGATGCCCCCTGCCTGCGCCATCGCCTCGACGATGAGGACCCCAGGCATGACCGGCTGATCGGGGAAGTGCCCCTGGAAGAACGGCTCGTTGAGTGTGACATTTTTCACGCCGACGACGCGTTCATCGAGCTGGAAGTCGATGATCTTGTCGACGAGAAGAAACGGATAACGGTGCGGAAGAATACGCTGGATGGCGTTGATGTCGAACACCACCCCTTCCTTCCGGACGTGCATGTATTTCTTGACAAGCTTTTTCTGCTGATAGAGTTTGCGCACCTTACGTGCGAACTCCACGTTGCTTGCGTGTCCCGGCCTTGCCGCGAGAATCTGGGCCTTCAACGGGACGCCGATCAGGGCGAGATCGCCGATCAGATCCACAAGCTTGTGCCGCGCCGGTTCATTTTTATAATGCAGTTGCTTTTCGTTCAAGACACCGGTAGTCCCAAGAATCAGCGCATGATCGATGCCCAGCTTCTGCGCAAGCTTCTTGAGATCATCGTTGGACAAGTCACGATCCACGATAACGATCGCGTTGTCAAGGTTACCACCCCGGATGAGTCCCTTGTCGCGCAACATCTCCACTTCGTGAAGGAAACAGAATGTCCGGGAAGGGGCAAATTCGGTGATGAATTCCTTCTCCAGGCTGAACAGGCCCGTGTGCTGGCTGCCCAGCGCGGGGTTATGGTAGTCAATCAGCACGGTCACCCGGAAATCGTCGGTCGGCAGGGCCACGATGTCGACCCCTTTTTCCTCGTTCTGATAACGGATGGTCTGATCGATGATGAGATAGTCCTTCGGCGCTTCCTGCTCCAGCACCCCGGCGTCCAGGATCATATCGACGAATGGCTTCGAGCTTCCATCCGCGATCGGCGGCTCGATGTTGTCGAGCTCGATGATCACATTGTCCACCTGCAATCCCACGATGGCGGCAAGCACATGCTCGACCGTGTGAATCCGGACATCGCCGATACCAATCACGGTTCCGCGTTCGACTTCGATCACGTGATCGACATCGGCAGGTATCTCGGGCGTACCGCCCACGTCCACACGCCGGAAGCGGATCCCGTAGTTCTCCGGTGCTGGCTTGAAGGTCATTGTCGTTTGCACACCCGTGTGCAGGCCGACGCCGGTCATTGTGACAGGTTTCTTGATCGTATGTTGCTGAACGAGCATAGGGTTTCCCGAAGGAGTTCGTTATGATTGTTGGTGCGCTATCCGGTCTCTCAGTTTCTCCAGTGACTTCTTCAGTTCTTCAACATCGTTCGCAAGTTCAGGCAGCGATCGAATGACTACTTCAATCTTCAACGCTCTCTTGTGTTCCTTCGCTGGCGTGCTCCAGTACGTGACCCCCGGCTCCGTGTTTTTCGAGACTCCCGTTTTCGCAAGCAGCACCGTTCTGTCGGCAATCTCAACGTGACCCACAATGCCGACCTGGCCTGCGATCACCACATTGTTCCCGACTTTCGTGCTTCCACTGATCCCGGTTTGGGCGGCGATGACGGTGTTCTCGCCAATCACCACGTTGTGCGCGATATGAACCTGATTGTCGATCTTCGTGCCCCGCTTCACGAGTGTCTGTCCGAGTGTTGCTCGATCAATCGTACTGTTGGCGCCAATCTCCACGTCATCCTCGATCACCACGATCCCCAATTGCGGGATCTTCTCGTACGTTCCATCGGGTTTCGGGGCAAAGCCGAATCCATCGCTGCCGAGGACAACGCCTGCATGGATGACGACATTGTTGCCGATCCTGCAGCCATGGTAGACGCTGACGTTCGCGAAAAGGACACACTGCTCACCAATCGAGGAACCGTCACCAATAACACATCCAGGTGCAATCTTTGTCCCTGCTCCGATTGACACGCGTTCACCGACTGCCACGTGAGCACCAATCGACACGCCGGCTCCCAACACCGCGGTCGGGGCAACCGACGCAGTCGGATGAATTCCCTCCGTGAAGGGATCGGGCATCGGCGTGAGTCGCTTCAGCACATGGAGAAAGGCAATGTAGGGGTCCGGCACTCGTATGAGGACGAGGCCGGTCGGAACCGCGCAGCGCTGAGCGTCGAATGTCGTTGCCACGAGAATTGCGGACGCCCGAGTTGCGGCGACATGTTTTTCGTATTTCGGATTCGCCAAAAACGTCAGGTCGCCAGGACCTGCTTCCTCGATCTTGGCGACCCGCAGAATTTCGACTGCTCCATCTCCGCTGATCTCACCCTGCACGAATGTAGCTAGTTCGTTCGTCGTCATAGGTGAGCCGGATGCTATTTTGCACCGCCGGGGACAACAGTGAGTTTGGCAAGCACCTTCGTCGTGAGGTCGTATTTTGCGTTAGCGTACATGAGCAAAATCTCGCCGCTCTTGTCGAACACGTAATCGTACCCTTCCTCAACGGCGACATCCTGGATGGCTTTGAAGACCCTGTCCTGCACGGGTTTCATGAGCTCATTCTGTTTCTGGAACAGATCGCCGTTTTGCCCGAACTTCTTGTTCCGGTAATCCGCGATTTTTGTATCAAGATCCCGGAGCTCTTTCTCGGCGTCAACGCGGCGCTGCTCTGTCATGATCAGCTTCCGCTTTTCGTAGTCATCGTACTTCTTCTGCCAGTCCTGCTGAAGCTTGTTGAGCTCCCCCTGCCAATCGACGACAATCTGATCGAGTTGTTTCTGGGCATCCTGTGCGTCTGGCAGCTGCTTCATGATTGCATCCGTTGTCACGAAGGCAACCTTCGCCTGGCTCGATGCCAACGACGGCACAAGGCATGCCAGAACGACCAGCATCCACTGGATTCGTTTCATGATCACACCCCACCTTTCTGCGCGTTCATTAATGACCGATGTTCCCCCTGAGCGGTCTATCACCCGGCACTACTTCGCCTTCCCCGCCGTTCCTCTCTTCAGCCTGTCGATCACTTTGTATGTAAGATCGACCTTTGCATCGGCGTAGAGTACGTTTGCACGGTCAAACACAAAGGTGAATCCATCTTCTTTTGCGACCGTTTCAATGGCACGAAGAACCTTTTCGCGGATCGGGGTAAGGCGCTTCTCGCGCTCCTGGGCTGCCTCACCGGTACGCGTATCGAGTTTCTGCGTGTAGTAGTCACGCAGCTTCTGGTTCAATTCGCCAAGGCGCTTCTCTTCCGCATCCTTCTTCGCCTGCGGCATCACCGATGACTGCTTCTGATACTCTTCAGCCTGCTTCTGCAGATCGGCCTGCATGCTTGCGACAGAATCCTGCCATCCCTTGACCAGTGCGTTCAGCTCCGCTGATGCTTTCTGAGCTTCCGGCAGCTCGCCAAGAATTTTTTCTGAATCGACGAACGCAGACTTGGTGGCCTGTGCCGTCGCACTGCTGATGGAAAGAACGAACGCGACGAGAAGCGCAATAACAAAGAGAGTGTTCTTCACGGTATCCTCAAATTGATGTGAACGATTTAGAGTGGTTAACAACGAACAGGGACCTAGAATCCTTTTCCGAACTGGAAGTGGAAACGCCATCCCGGCGGCGCTCCGCCAGGCGTCGCGGCGTCGAAACCGTAGCCATAGTCGAACCCGACCATGCCGATCGGATTGATCATCAACCGAACGCCGGCGCCCGCAGAACGGCGAAGGTCCATGGGATCGGTGACCTTCGGTTCTTTCCAGACGTTGCCCGCCTCAGCGAAGAGAAGCGTGTAGATTGGGATAGGATTGATGGCAAGTGCAAATCTCAGTTCAGCAGAATGCTTCAACAGCGAGAGACCCCCCGCTGCCGGACCGACACCGCGATCCTCATATCCACGCAGAGGCGTCGTGTTAAAGTAGCCAAGTCCCGTGCCTCCCATGAAGAAGACATCCGTCGGCTGGATCCTGGGGTTGTCACCGATGCCGAACACAAATCCGAGTACGCTCGACATGGCAAGGGCAATCCTGTTGCCGCCAAAAATCGGAACGTACCAATCGGCGCTGAAAATGTGTTTCGAAAACTTCACGTTGCCCGGCAGGACTCCACCCGAGAGCTCGGTCAGCAAAGAGAAATTGGATCCCCGGGTCGGGAAAATCGGGCTGTCGGTGCTGTTGCGAGAGATGACCTGCGATACATCGACCTGTGTCGTCAATCCCTCGATGAAGTACGATCCGCCGGAGATGACGTCGTTCCTCTGAAACTTGACAGTCCAGTCTGCGCGGAACAGATAATCCGGCCACTTCAATCGTCGTCCGACCCTCACCGACATGCCGGTCAGGCGATAATCGTACACGAAAATCTGCCGCTGGTCGAACACGTTGACGCCAAGCAGGGTTGGCGTGTCGTTCAACCAGGGCTCGGTGAAACCAATCGAGAAGGTTCTGTACCTGCTCCCTTCGCCGAACTGCCAATCGAAACTCAATTGCTGCCCTGCGCCGCCCCTGAGGGGTTCCTTCAGTGAGAAGTTATTGAACGTGAGTCCGAGCGCGCCGTTGAATCCGAAGTACCCGCTGTAACCGACCGACATATTGAACGTATCGCTCGATTTTTCCTCAACTGCGTATTCGAGATCGACGGTCCCCTTTTCGGGATCCAGGTTCTTGGTGTCCGGCTTAATCTTCTCAGGATTGAAGTAGTTGAGCTGCGAGAGTTGCCGGGCACTGCGTATCACGCCCTGGCGGCTGAAATAGTCGCCCGGCAGCGTGAAGAGCTCGCGCCGAATGACCTTTTCGTATGTTTTCGTGTTGCCTGTGATGTTCACCTGACCGATGCGGAACTGGTTGCGTTCCCGCAGATGAATAACGATATCGAGGCTGTCCCCCGCAACGGGAATTTCCTCGGGCTCTGCCTGGAACATGAGATACCCATTGTCCATGTACAGCGAGGAGACGTCCGTTTCTTCTTCACTTCTGTAGAGGTTCTTTTCGAATTTCTCCTTGTCGTAGATCTCCCCTTTGGCAAACCCAAGGCGCTGCGTCAACACTTCGGCAGGATACACCGTGTTTCCATCCCAGCTGATGTTCCGGATTCTGTACTGCGATCCTTCGCGCACCGAGATATCGATCGTCATGTACTGCTTGTTCTTGTCGTACGAAATGGAGTCCGAAAGAATCTCGGCGTCCCGATAGCCGTTCTTCTGGTAGAAAGCCAGGATGAGGTGCTTGTCTTCCTCGTATTTCTTCTTATCGAACTTATTGCTCGCCCAGAACTTCCACCAGGTGCGCTCGCTCGTTTCCTTCATCGCGCCTTTGAGATCATCATCGTCGAATTTCTTGTTGCCGTGGAACCGGATAAGGTCGACCTTGACTTTGGGTCCTTCCGTGATATTGACCTTCAGTGCAACACGGTTGCCGGTGGAATCGGGAGTCAGGATCGGTTTGATCTCAGCGTTGAGATATCCATCCTCGGAATATTTATAGCGGAGGAGGCGCACAATGAGGGAAAGGTCCTGCGCCGTTACGATCTGTCCCTTCACGAGGTTGACGCGCTTCAGCACCTCGTCCTCGCTGAGTTCATCGTTCCCGGAAATTTCGATCTTGCTCAGGCGCGGATTCTCTTTGACCCGGATCAGAAGATAGACCCCCTCGGGAGTCCGGTTTTCGACGAGGATCTGGATATCGTCGAACAAGCGGAGGCCGTAGAGCCGCTCAATCGCGGTCCGGGTCTGATCACCGGGGAGTGTGATTTCATCTCCCACTTTGAGTCCGGTGTTCGCGATGATAGCGGCAGGATCCGATGATCGCTGACCTTCGACGGAGATGCCAAGGATTTTTACTACTTCCGGGCGCTGCTGAGCAACCAGCGGAGCACACCACACCGACACTGCGGCGGCAATCAGAACAAGCTTAAGACTTCGACGCACTTTTCAAAAACCTTTCCATCCCACGCAATGGGGCAATGCTGCTGGATTCGTCCTTTTGAAGCTGTTCACTCACCATCCCAAACCGGCGTTCGCGGCCCTGGAAATTGGCGATTGCATCGTAGAGTTGCTTTCTGCGGAACGCGGGCCAGTACTCCTGAGATATGAAGAGCTCACTGTAGGCGATTTGCCAGATGAGGAAGTTGCTGATCCGGTACTCGCCGCTCGTTCGAAT
>DATJQB010000201.1:0-5770 GCA_035506075.1 Bacteroidota bacterium | reverse complement strand
TCGTCTTCCCTCTGGGACGGCAATGATCAGTGCAAGCCCGCATTCTACGAGGTTGCAAATGTGGGGATCAATTACAACGCTCTCGACTCGATCATCTCGTACGCACGAACAATCCAGCGCGGTGCCTACAACGCCCCCTCCTGGACAGCATTCCAGACCGCACTCGCGTCAGCCGTGACAGCCCGTGATCAGAACTATTCGATAACGCTTGCCGCCGATGCGACGCTTGGGAACGCGAAAACTGCATTGTCGACAGCCATAAGCGGGTTATCGACAGTCGTCAGTGCTGTAGGGTCAGAGCAGAACCAGATTGCAGGGGACTTTGCATTGCTGCAGAACTATCCGAACCCGTTCAATCCTTCAACAGCGATCAATTATCAACTGACAGCCACCGGCGTGGTGAGATTGAAGATCTTCGATGCCCTGGGAAAGGAAGTAGCGACGCTTGTGGACGGCATGCAACCCGCCGGTTCTCACACGGTTGTTTGGAATGCTCAGAACCTCCCATCAGGTGTGTACGTGTGCCGGCTTGTATCCGGCGCCTACGTCGGCACCAAGAAGATGGTCCTGATGAAGTAGCCCGAAATTCGAGGTTTCAAAATCCGATCAAGGAGTACTCCGTGGAACACATCAAAGCGCAGGAACAAATAGCGGGCAATGCAGTGTTGCTCCTCTCATGCCCGGACCGGACCGGTCTCATCTCACGCATCTCTCATTTCGTGTTCGAGCGCGGAGGCAACATCATCGACCTCGACGAGCACGTCGACGGAACGTCATTCTTCCTGCGCATTGCCTGGGACATGAAGAACTTCTCGGTGCCGGAGTCGGAGGTTCACGCCGCGTTCCTGCCTCTCGCCCGGGAGTTCAACGCGACGTGGCAGATCAAGTTCACCTCGCGAAAGCAACGGATCGCCATCTTCGTTTCAAAACTTGATCATTGTCTCCAGGAAATTCTCTGGCGCCAGCGATCGGGGGAATTCGACGCGGAAATCCGGCTCGTTCTTTCCAACCACGAGGATCTTCGGCCTCTGGCGGAACTGCACCAGATTCCCTACGCAGTATTCCCCATTACAAACGAGAACCGGATGGAGCAGGAAGGACGCGAGCTTTCTCTCCTGAAAGATCTGGGGATTGACACCATCGTTCTGGCCCGCTACATGCAGGTGCTCTCAGCCAGTTTCGTCGACCAGTATCCGAATCAAATCATCAACATCCATCACTCATTCCTTCCTGCCTTTGCGGGACGCGATCCGTACCGACAGGCATATGATCGGGGCGTCAAGATTATCGGGGCCACGAGCCACTACGTCACGAAGGACCTCGACCAGGGACCGATCATTGAGCAGGATATCATACGGATTTCCCACAAGGATGGAGTGAGCGATCTTGTCCGCAAGGGACGTGATCTTGAGAGGCTCATCCTCGCCCGGGCGCTCTATTACCACGTCCAACACAGGATTCTCGTCCACGGCCAGAAGACCATTGTATTTGCCTGATGTCGATGTACAAATTCAAACTACCACATGAAGGAAAACCCACGATGCGGCACTTTGCGATCGAAGTCTCCATTCTGCTGATTGTCGGTACATTGCTTTCATACTCCCAGCCCTCGGGTGGTCCATACGGTCCAATGCTTCAGCACTATCAACTGCCCACCGGTGCTGGCAGGATTTACTACGTTGCAGTCGACGGAAAACCGGAGCAGCCCGGCAGCTCGCTCGATGCCCCAACGACGCTGGAATCGGCGATCGAGAAAGTTCAGACTGGCGATGCGATCGTCATGCGCGGAGGGGTTTATCGGACGGGCAACCTCATGCTCAACCAGGGCATCACGATACAGCCCTACGCTGACGAACAACCTGTGTTGAAGGGAACGTACGTCGCAAAGGATTGGAAAAACCTCGGCAACGGATTGTGGAAGACAACGTGGACGCATCTTTTCCCCGCCAAGCCCGACAGCTGGTGGTCCCGCGACAGGTTTGGCAAAGAAACACCTCTCTGCATTTTTAACAACGACATGGTGTTCGTGGATGGCAAATTCCTCAAGGCCGTCGGACGCGAGGGCGAAGTCGACGAGAACTCATACTACATCGACTACGATTCCCAGCAGGTCTATATTGGAACAGATCCGTCTCACAAGCTTGTCGAAATTACCGCGTTCGATGTCGCGATGAAGAGAGTCATGGGTGAACTTCACGGAAAACAGTCCGATCACAAAGGGCCTACAATCCGTGGGATCGTCTTCACACAGTATGCATATCGGGCGCTCGAAGTGGAAGGAAAGGAACCTGAAGCGGTCTCTTCCGAAGCGGAACACGGCAAAGATGTCGTTGGGACGACACTGGAAGATTGCACGCTCACATTTTGCTCGCGCGTCGCTGCGTATCTGCGCGGTGATCACCTGACGATGCGGCGCTGCAAGGTGAGCGACACAAGCACAGAAGGGATTTATATCATCGGATCATCCGATGTGCTCCTGGAGAAGAACATCTTCAGCCGTAACAACATCGAGCAGATCACCGGTTATTACCCGGCGGCCGTCAAGATCTTCAACCAGAGCTACCGGGTCACCTGCGAGGATAACCTGGTGATCGATCTGCCGTACTCAAACGGCATCTGGTATGATGTCGGCGAGGTGGACGGCCGCTTCCTGAACAACTGGGTGGAAGGCGTCGGATCGACTTCCAGGACCTTCAATGAAAAAGCACCCTACCCAAGCATGAACGGGTTCTTCTTCGAGATTTCAAAGGGAGCCGTGTGCGCGGGCAACGTCTTCGTGAATTGCGATCAGGGGGTTTTCATCCTCAACAGTGCGAACGTTCAAGTCTATAACAACACGTTCGTCAACAGCACCGCCTGTATCTCACGCAACGCCCGGAACCCGGCAAACGACCGAATGTTCGGATGGCACTCAAGCACTGGACCGGATGTGGACAAACGGGAAGGCCACGTCTTCATGAACAACCTCCTGACAGGCGATGAGCGGTTCAAGCGTCCGCTCCTGTTCGTCTGGCAGCCGGATTCAATCTGCAAACAGCTTCCGAATCCGATGCTCAAACAAATCGACCACAACGTTTACATCCGCGCAGCGGAGTCGTCTTCACCGTTGATTCTCTGGTCCCCCATGCCGTCGGGAGACTGCGGGACCGGTTTCGCGTCAGCTGATGAGATGCGGACCAAACTGCCGCAGTTCTCTGCACACGACATCTCGAAGCTTGGCTACGGCGGCCCGCTTTTCAAGAGCTCTCTGCTGGGCAACTATCAGTTGCTGGCGAGCGCGCCGGGCGCGAAGGCGGGGGCACTGCTTCCTTCTGAAATCAGAAAGCTGATGGGCCTCTCACAGCCCGAAGGGCAGTACGTTGGAGCGTACGCTCCGACAAAATAATACCTCGAACAGAACAGCGTGAAGCGGGAACCGATGTTGCGGGGGCGGAATGAAACGCTTGAGATGTGCATCGGTGGACGCGTTTCAACAGAAGGTACCCCGCCCTACGGCGGTGCTCAACGAGACGCGGGCGTGTCTTTTCCGCAGCCTGTCAGCGAAGTGTTCGATAGAGACGCTGGTAGGATTTGAACATCCGGCTGTAGTGTTGATGCCGTTTTTTGTTTGGCGTGATGGTTGATGACTTGGCAGACATCCGTGATGCTGCCTGTCTGAATGTACTGTACCAGCCCGCACCGACGGCGGCAGCCATGGCGGCGCCGAGGCCCGAGGCTTCCGCGCATTCGGGCACCGAGACCTTCCTGCCGGTAACGTCCGCAATGATGTGACACCAAAGTTCGTTCGACGCTCCTCCCCCGATTGCTGCAAGCTCCTTCACACGACATCGTGCGCTCCGCTCAACTTCACCGATCGCAACAAGCTGTTCAAACGCGATTCCTTCGAGGATGGATCTGTAAAGATGCCCGCGGTCATGTGACGAAGATAATCCTACAAACGCGCCCTTCGCAGTGCTATCCCAGTAAGGGTTCATCACTCCGCACAGGTAAGGCAGATACAACAGTCCGTCACATCCGGCCGGAACTGCCCCTGCCTCCCGGTCGAGTTGTGCATAAATCTCCGGCTTCTCCTGCGGATCAATCTTCAGAATATTCCTGATGACCCAATTTATCGAAAACGTTCCGGCCCGCAAACTACATTCGTAGTAGTACCCATCCTCCGAGCAGGAGCACATCGTGCGAAAAGCCTTGCTGGTCATGTACCCTTCGCCAAAAACTCCGGCAACTATTGCAGTTCCGAGATTGAGATATGCGCGGGCGGAAGAAAGAACATTCGCTCCCAATCCTGCTGCCTGTCCATCCCCGCCCCCTGCGATCACGAGCGTTGAAGGCGTCAGCCCCGTTGACCGGGCCGCGCTACGTGTAATGTGCCCGATGAAGCTGCCTGGACGTCTCGGTACCGGGAATTGCTGCTTCGTCATCCCCAGTGCCTTGAGAACAGGCTCCGACCACTCCTTTCGTTTCATGTCAAAGAGCCCAAGCGGATCGGCGCTTGCCCAGCTTGTGTCGAACAATCCTGTCAGCTTCCAGGCGATGAAGGCGTGAACGTCGCAGATCATGTGGATCGAGGAGAAGAGCTTCGGCTCGCGCTTTTTCATCCACGCAAGTCGATAGACGACCGGCGCATAGTCGGGGGGCTTGCCGGTGAGACGATGAATCCTTCTCTTTCCGACCTTGCGTGCAAAGGGCTCCACTTCCGCCTTGCACCGCTCATCCAGCCATATGATGGCAGGGCGGAGCGCTTTTCCCTTTGCGTCCAGAGGAACGAATGTTTCTCGCTGGTTTGAAATGGAGAGCGCGATGATCCTGGCTGCATCAACTGAACGTGTGACGGTCTTGAGTGACCGCCGGGCTGCAGTCCACCAGTGATCGGGATCCTGTTCGTAGTAGTTTGGTTGAGGTGACATGAGGCGAATGGGCTCGTGAGCTTCCGCCGCAATCTTCCCATGCCTGTCGAATGCGATCGCCTTGACGCTCGTGGTACTGCAATCCAGTCCGATAACAAGATCTCCGCCTGTCGGATTGGCTGATCTATCGCTTCTGGATCGCACAGTGTCCCGGCTTACCGCTGACTTGCGATTGTCCATTGATCCGTTCTAAAGGGTGAGGCGGGCAGTCCCTCTGCATTGTACAGATTTGCACCGGCCGGATTATCAGCCCACGCGTACCTTACTGCGACAGGATGAGGCACATCATCGCTCCAAACAACTACGCTGTCGTTTTGAATCTTTGCCTTTGCCCAAATGAAATGCTGGTCCTGACCGGCAATGGCAAATGTCCTCAGGTTACCATCCTTCGCCACCAAACCGCTTCCTGTATTGGAAAACGAGAGGACAATCTTGTTCTCTTGAACAATCATCGAATGGTACATCGGGCCTGAGTACACCACCTTGTTGTCGCCGTATGCAACGTGCTCTGCCGCAAGAGCGAGCCGGCTACCGACTGTTTTCTTGTTCAGCGGATGAATATCATTCCATTCCCCGATATCGATTGCAACGACTAACCCGGTCTGGGGCACTGCAAGTGTCTTGAGCTGGGCCTCACGAAGCAATGCCCAACCACTTTCTGACGGCTGGGGTTTTGAGTCCATAAAATTCGGGAGTTGTACGATCAGGAACGGGAACTCTCCTTCATTCCAATGTCCCCTCCAATCCCGTATGAGCGCTGGCAGAAGCTCGCGGTATTCCTCGGGGTGACCAGCGTTCGATTCTCCCTGATACCAAGCGGCTCCTTTGATGGAGTAGTGGAACAGCGGTGCGAGCATTCCATT
>DATJQB010000200.1:0-14509 GCA_035506075.1 Bacteroidota bacterium | reverse complement strand
CTTCTTCACCCAGCTGTTGACGATCCATCCTTCGACATTCCCGTCCCCTCCGGACTTCACAGCCGCACGAATATCCCCCTGGTTCAGGAAGAACTTGAACTCGTTGAATGCCTGTAGTGCAGCGCCGCGGTCCAGTGTGTCGGTTTTCTGTTCGAAGAGCGATTCGATCTGTTCTTTGAGAGACATCGCGAAAATCCTTGTGCATTGTACACGTTCAGATGAGCCCAAGCTCCTTCAAAACGGTTTTGAGTTTTTCACGGTTCTTTTCACCAATCGGAACAAGGGGCAATCGATAAACTTCTTCAATCATCCCCATCATGGCCACAGCGGCTTTCACGGGGATGGGATTTGCCTCGATGAAGTTGATGTTCATCAGAGGAAGAAGTGTGTTGTGGAGAGCACGCGCCTTATCCCACTTTCCCTGAAGACACAGACGAACGAGGTCTGAGAACATTTTAGGCGTCTCATTCGCCACAACCGAGATGCATCCGTCACCGCCCAACGACATCATGGGGAGCGTCAGTGCATCATCACCGGAAAGGAGAGAGAACCCCGCCGGTTTGTTCCTGGCAATTTCCATGATCTGGGCCATGTTTCCCGACGCCTCCTTGACTGCCATGACAGAGGGAATCTCAGCTGCGATCCTGAGGGTTGTCGCCGCCTCGATGTTCCCCCCCGTTCGCCCCGGAACGTTGTAGACGATGATTGGAATATCAACCGCATCGGCAATTGCCTGGTAGTGCCGGAAATATCCTTCCTGCGAAGGCTTGTTATAGTAGGGGCCAACAACGAGCGCCGCGTCCGCCCCTGCGTTCTTCGCATGCTGGGACTGCTCGATCGCTTCCTGGGTGTTGTTGCTTCCTGTTCCGGCGAAAATCTTCGCACGCCCATTGGCCTGATCGATGACGACATCGAATACGCGGTAGTGCTCATCGTACGTAAGGGTTGGACTCTCGCCGGTGGTGCCGACAGGAATCAGTGCTTCGACGCCGTTCTGGATCTGGAATTCGACAAGTCGACGCAGCGACTTCTCGTCGAGCGAGCCATCTTTTTTGAACGGTGTTACAAGCGCTGTCCCGGTTCCCTGAAAAGCCTTTCGTTTTGCCATGGGTTGTCCCTATGATTGCTGTTTGAAAAGGTCCGAAAGCACTTCCTCGAAGGTAAACATTCCCTTCTTTCCGTTGACCCATTCGGCAGCGACCACCGCCCCTAACGCGAAGCCGGTTCTGTTTTTTGCCGTATGGACAATTTCAATGCTGTCGGCCGATGACTCAAACGTCACGCTGTGTGTGCCGACGACTGAGCCAAACCGTCCGGACGTCACCTGGAGCTGCTCGGGCAGAATCTTGCCCGAAGGCGATCCTGCAAGAACTTTCGTCTTTCGTCGTATCGTCTTCAGGAGGACATCGGCGATGCTCAGGGCTGTTCCGCTCGGCGCGTCGAGCTTGTCTTTGTGATGGATCTCGTGAACCGAGACGTCGTATTCGCCGAACCTGTCAATGAGCGACCCAGCCTCCCTCAGGAGCCTGTAAAGGATGTTGACACCGACGGAGAAGTTCGAAGCGTAGACCAATCCGATCCCTGCAGAGTCAACGATTGAACGGATGTTCTGCATCTCGTGCGTCCAGCCGGTTGTGCCGAGGACGATCTGTTTCCGAAGCTGGGCGAGTTCCCTGACGTGCTGTGCAACGGTTGACGGTGTCGCAAAATGAATGGCGACGTCGGCCTCACGCACGCCATCGGTCGAAAGGGAAGGGGAGTCGATGTCGATGCGCGCAGTGACCTGGTCCCCGCGCTCAAGCGCGGCGCGCTCCACCTCTTTTCCCATTTTCCCGTAGCCGATCAGGGCAATACGGACCGGGTGCTGTGAATGACTCATGCGTCCACCTGTTCAAAGAGGTCGAGCTCCGGGACCGGTTCGAAGAACTCCTTGTGCAGCTGCTGCACGGCACGAGTGACAAAATCTTCTTCGATCACGAGGCTCATGTTGATTTCGGATGCTCCCTGTGAAATCATGATCACGTTGATGTTGTTCAACGCCCTGAAGACCCGGTCGACAACGCCCGCCGTGGCACGCATCTGTTCGCCAACGACGCAAACGATCGCCTTGTTTGGAAAGACGGTGACGTCCGAGAATTCGCGAAGCTCCTCCTCGATCTGCTCGAGGTTCGCGGTATTGTCGATCGTCAGCGACACTGCAACCTCCGAGGTGCTGACAAGGTCGACGGCCGTCTTGTGTCTCTGGAAGACAGAGAAGATGGACGAGAGAAATCCATATGCCATGAGCATCCGGGTGGACTGGATATTGATGACGGTGATCCCCTTCTTCGACGCTATCGACTTGACCACCGCGTTGGACTTTGGCGGGTCGCCGACAATCCTGGTCCCTGTTGACTCGGGGTGCTTTGAATTCAGAACCACAACCGGGATGTTCTTCTCGACCGCGGGCAGGATCGTGCTCGGGTGGAGGACTTTTGCTCCGAAGTACGCCAACTCCGACGCTTCACGGAACGAGATGATTTTCAGCTTTTTTGCCGCAGGCGCGATGCGGGGATCTGCCGTCAGCACGCCGTCCACGTCGGTCCAGATTTGGATTTCATCGGCGTTGAGTGCGGCTCCTATGATTGCGGCGGAATAGTCCGAACCGCCGCGGCCGAGAGTCGTTGTAATTCCTTTCGCCGTTGAGCCGATAAATCCTTGTGTAATAACGATCTTGCCCAATCGCAGGGGGGGGAGCAGGAGATCACCTGCCATCCGGTGAATAAGCTCAAAGTTGGGAGCTGCCGACGCGAACTGATCGTTCGTGATCATGAATCTCCGTGCATCGACAAGCTCAACGTTGAATCCCCGCTCCACCATCGTCCTCGAGAGAATCATTGTCGAAAGCTGTTCACCGACGGAGGCCAGCGCGTCGAGGGAGCGGTTCGTGAGCTCTCCCAGGATGGCGACGCCCTGACACAGAGTTTTCAGTTCGTCGAACCGCCGGCGGAAGGTAAGGATGAGCTGCTGAATCTCCGATCGGTCCTTCAGCAGATTTTCCAGCAATGTCACATGCCTGTCGAGCAGGGCGTTGAGCTCGGCGTGAGCCGCGTCAAGATTCCCTTCCAACGCGATCGCCGACGACTTGAGAAGAGCATTGGTGGCCCCGGCGATTGCCGAAAGAACAACGACAGGCTGATGTGATTCCTCCTTCGCGACAATCCGAATCACATTCTCCATGGCACGTGCATCTTCAACCGACGTGCCCCCAAATTTCATGATAACCATGCCGTGATCCCGGTTGTTTGCTATGTCGATGCTGAGGGAAGAGGAGAATTGCGAAGGGCCTGCAACCCGTCGGTGCCGCGGAACGTCGATTTGAAGGACGCGGCCCGGTTCCCCGCCTCTGCAGCCTTTTCGAGGTCCTTGGTGTGCAGGTACTCGGCGAAAAGTGCCGCACCGAACACGTCGCCACATCCGGTTGTGTCCGTCACCTCGGGTACTTGGATTCCAGGAATATCGTGCCGGAACAGTTTCTTATGTTCCTGTCGGATGAGGGTTGCGCCCCGGTCGCCGCGGGTAATCACGAGCCCGTTCACCATCAGCGGCATCATCTGGTTGATGAGGGTCGCTTCATCATAGCGCTCTGCTGTCAGACCTGCAGCTTCGTCTTCGCTCACCTGAATTGAATGAAGCATGAAGCACCATCGTCTCCAGTCGCTCAGTGGCCGGCGAAACCGTTTGAATTCCTCGTCCACTCCCAGCGTTAGCGAGTGAAAGTCGAAATGAATCGGGATTCCGTCATCGCGCACATTCATGCGGATGTTGTCGAGCGTCTCGAGCATGATGTCGAAGCCGGAGGCCATGTTCACGAGTATGCCGTCGACGTCGAGGAACGGTTTGATTCTCTGAAATGGGATCGGGGATGCAATGTGCTTTGAACACTCGACCCGTGCGCCGGCGGGGGTCTTGAAAAAGTGAACTTCGTTCAGCTGCTCCTTTGTCTTGAATATCCCCTTTGTATCGACGTTACCGAGTGTCTGCAGCTGTCCGACAAGTGCATCGTAGGCCGCTTCGTGCGCACCGAAGACGGGAATGATCCTGTCGTCAGGGGAGAACAATGCGGCAAGCGTGGCCACGGAATAGTAAATGCCGCCCGGAGTTTCGACGACCTGCTCGTTCCCGGCCGGGTCATTCAAGTGAAAGTGATCCATCGCGAGATGGCCGATCACAGTGACCTTCAGATCTTTTGCCACGAGGTTCTTCCTTCAGTAATCAGATGCGCCGCGTCGGCCCGAGATCGGTGAGCCCTTTTTCGTTGAGCCGCCAGAGCTGCTGACACGGGAATCGGTTTTCATACAACGCTTTTCCGACGATGACCGAATCGACGCCGTACTTTTCAATTTCCTGGAGACGTATGAGATCCAGGTATCCGTTGATACCCCCCTGGGCGGTAATGCGAACGCCGGATGCCTGCGCGAGTTGTTTCAGGGATTCCGGATTGCTGACCTTCGTCACCCCGTCAGAGCTCATTTCGGAATAGACAATGCGTGACACGCCGAGCTTTTTCATCTGGAGCGTAAACGAAAGCGGAGAGACGTCGTGGATGTGGACGCCGCCATCCGACCTGATCCTCCCCTCAAACGCTTCCACGGAGATCGCAATTTTCCTGGCCCCAAAATCCTGTATCAGTCGTTCGACAAGGCTCTGGTCGTGAATCGCGACCGTCCCGATGACAATCCGATATATTCCCTTTTCAAGCAGGGCCTTGATGTCGTCGTAATTCCGGAGTCCCCCGCCAACCTGGATCGGTATGTCCACCGCCTTGACAATTTTCTCAATGATATCCCAGTTATGAACTCTCCCGGTCTTTACTCCATCGACGTCCGAGATATGGAGCGTCTTCGCATTCTCGCCGCGCCAGAGCACGGCCATTTTCACAGGGTCGACGGAATAGACATTCTCAGAGCCCGGTTCGCCGTGGACAATCTGGACGCACTCGCCTCGTCGTATTTCTATGGCCGGAAAGATGAGCAGCATGGTGGATCCGTTCGACAAACGTACTGGAAATGAACCCTCCCTGAAATGGCAGTGCCTGAATGTACGCCGATGCAGGCTCGCCCTTCATGAGCCGCCGAAATCAGAGGAGGATCGAAACAAGGCTCAAAAGATGTTCATCCCTATTGCTTTGGGATGATCGAATTTTTCCCAAAATGGCGAAAATTAGGCTGAGATTCAACAAAGAGGGGAACAGGAAGGAGGAAAATGAGATGAAAGATCGCGGATGGAAAGCGTCAACGAGAAGTCTGATCTGCGAAGACTACAACAGGGATTCGAGTTGATACAACGTTGAACCTTTGTAGCGGTACTGTTTCCAGTCATCGACGAGTCCCGTCCGGACCGGCGCATTAAGCATGTGGCGCGCGTATTCTCGAATTTCCTGCTGTGTCATGGCAGGATCGCTGCCGTGATTGCCGGACCACTCGACATCGCAATGGACTTTCGACAGCCAATAGCCTGCTGCCTGCCTAAAACCTTTCAACGCATCGACGAAACTTGCCTGACCTCCTCTCCCCTGAAGGAGGAGGTGGCATCGTGAAGGCATGAAAACATAGACAAAAGCATCGCAGCAGGCTCGTTGTGTTTCCCTCAGCAGAATAGACTCGTAGTTTCTCACAGCATCGCCGTCCGTGAACAAGGGCATGTTGTGCCGGACGTACACTGTAAACGCAGCGGCAGACACAGCGTCAGGATGCATTGTGGTCATGAAAGATCCGGGTTGATCAGAATGCTCAGTATTCATAGTGAACCGTGTGACACGTCCCGAAGTCCGCCCGCAGCGCTTATGTCAGCGACAAATCCGCGACATGTGCCAGTTGCTCGCGTACCGCCGCCGAAAGCTGCTCCTGTGTAAAAGGCCTGGTGAGGTACGTTCGCGGTCCGAGAATCTGGGGACCGTGACCAGGCTTTCCGTCAGAATCCAGAACAAACAGAATCGGAATCGGCTTCGTCTCGCTGCCACTCTGCAGCGAACGCTCCAGTTGAAACGAGTCGCCACGCGACCCGTCCATCGCGAAGATAATCAGGTCGGGTTTTTCGTTCCTCGCAACATTGATCGCGTCGTCTTCATCTGTCGCGTGAGAGAGGACGTAGCCGCTGCGGAGCAAGAACTGTGAAATATTGACAATGCTCAGCATGTCCTCGTCGACGATCAGGATGTGCTTCGGCTGACCAGGCCGACCCGAAGTCCCGGGTCCGCCTGGCGCAGGATGGGACTTAGCATTTCCTGTAGTGTGTTTTCGATGACCGGTCATTGTGTCGCCTGATGCTGTGCGATCCGCAGCAGCGAGGAAAGCCCGCGCTTCAGGTCGGACTTGGAGATGATTCCGTCGGCCGACACCCGGTGGGCTTCCATTTCGTACATTGATTCATCGAAGAGGGTCGCGAGGTACACCTTGGTTGAAGCAAACCTTCGCTTGATAATGCGTGCTGTCTCGATGCCATTGAGTTCCGGAAGCCCAACGTCGAGGAGGGCGATGTCCGGTCTCAGGAGCTCGACCTTGGCTATTACCTCAAAGCCGTTCAGCGCCTCGGCGACGACATGGACCCCCTGGGTGCGGTTCAGGAATTCGCAGACTGCTTCGCGGATTTCTCCGTGGCAATCTGCAACGAGCACGGTGAGCTGCTTCCCTGGTTTCATAGAGTGCCCTCCACAACACGCTTGCCCACAATGGGATCCTTTGTGAACCCTATCGGACCGGCCTCAAGTTTTTCCCCCTCACCCACATTAACCAGCGTGAACTGATCATGTGACTCAAAGCCGGCCCGATAGCGGCCCACGAAGTTGGACGTCCATGGTTCTGCGACCACGAGCAGGGATGTCCGGGATGAGCGTTGGTCTTTTGCACCGCGCGTCAGTTGTCCCGCATCTCACCGGACCTGACGCTTTTCAATGGCATCTCCTTCGAGTATCTCTTTGTTGTCGATGCCGTTCGACGTGACGGAGCAGATCAACCGACCATCGCCCTTACCCATCCTGTTTCTCCATTGAAGGGGCATGAGGTTGGCGATTCCTTCAGTCGTGTCAGATCCGAGTTGGTCGATCTCCCAGCCGTACTGTGAACTCCTGTCTCCATACATCGCACGTTGAATCCATGCGCCGCACTCGTCCTTTCGCCAGACCTGCGCATCGTTATCATCCACAGATCTGGCTTTTTCCCACACCGCTTGTACAATTTCTTCCGGGTAACTCATGCACATCTCCTGGTCGAACAATCGTTTCTTCTTCTTAGGGTTCCACGCCGCCGGTACCGGGTGCCGTCTTCAGACCTGAGCCGTGTCATCAGGCGGCGTACTGTTCTCTTTCTTCACCAGCCAATCACCGGTCAGGCTCAAGCCGGAATATTTTTTAAGCGCACAGACGAATAGCCTGTATGTGAACACTCCTCCAACAGCAGCGATGATCCAAGACACAAAAGGACCGACAAAAAGAACCACGACGCCGCTCCAAATGTCGGGCAGGGAAAAGAATCCCAGGTGGATGGAGGCGTTCATGCCAAGGAGGTCGAGCACAAAAAACAGAAACGAAGCGGCAAAGCCGACGTAGATGCCGATGATGGAACAGAGCCTCACGTACGAATCGTACGACAGGTAGTTGAGCTCAAGTGTAGCAGTCTGCGCCATGCTCGGTTTGTTCACGAGGGGATGATGAGTTGTTACGTTTGGCTTTGTTTCGTCCATTCCGGTGCTAAGGCAATGAGTGCGGTCTGTCCTCCGATGATGGAGCGCCGCCGAACGATGCGTGGTTCAAATCAAAGCACGGAAAGGAATGATGAAATGTCAATTCGTACTATTACGTACAAATTGGTTGTACGTAGAAATACGTACAAGTGTGTGCATGCTGTTGCCACTTCTGGAAAGACACAACTCGAGTACTATCAAAGACTTTTCACTCGGGAATTCATGAGATCTTCTCCCGTCAGAGTACGAAGGGTTCCCTTTGGGGAGTCCTTTGGACGGATCCTTCTCATGAGCACACCTCGGGTAGGCAGGCCTTCGGGGAGCTTCTGACAAGACGCAAGGCGTCTTCTGAAATACAACATCAACTGATGGAGCGGGTCTAGGGGCGGATCGACTCGATTGTCCGCACAGCGGAGGCAAAAACGAGTGGAGATTTAAGCGATTCAACGACCGAGATGAGCTCTGGTCTCTCATGTGTTGTACGCATACCGTCAGCCATGCTGCTCAAGTGGCTTTGGCGGACGGCGTCGCTCATTTGTTGCAGGGAAAAGAACCAGCTCAGCAGATCCTGGTCGCCGGAAAACACCTCAATCAATTGGATAAGGTCCTGGTCTGATGGTCCATCTGGATGTACTGTCATACGTGCTTTGTCCGTACTGGAGCGGCCATGGGAGAACATTTCAATCGGCAACCAGCCACGTTTCGGCCGACTGTCGATCGAAGAATACACGGAAATGGTGACCGTGATTCGTTTCGACAACGAACTCCCCGAATTTACCGCGCACCTGGTCGGGTGTCAGCAGCGCGGCTGTCTTGATCTGATAGTTGACAAGTTTCTGGACCACCATGCCGGCCTGCCCCGACTTTAAATCGAAAAATTTCTCTGTGAAGATGTTACCGTGCAGAAGGATCCGTTCAGCTTTGAACTGCGAACAGACGCTCAGAAGATCTACAACGTCCTTCTCGCATTCGAGGTGGTCGATTCTCCCCAGAGCTTCGACAAACCGGCGATTCTTCTTTTCAATGAGCCGAACATCAAACGATTTCATGAATCTCCTTGACGACACAACACTCTGCCCCCAAGCACGTCAACCCAATCCACAAAGTCAATTCGTACTAGTACCGACACGGATCATGTACGTAGAAGTACGTACAAGTAATTGCGGAACGTTGGGGTAGTATTGCGGAATGAGACTGTGGAGGAACTGGACCGGTGATCCATTCACCGTTCGCGGCAAACCCGGTTGTGGAGAACGAGATCGGTCAACGTCACCATGAAAGAGCTTGCAATGGATGGGGGCGTGTTCGCGAGCACGCCATTCCGGGTCTTGCGGGAAATTTCAGACGTTCATCATTCCAACTTGACAAGCCCTTTGGATATTGCAAGCTTGATAAGCTCCGCCACGGAGTGGACGGAGAGTTTGATCATCAATCTTCTTCGATAGGTTTCGACTGTCCGGTCTGTGACGCCAAGCCGCCTTGCGATCTCTTTCGTCTTGCACCCCTCGGCAATGAGCTGGAGTACATCCTGCTCGCGGTGGGAGAGCGTGATATCGTCGCGGGTTGGCCTCGGTTCGTCTTTCAGAAACGCCTTCAGCAGCTGTTGTGATGCTTTTGGGCTGAAGAAGAACTCTCCCGCGTGCACGACCTCAATGGCGTGGAACAACTCCGAAGGGGAGGAGTCTTTGAAGACGTAGCCCCGCGCTCCCAACTCGCTCATCTGCAGAACATATTCCCGGTTTTCGTGCATCGTCAGGGCCAGGATTTTCGACATCGGCACAATCTTCCGCAGCCGCCGCGATGCTTCAAGGCCGCTCATGCCGGGCATATTGATGTCCATGAGGATCACGTCTGGTGCAAGTTTCTTCGCCTTGATGATCGCCTCTTCGCCGGATGCAGCTTCACCCACGATTGTGATATTGTTCTTCTTGGCGAGTCCGGATTTGATTCCTTCGCGGACGATCGGGTGGTCATCGACGAGGAGGAGTCTGATCTTCTGATGCGGGGTTTTCTTCATGAGTGTTCTGCTTGAGTTTGCTCTATCTTCTTGAGCGGAATGTGGACGGTGATGAGTGTGCCTCGTTTCGGCTTCGAGGAGATCTCCATCGACCCTCCGATAAACGACAGGCGTTCCTGCATATCGAGGAGCCCGAGGCCGTCGCCGCGGGCCCTGTTTCTAATCTGCTCATCGGCACGCAGGCCGACACCATTGTCCTCAATCTTGCACGTGATTTCATTTGAGGATTCGATGCAGCTGATGCGGATGCGCGACGCTTTTGCGTGCTTTTCGACGTTTGTCAGCGATTCCTGTATAATGCGGTAGAGCGTGACACTGATTTCGGGAGCGATCGTTCTCACCGGCCAGTCTTCCTGCACTTGCGTGGCAATGCCGGTCCGTTCGGTGAACTCTTCAGCGAGACTGCGCACAGCGGAACGAATGCCCAGATCGTCCAGTTCTGCCGGGCGCAGGTTTCGAGAGATTCGGCGGATTTCGGACATCACCTTGTTCAGCAGCACCTTTGTCTTCCGGGCTTCCCTGCGGATCTCTGCGTTTTTGCGCGGCAGCTGTTCCTCGAGTGATTCGATCCGGAACTTGACGGATGCGAGGATCTGGTTGACGCTGTCGTGCAGCTCACGCGACACGCGCCGTCGTTCGCTTTCCTGTGCTTCAATAATGCGCTTCGAAATGCTCCGCGAGAGATCCTCTGCCTGCTTCCGTTCAGAAATATCCATGATCGATCCGAGCGCGCGCACAGGCTTTCCGGAGCTGTCAAACTCGAAGTGTCCGCGGTGAAGCATGTGCCCGTACGTTCCGTCGGTCCGGAGGTAGCGGTATTCGGATTGCCAGCCGGAACGCTTGTCGTTGGCAGCCGTGTTCATCGCCTGTTCGAGCCGGCCCCTGTCTTCCGGATGCACATGATCCATCCATGCCTCGCGTGCAATCGGCAGGTCCGGATGGGGGCCCGTAATCAGCGATTGTTCAGGGTCGTTGATCCAGAGTTCGCCGTTCGCGAGGTCCCAATCATAGATCACATCTGTCGTCGTATTCGCAACGAGATGAAAACGCTCGTCGCTTTTCTGAAGTGCCTTGCTGTAGTTGCGCTTCCGTTGAATGTACGCGCCAATGAGAATTGAAACAGATCCTGCAATGAGGATCAGGGACACGATGACCGATGGGCGTTCGAAGATCCCGGGCTCCACGGTAAATGCAAGGGACTCGCCCAGCGGTGAGAAATCTCCGAATCCACCTTTGGCCTGTACCTCGATCACGTGGTTTCCACTCGCGAGATCACTTGTCTGGAATTCCCGCTGTGTCGTCCAGTTGCCCCAGGGACCGCCGTCGATCCTGAACCGAATACCAGCGTCGTGCGATACGACGTCATCAAGATGGGGATAGACCCTGACGGTGAACAATGCGGCCGAGCCGATAAACGAAGGTTTGAGAATGGCGACACGCGGCGGCGGCAAGACAATCGTGCGGTTTAGAATATTGACTCCTGCGCCCGGGCTTCCTACGTATACACGATCCCTGGTCGGAAGAAGATCCATGAGGACCGGAGTGCTCAGGCCGCTGCGGACCGAGAAATTCGACCACACATCATTCTTGAGACACGACATCCCCCGCTCGGTTGAGATCCACAGTGCTCCCGCTTCATCGATCTTGATGTCCCAAACGAAGTTGTTGATAAGACCGTCCGTTGTTGTCAGATACCGGACAGAATCGGATTCGGAGATTGTGCCCAGTCCCGAGCCAACGTTCGAGAACCACACTCGTCCAGCTGAATCAATGACAAGCGCATAAATTCTGTCGTTATTTGCGAGGAGCCCGTGGTCTTTTGTCCAATGCGTCCATGCTCCGGCTTTGAACCGGCTGATTCCTCCGAGCGTGCCAAACCAGTAGGCTCCGTCTTTTCCCTCGGCAAACGCGTAGACGCGCCCATTGATCAGCCCCGGCGTCAGGCTGTCTCCGGGCTTCCACCGGTGGAACACCCCGTCTTTGTATTGAAATGCACCCGGCTGATTCATCGCGTCAACGTAGTGAGGACCCAAGCCAAGAAACCAGAGGTCGCCCCGGCGATCCTTTCTGATCTTGTGAATTTGCGCGTCCATCAGTCCCTGCGCTGCACCGAAGTGCTTCCACGATTTCCCGTCCCATCGGAAAACGCCCGAGAAATTCGCACCGCTCCCAACCCAAACGTTCTTGTCCTTGTCTTCCGCGATTGCGGTGACAGTCCTGAGCCTCGTCCCGAGGATCGTCGGCACGTAGGTTATTCTGCCGTTCGGCCGGTGTATCTCGAGTCCGTCGAACGTGCCGAGCCAGATGGAACCGTCTGAAGTCTGAGTGATCTCGTGAACGCCATTCTTCGGGTCACCAAATGGGTGAACCCAGGTTGTCCAGCGTGAGGAGGCAACCCGGTATCGAAAAATACCGGCCTCTGTGCCCAGCCGCAGATCTCCGTTTTTCGAAAATTTCATCGCCAGCGTTGAGCCAAACTGCTCGGGACGCGGTTCAATCGCGCTCCAGGCCCCCTTATGCCGCAGCCTGATTTCTCCTGTTTCGTAGAACACAAGGACATCGCCGGAAGGGGAGACATCCATTGCCAGTTGTCCGCCGGATTGCTCCGTTGGGGCGACATGAGCCATGCCTCCACGCGACCACTCACGAATGCCAACCGCTTCCCGTGGCTCAGCGACCGCCGCCACCCCGTTGCCGTGCAGGTCCTCCACCACATTCACGATGACGCAGGGAAATTCCTTCATCGGCATGACGAGTGCCCACCCGCGGTCGGTCATCCGGTACAAGCCCTTGACAGTATTCAGCCAGATTGTCCCTGTGGAAGTGCGCCAGAGGTTCCTCGACGCCTTTGAAACCGGCATGGCCGGTGGCTTGAGAATGATGAGCGTATCCGGTCGCCATCGGCACAGGGCGCTGCTCCCGAGGACAAGCACTTCATTCTGGTTGGTGACAGCGACGGATTGAATGGCATTCAGCTTGGACTTCTTGCTGATCAGCAATCTGAAATGCTCTTTGTCGCCAAGGTACAGCGAGCCATCGATGATGCAGAAGACAGAGTCGCCACGATATGATTCAATGACGGAAACATGCTCGGCTGGAATTCCCCTCGTAGTATCCATCGCATGCCAGGCAAAGCCGTCGCACCATGCGATGCCCCTGGCTGTTCCCGCCCAGAGCGTGTTGTTTTCTGTCTCACAAAAACAGAAGACGTGATTCGACGGGAGTCCTGACTCAGTGGTGAACTGCCCCCATCGCCATGATTCCTGAAAAGAGAGTGGTTGGGTGAATGCGCTGGAGGTCACAAGACTGGCAGCTGCAAACAGTGCGGCGAGATGAAGCCGCACAAGGTGTTGTAACCGGCTTGAGATCATACACTCCTGGCACATCGCCTTTTGAAGTGTGGTGGATGGAGTATTCCGCGCGAAGCGGACGGTGCAGGATTGCGAGACCGACGGAACTATGTCATGTGTCGCCCGGAAAGATTAAGAAACTAAATGGAGAACAGCAATACAGAAGGGGGGGCAAAGGTTGGGACAAATGCAGATACTGCTGGTCAACGCTGGGCGGCGAACCGTTTTCGTCGATTTCTTAGATAATCCACGAAAATGAACTCGCCCAATTTGTTCAGATCTGAATAGTAGGCGCGCCCCTGGTTGGTTTTCGTGAACTCGTCCACGAAGTTGATGAGATAGGGGTCCCGTGCGACCATGAACGTGCTGACAACGATCTTCTCGCGCCGGCACTGGACCGCTTCATCGAGGGTTTTGTTCACGATCCGCGGATCAAGGCCGAATGAGTTCTTGTACAACCGGCCTGCGTCGTCAAAAATCGCTGAGGGTTTGCCGTCAGTGATCATGAAGATTTGTTTGTTCACGTTGCCGCAACGGCGCAACAGGCTGCGGGCCAGCTGAAGACCGGCCCTCGTGTTGGTATGGTACGGACCGACGTTCAGAAAGGGGAGCTCATTGAGGCTGACGATCTTTGCCTCGTCACCGAAAACGACGAGCGACAGGTAGTCCTTCGGAAATCTGCTGCGGATGAGTTCCGAGAGAGCAAGTGCGACTTCCTTCGCCGGCGTGATCCTGTCTTCACCGTAAAGGATCATGCTGTGGCTGATGTCAAGCATCATCACCGTTGCACAGCTGGTGGTGTGCTCTGTCTCGTAGACTTCGAGATCTTCCTCCCGGAGGTTGAACTCGTCGATGCCGTCGCGCTTCATGGCGTTGGTGACCGTCGACGTCATGTCGATGTTCGTCGGTTGATCGCCAAACGACCATTTCTTTGTCTCGCTCAAACGGTCGATCCCTTTTCCGCTGTACGGCGTCTCGTGCGCTCCTTCAGGAGCTTTCTTGAGCGAACTGAAGACATGCCGCAACGCGTCCTGGCGTATGCGCTGTACCCCGCGGCTCGTCAAAACGTGAGCATCTTTCGCGTCCTCAATCAACCCCTGCTCTTTCAACTTATTCACGAGGTCGTCGAGCGAGAGGGATTTGTCGAAGAGACCGTATTGCTCTGCGAGCTGCTGGAGCCACTGCAGCGCTTCGTCAACGTCGCCGCTCGTCTGGATGAGAAGATAGCTGAAGACGGACATGAGCGACTCGAGGCGCTGTTCGTCCGTCATCGATCCGGGGGTCCATTTGCTGTATCGAATCCGCATGTGCAAATAACCGTGTTGTCAAATTCCTGAGATGCGAGGTCCCTTGCTGCCTGTTGGGGATCAGCGGGGAGCGTCAGAACTCTTCTTCGATGCTTTTCCCCTTGCTGGCAAAGATG
>DATJQB010000199.1:0-6177 GCA_035506075.1 Bacteroidota bacterium | reverse complement strand
CCGTGCGAACTCCTTGAGGCTCGACACGATGTCCCGGATTCGCTGAGCCCCGATGCTGAGCCCTTTCAGGAGGCTTTCCATTTCCTTCCGCGTCTCCTGGAACGGGAGCCCTCCCAGAGTCTCGTCCGGGTGTGCTGCATAGTGATCTTCAAGCACGGGGAATACATCCTTAAAGGATTGAGCAATGAGATCGCTGTTAAACATCACGAGGTTGTTCGGGTTATTGATCTCGTGTGCGACGCCAGCGACAAGGATTCCGAGGGATGCCATTTTATCTGCCTGGCGGAGCTGAAGTCCCTGTTCGCGCTCCCGCTCCCGCGCTTTCCGCTGTTCGGAGATGTCTTCTTTCACACCGAGGTAATGCGTTATCTCGCCGCCCGCGTCGAAGACAGGGGAAATTTGTGCAGATTCCCAGTACATTTCGCCGTTCTTCTTCCTGTTCCTGAACTCTCCACTCCACGATTTTCCGGACGAAATCGATTCCCACAACTTCTGATACTCTTCTTTCGACGTATATCCGGAGTTCAGGATGCGCGGGTTCTGTCCCACTGCTTCGTCGAACGTGTACCCGGAAGTTTCAGTGAATTTCGGATTCACGTACTCGATGATCCCCTGACGATCCGTAATGACGATTGCGACCGGGCTTTGTTCGACAGCCTGGGACAATTTACGAAGTTTTTCGTCGGCCTTTTTTCGCTCTGTAATATCCAGGATGTTGCCGACGATTGCCATCTTACCATCCAGCATTACTGTCGTGCCGAGGAGTTCGACGAATCGGACTTCTCCGCTCCTGTGTCGTCCACGAATCTCATAATGCAGGTTCTTGAGCTCACCGGCGGCCCGCCTGAGCGCATTGTCCCTCAGGAACTGATGATCCTCTTCGAAGAAGTACTGAAGAGGGTTTGTCCCGATCATTTCGTCCGGATGGTATCCGAAAATTTCTGCCAGTGCTGAGTTGACGTAACTAAGGGCTGCGTCTTTGACGATGTAAATACCGGCAAGAGAGTGTTCGCTCAGACCCCGGAATCGCCCTTCGCTTTCACGCAGTTCCTGATCTGCCAGCTTGCTTTTTGTTATGTCCTTTCCGAATACCGAGACGCCGATCGGCGAACCGTCTTTCATGACAGGATTGAACGCAAGATCAAGGACGCGGCCATCGGCCAGCGTATATTCCAGATTGTACCTTCCGTCCAGAAGAGCCTTCTGATATCTTGCAGGCCATCGCGGGGCGACATCCGGCGGAAGCCAATCCTCAGACACTCCTCCCTGGAACACGCGGGTACTGTAATTTTTTTGAAAATGCCTGTCCAGGGCACTATTCCATGTGACCAACCGAAATTCCGAATCTACGGACCAAATCAAGTCATCGGTGCTCTCAATCAATGCCCGCAAGCTCGATTGAGATTGTTTGAGAGCTTCCTCGGCTGCTTTTTGTTCTGTGATGTCTTCGTTAATTCCGAGAACGCCGTAGACGCTCCCCTCGGCATCGACGAGCGGGACTTTCGTTGTGTCGCTCCAGAAGAGCGTGCCATCGGGTTGTCGCAGTTGCTCTATGATGTGTCGTCGCGCTGAGCGGGTCTCGAAGATCTCGCGATCGAGCGTCCGGAACGAATCGGCTTCCTCCCGGGAGAACGGCAGCTCGTCATCCGATTTGCCCAAAATCTCCTCTCGCCCCCGGGCTTTGATCGATTGGACGAAGGCTTCGTTGCAACCGATGTATTGTCCGGCCCTGTCTTTCCAGAATACCGATTGGGGGAGCGAGTCGAGCACGGCCGACAGCATCAGCTCCCCGTCTCGTCGCCGCTTCGCTTCTGCGCGCAATTCCCCGTTGCGTGCTTGCAGGAGATTGACCATCTTCTCAATTGACACGCGCAAGGTTTCGAGTTCTCCGCGGAAACGGCGTCCTTCGAAGGGAACATTCTCGTCTGCGTTTGAGCTTACTGTCACGGCATAGGATTCGATAAGCTGGAGAGGTTTGAGCACCCATCGCGCAAGAAGCTGATACATGGCCACAATAAGTACCAGGTCAAGTACGATGATGGCGAAAATCGTAGATTCATAAATACGGCTGAGTTCTTCGTTGATAAATCTCGGTGTTGTCCGAAGAATCAGCGTGCCGATAGGCTGACCGGCATAGTAGATATCCTTCTTGGCAGCGAGGTCGCCCTCTGACGAGATCTCACCATCGCCAGGGACCGTTTCCCACAATACGTTTCGAACCCTTGTGTGAATCTCGCCGGCCGCGCGTACGGTGATGCCGGCAATCAACCGGTCTTTCATCATGCTTTCGATGATCGCGTCGATCTGCTGCCTGTCGACATTCCAAACGGGCAAGGCAAGACTCGTGGTGATCTGATCAACGTTCACGGACATTTCTCGATAGAGCGTCGTCCAGAGGCGGTTCTTTTCGTACTTGTAGAGGAAGTACCCGAATCCTCCGAGAAGGAGGGAGGTGACGAGCACCAGAATGGTCACGACAACAATTGCGATAGACGTTCTGTGCGAGAACATGTTCAGCTCCGTTCTATCCTCTAGTGTTTCGAGAATGGATCAAACCACAATCGGGCGTCGTTCATCGGGGTTTCCGGGCCGAGAAGGGGATTGTTGATCCGGAGAATCCTTCTCTTGTCGAGCTTCAGACGCCCGAGCGTCTGTTTGAAATACCTGTCGAAAATCCGGTCGTACGTGCCATCCGCAAGCATGCTCCTCATCCCTTCTTCAGTCCTTGCTGCCAGTTTACGCCCCTCGTCAGTCTTCGAGAACCAGAAGTACATTGGCAGTGGGTAGTAGAGGATCAGCGTCTGCTCAATGGCAAGCTGTGGAAGTTTCTTCTTACGCAGATCGTATTCATCAACAATTTCTTCCGCACCGCGCGAAAAAATGTCAAACCGCTTCTGTACCAGCATCTCGAACAATCCTTCGTAGTTCGATCCGGTGACGACCTTGAAGTTATTTGCCTTCAGGATGTCGACGTCGGCCCACCCGAGGCCAAGGCCAAACCGGAATCCCCGCAGGTCGTCAACGGTCCGAATGGAATTGAAACGGTTGCGCGAATCGGATCGTATGAGAAAAATCCTGTACCCCACCAGGTTCTTGTCGACCGGGATATGGATTGGTAAAAGCGTTTTCTCACGCTCCGGGGTGGTGTCGAGGTACATGACCGAAATTTTCCCCGTCGCATGGAGCAGCTCGAGGGTCTGGCGATGCTCGGACATCGGTTCGGACGCCGTCATTCTGTACGGACCATACTTCGGTGAAGTCCGTTCGAGGGCGGTCCTGAGAATCTCCCATTGGTACCGATATCGATTGTCAAGCCCTGATTCGGGCGCATTATAGATGTACGTCATCAGGCTGTCCGGCTGGGCCCTGAGAGTCGGGTTGTCTGATGCGAGAGATTCCGCCGCCGACACTAATGTGAACGCAAGGTAAACGAGGAGCCGAAGGGACTGCCGCGATGGTTCCCGGTGATGCCGATGGATTGCCTGGGAACAACCATGATGCCTTCGCCTGAAGAGTGGAGAAGCCATGGTTCTACCTCCGCCAGGTGGAAATTTGAACGAGGGTGGGTGATGGTCGGTTTGTTGGATGCAGATAGCTAACCAAACAGGAGGAAAAAATCAACGGAAAAGAAGAGGACCTCCGGGACGTTGAAACCAGCCTCAACGGGCAGTCATTCTCTGAGCGCTCCTGAAATGTGAGTCCCGTTGATTTGAATTGCGCACCTGGGGCTTTCGGGGGCATCAAAGCACCAAACTCCGCCGATTCGGCGTTCGAAAGGACCAGGTGCGGAACGAACCGTGAGAACTGACTGTTGTGGCGACGTGGATCGCTCAAGGCCCTCTGTACTTCGGGCCGGTTAATTCAAATTCATCATCTCATTGAAATTCCGGTTCCTTTTGGCCGAAAATTTTCGTTGAATAGTGACATGCATCTCGCTGGCATGTTTCATTGAAATCAGCCTCACTGACCTAACCCATTTATCGGAAAGGGGTAAGACCATGACGATCCGTTCTCCATGGTTTGCTTTCTTAGTCGCGCTCCTCGTTGTTTCGCTCCAGGCGGCAGCCCAAGAGTCGTCTGTGTACAACCCGCATGAGACATTCGATCCTTCGTTCCTGAATTCCTACGGAACGTCATTCAGAAGCGGCAGCGGTCGACCGGGACCCGCATACTGGCAAAACCGGGCGGATTATGTCATCAATGCCGAGCTGAACGAATCGGACAGCACAGTCTCGGCCCGCGAGGTTATCTCATACACGAACAACAGCCCGGATCCATTGCCGTATCTCTGGATGCAGCTCGATCAGAATCTCTTCCGTGAGGATTCGCGGGGCACGGCGACGGCACCTGTCGGCGGGACACGGCTTGCCCCGCACCAGTATACGCAGGGAATCGTGCTGAAGTCGGTGAAGATCGATCTCGATGGGAAAAAATCGGACGCGAAGTACATCGTGACAGATACGCGCATGCAAATCATGCTGCCCGCCGTGCTCAAGGCAAAAGGGGGGAACATGAAGATCGAGATCGCATACTCTTTTGAAATACCGTCGTACGGATCGGACCGGATGGGTCGCACGGAGACAAAGAACGGAACTGTGTATGAAATCGCACAGTGGTATCCACGGATGGCTGTGTATGACGACGTGAAGGGATGGAACACACTGCCGTATCTCGGCCAGGGTGAATTCTATCTTGAGTACGGCGACTTTGATTTTACGATCAAAGCGCCTGAGGATCACATTGTTGTTGCATCGGGCGAGCTTGAGAATGCAAGCGATGTCCTCAGCGCCCAGGAACGAAAACTCCTGGAAGAAGCGGCAACAAGCGACAGGACAGTGAAAATCCGGGGCGCGGAAACACTCAAGCCCCTCGCAGAACGGCCGGCGCATCCCGGAATGAAATCATGGCATTTCAAAATGACCAATGCCCGCGATGTGGCCTGGGCCTCGTCCCGTGCATTCATCTGGGATGCTGCCCGCATCAAGCTTCCGAGCGGCAGACGTTGCCTGGCGATGTCCGTTTATCCGGTGGAAAGTGCCGGAGATTCTTCCTGGGGCAGATCGACAGAGTACGTGAAGGGAACGATGGAGTACAACTCAAAGCAGTGGTTTGAATATCCGTATCCCGTGGCGGTCAACGTCGCAGGTATGGTCGGCGGCATGGAATATCCAGGCATCGTCTTCTGCAGCTGGCGAAGTCGCATGGGCGGATTGTGGGGAGTGACAACGCACGAATTCGGTCACACCTGGTTCCCGATGATTGTCGGCTCAAATGAGCGGGAATATCCTTGGATGGACGAGGGGTTCAACACGTTCATCAACATCCATTCAACGAAGAACTTCAACAACGGTGAGTACATGTCCCGGCGGGATTCAGCGCGGCAATTTGTTCCAATGATGCTGCGTTCGAATTCACTTCCCATCCTCACATATGCCGATGCCATCCCGCGGAACGATCTCGGCAATCTCGCCTACTTCAAGCCGTCGGTCGGACTCGTCATGCTGCGCGAGTATGTTCTTGGTCCGGACCGTTTTGACTACGCTTTCCGGGAGTATATCAGGCGATGGGCGTTCCGGCATCCCCAGCCCGGGGACTTTTTCCGATCGATGAACGATGCTTCGGGTGAGGATCTGAACTGGTTCTGGAAATCATGGTTCGTTGAAAACTGGAGACTGGACCAGGCGGTGAAGGATGTAAAATACGTCGACAATGACCCTGGCAAAGGAGTCCTCATCACCATCACGAACAATGAAAAAATGGTGATGCCGGCGACGGTTGAAATCAAAGAATCGAACGGCAAGAAGGGGCGGGTGAATCTTCCGGTTGAGATCTGGCAGCGTGGAGGCGAGTGGACGTTCCGCTACGCGTCGACGAGTCTGATTGAATCAGTAACGCTCGATCCCGATAAGATTCTCCCCGATGTCAACGCAGCGAACGATACGTGGACTTCCGGCGTCGTTACGCGTCGGCCGGGCCGTGGACGAGGCGCGCAGTAGCACGCTCCCACGAGGCGGGTACTTGTGCAACAGAAGGGGCTGTCCCAATGGTATGTGGGTGAGCCCCTTTCTTATGTACTGTTTGATAGATAGAGAAGCTTTGCGTCGTGTCAGGATCGCTTTGAAGGAGGGTGAGCTTGACACTCTGACCGGGGTTCATTGTTTTCCGACAGCATCAATT
>DATJQB010000198.1:0-10234 GCA_035506075.1 Bacteroidota bacterium | reverse complement strand
AATCCAGCTTCCACGCTGGCAATGGCTCTGTTCAAACCCCCTCTGTCCGACCGCGATGAATTGTACATCTGCAGATACGCAGCATTCAAACGAAGCGAGTCTTCGGGACTCTGCCCGCCAAAAAAGTCCCTGAGCGTCGTGGCGAGTCCCGGTACGCCCGCTTTCCTGGTTGCCGGGTCTTTCTGAATCCAGTGGTCCGTGAAATTCACATGGACAACGTCGACCGTCGTGCTGTGACGCATGTGGCAGCGAACACAATCACCGTTCTTGTCGTGGCGTTCGCGCGGCTTTCCTTGAGTGAGTGCCACAGGGTTGTGACAGTTCATGCAGATTTGGTTGAACGCCTTCCGCGGGACCGTCTCAACGTCCTGATGCGGATTGTGGCATGAAACGCAGACGAGGCCGCCATTGCTCTTCTTGAAGCACTGGCTCATCGCAAATCGCTCGCCGTGACTTGCGACGCGCAGATCTTCCGGCGGCAGGTTCTCGAAGAAATACAGGGAGATAACATCCTGCAACCGCAGCCCGGGACGATAGTCTGTCAGGTCCCTGCCAGGTTTCAAAATTCCCACGACGCTCTGCAAGTGGCATTGAAGGCATACATCCATCTGGAGAGACGAGGGAAGACGGCGCGGATTGACGATGGTGCTGTCAAGCTGCTTTCGCGCCGAGCGATCGTATCCGTGCGTCGTGTGCCGCTCGACGTGAAGTGATCCCGGGCCGTGGCAGCGTTCGCAACCGATAGCGTGCGACACATCGGTGAACCGGTTGCCGGAGAACGGTTCGTATTTCGGAAATGCAGTGTGGCAGTTCATGCACGCAGCACTGATCGGTCGCGAGAACCGCCGATTCTCTCGTTCATATCCGGGACTCAGATCCCAGCGTTTCTTCTGCGTGTACCACGTCAGTGGCAGCTCGTAAAGGAACCCGTTCTCTGCGTGGAGATAGGTTCGTGCATGGCTGCCTGATCCGATAACATAATCCATGCGACGCGCCTGTTCGTAGACGCGCTGCCCGTTCCTGCCGAGACGATATTCCACCTGAAACGCCTCTTTTCCCCGGAGGACAGCTTCATAATGGAAATCCGAGCGCTTCTCATAGGCCTGGTTGTCTGCTCTGAAATTCTCCGTCCGGTATGATTGTGAAGCATCATCGAACGATTTCCCCATCGCCGTCTGCTTGAAATTCCTATACGTCCTGGAGTGACACGATTCGCATGCGCTGTCGCCGACGAAACTGACCTGTGGATCCAGATTAAGAAATGGACTGCCGGGGGGGATGGGAACGGTTGATGGGTGGGATTGATGAGCGGACTCTTGCCTGCAGCCGGAGGCAGCTATGAGAAACATGCATACCGTTGCGATCCGCACACGGCGCCGGACGATGGCAGTGTTCAGTGCTTTGACCAGTCTCGCCTTCCCTTTCTCACTCTTTCAATCGCGCAGAACCGCTCATTCGGTCCTGTTGCACGCTTAATGTTGATCGTACGCATTCTGCAGTGTTGCGATATCGAGTTTTGTCATCTGAAGCAAAGCTTCGATGACCCTTTTCGTTTTGTCGTGATCTTTGTCCTGCAGCATCGTCCCGAGAACTGTCGGGACAATCTGCCACGAAACACCGTACCTGTCTTTCAACCACCCGCACTGTCCTTGTTCCCCTCCGTTCGAGAGAACATCCCAGAAATGATCGACTTCCTTTTGAGATTCGCACTTCACGAAAAGGGAGATCGCAGGAGTAAAGTTGAAGGCATGCTCCATGGCCGCGTCGATTGCCATGAACTCCTGCCCGCGCAGCTGGAACCGGGCAAGCATGACGGTTCCCTCTTTTCCTCCCTGGTTGTTCCCATACCGGTTGATCGCCATGATGCGTGAATTCTCAAACGCCGACGTGTAGAGCGTTATCGCCTCCTCTGCTTTCCCGAATTGTTCGCCGGAGAACATGAGGAATGGAGCGATCCTGGGAGTGGAACGTGTGAGACTCAGCTGCCAGGAGACGCCAAACCTGTCCGAGACCCAGCCAAACTTCTCGCTGAAGGGATACTGCGCAAGCTCCATCATCACCGTTCCACCATCCGACAGCTTTTGCCACAATCCGCCGATATCCTCTTCTGAAGTACAATTCACAAAGAACGAGATCGAAGGAGTAATCTTGAACACCGGCCCCCCATTGAGCGCAATAAATTCATATCCGTCAAGTTCGAACGTCGCGGACATCACCTTCCCGATCGGGCCGCGTCCGCCTTCTCCGTACCGGATAATGCTTCCTGTCTTCGAGTGTTTGAACAGCGATACATAGAAATTCATCGCTTCTTCTGCCTGATCGTCAAACCACAGAAATGGTGTGATGCTCTGCATACTGGTGTCCTTTGTTTGGTCGATTCAATTTGTTCGGGATCGGGAGGTCACACCCGCGGTGATCCAGAGAACAAGACTTCCGAGCATGGCAAAAAAGAGAAGACGCCGGATAAAATACGTACGCGCTCCGTCTGTTGGATAGAGGGAATACGCAAGCGGCGGCTTGAACAGGTAGCGATCGAGGTTGCCGAAGAGGAACGTCTTGTCGGTGAAGATGCCTGCATGAAGTTCGCGCACATCCTCGATGTTCGGAGGACGGCGGTATTTGAAGATCGATTGCGGGTTGAACTCGCTCTTGTAGAATTCGTTGCAAAGATTGAACGGGACGGTCATGAGCGAGTCGGTGGCCGTGATCCCGGGCTTGTTCTTCCATCCCCAGTCGGCATAGATTGTAACGAACGTGCTGTCGAAAGCATTGAGCTGATTGAGATGAAACAACTCTGCCGTATTGAGCACGTGTCCCGCACGGTCGGTGACGCAGAGCTCTCCCTGCGACAAATCGACAAAGGCCCACCGATGTTGTTCGCGGATGTACGATTCGGCCCAGGAATGTCCCGTGTAGACGATCCTGTCGTCCTGCGTCCTCGCGCCGAACACAAAGCGCGTGGGAATGCCGGCGCGATTGGCCCAATAGACATACACCTGGGCATTCTGGGTGCACCAGCCTTTGCCGGTTCCGGCCGCCATTTCGCCAAACAGGGTATAAGGATCCATCCATCGCTCGTTGTCCTTGGGGACGCCCCCGGAGCCCTTCAGCTTTTTGCGGAGATAGGGGAACAGCTTCTCCATGCGCACGAGTGTCGGGTCCGTGTCCCGGATTCCCAATTGCTCGTGCAGAATCCGGTCCGTCTCGGCAAGCCCGGCTTGTCCGACATAGCTGTAGTCGTCCACCCAATCGTTCACAGTATATTGTTCAAACTCTCCCGACGGGACACTCGACCGGACGACGTAGACATCTGCATGCTGCATTCCGAGCGAGGCGTAGAATTCAGATCCATAAAACCGGATGGTAATTTCGACGGGTGGAATCTCCGGATGTGCGATCGCCATGAGTGCGTAGGTGTGAAGCTGGCTGAATGTTGTGTCGATGCGGAAGGAGGGACTCATGCCGGACGACGATTGCTCGTTTGTTCCGTCCGTGAGAATCTTCCACTGAGCGATTTCGCCCGTGCAGGCGAGATTCAACTGGATCCGATTTCGCTCTACAAGTTTCCAGCTCCGGATCGTTGGGACATCGAGCGGATAGTAAAGCGTTGCATACGAGGCCGGGTAGAACGACGATTCCCAATCCCGCGTGAAGAAGACGTAGAGGTTGAGAAACAGCAGCAAGACGAACAACCCAGCGAAACTGCGAACAATCCATCTCCTTGATACCATGTGTGCACCTTTTGTGAATCAGTTCTGTACTTCCTGAGGAGGAACTATTTCGTCAATTCGTCGAAGCGGGTGCGATCGAACGTTCCGGGTGATGCATGATCGCCTTCTTCAAACTCGAAATTCACATCCAAAATGCCTGGTACCGAGGTGAGCGAAAACGTCACCTGCGCAAGGTACTCCTGCGCTCCTGTGCTTCCAAGCCCCTGCGTCAGGCGGGTCGCATCAAGGACTTTGACCGACACGGTATGCTCGCGGACGCCGGTGATTCTGAATTCCGAAACCGAGTCCTCGTGAAACGCTGCGTTCAATGCCTTCGCAATCTCGTACACGCTTGCGTTCGGGTACTCGGTTGTGAATATCAGCCTGCCCGATTCCCGGTGCGGGTCGATGCGCCAGAGCCCTGTGCGCATATCGGTAAGCATCGCAACGGAGCGCCGCTCACGCAGCTCGATCGCCTTGTGCAGGCTGTCGATGACCGTCCTGAGGCTGTCGTTCTGCCTGACCAGAGCCTGATACTTGTCCCGGTCCGCCTGGGTCTCGCAGGAAGAAAAGAACAGGGTCACGAGAACCGGAAATGCGTACAACGGGATCCGGACAGAGGGCAGTCGCATGGGTTCAATACCTCGGTCAATCAAAGTGTATCAATTGGATTCGTCGCGAAGAAGCGCCTTGCCGTCGGCGTGCAGGCAAACACGCTGGGACGGTGGACATCTCAGAGTTTTGCTTTCCATCCCTGGAGCGCGAGGACGAGCTTCCCGCTTGCCGAGCCGTACGATCCTCCCGCCTCGAGCTGGTGCAACGCATCGTCTTTCCTGCCTGAAAGAGCAAGTTCGAGGATTTCCCCGGTGACTTTGTGAAATTCCGCGTGGAGATCGCGGACGCGCTTGAAGTCCTCGCTCACCTTGTCCTGCGGGGGCAATCCGTGGAGCCACTGACCGAACTGACAAGCATTGTCTCTTTTCACGACCGCAGGATCGAACTCGGACCGATGAGTCGCTATTGCATCCTGGAGACGTTTCTTCCATTGCGAATGAGCCGCCAATGCCGCGTCAATGGAATCTTTGTTCACCATGAAATCCTCCTTCTCGTCCATCGTGATGCGGTTTCGATTGATGTATTCTTCCCGATCGGGCAATCGATGGTTGTAGGTATCAACACCGAATTTCGCAATGGCGTTTCAGCTAACGGACAGCGCACCGGAGCGTTGTTGTTCCTGCTCTCAGGATGTGCTCTGTTCCGTCGGGAAGCACGGCAATTGCATCGATATTCTTCGGGACTTTAACGCTCATTGAAAACATGCCGTTGGCCTGGTTCCAGTCCACGCCGATCATTCCGGTGGGAGCATCAAACGTAGCAGAGACACTCTTGATGTCTCCCGGCGTCGGAGCGATGAGGACTTTTTTCCAACCGATGCCGCCGGGTTGCTGCCGGATCCCGGCAAGGTACGCGTAGTGCCACTCCATCAGGTGGCCGAGCATGAAGTGATTCATGCTGTTTGGCGTTCCCGGCCTGGCGTCCCAGCTTTCCGGAAGCGATGTGAAACCCTGGTTGACCATGTACCCGTAGCTGCCGCGGTTTGTTCTGCTGTAGACGCGGTGCAGCACATCGCTTCTGTTTCCATCGGCGAGCGCCCGGATGAAAAACACTTGCAGAACTTCTCCGACAGTTTGCTGATAATCCCGCTTCGCGAGATCGTCGACAATTGCCTGAAGAACCGCGGGGCGGTCGGCTTCAGGCACAAGGCCGATGCAGAGCGCGGCGCTGTGTCCGGCCTGGCACGAGCCATTATTCTTGAACATCTTCGTCGCGGGATCATAGAAGTGGCGGAGAAAATCCTTCCTGATCTGTTCAAACAATGCCTGGTACTGCGAGGCTTCTTCCTGCTTTCCCAGTACCGCGGCTGCTTGTGCAACCGTCTTTGCTCCGAGCGCCCAGATCGCAGTCCCGCTGAGCTCGTTCGGAGTCCACTGAGAGGGACCGTCTCCTTTTCCGTGTCCGTAGTCGTACCAGTCGCCGAGGTTGCTGTTGATGATTCCGTCTTTCGCCGTGGAAGAAAGGTAATCGACAAATTTCTTCATGCTCTCGAAGTTTGTTTTCAGCACCTCCGTCGTTCCGTACCATTCATACAAATGCCACGGGACGAGAACAGAGGAGATGCCCCACTCCGGCGCTTCGTTCCAGTATCCATGCGGCGGAAGTGCGACAAGATAATTCGGGCAGTTCGTCGGAACGTGGCCGTCGGGAAGCTGCGTATCCTTGAGATCGCGGGCGATTTTCGTAAACCACTGTTCGACATTGAAGCGATAGCTCATCGCGCGTCCCATATGCCAGTTCTCTTCCTGCCAGCCGTTCTTTTCGCGGTGCGGGCAGTCGGTCGCGACATAACTCATGTTGGAACGGATCGACCAGTCGATCATATGCTCGGCGCGGTTCTGAAGGTCGCTCGAGCACGTAAACGATCCGACGACAGGATTCGCCGTGCGCACGTGAACCATCTCGATCTTCTGGATGACGGGAAGATTGCCGGGATTTGGCGAGCCGGCCGGTACTGCACCGGTCACACCGACGTATTGACAGCCGACGTAGCAAAAGAGAATCTGATGCGATTCGCTCTTGCCCCCCGCCGTCGTGTAGTCGTGCCAGATGTCTTTCCTGGTGCCCCATGTGTATGTGAACTTCACATGCCCGGTGGAATCCATGTATTCACATGGTTTCAGACGAATGGTTCTGCCTGCAGGTCCCGACACGGTGAAGCGAAGAAGAGCCGACGCGTTTTGCGGGAAGACATAGGTAAACTCTCCTGGCTTCGGTGAAACAACTCTGACCGGTTTGAATACTTCGAATGCTTGCATCGGCGGGCCGGAGTACGGTGCGAGCTGGGCGCCGGGGGTCGGCGCCGTCGTGACGCTGCTCCAGCCTGCGTCATTGAACCCGGAGGTGTTCCATCCGCGCGGAAGAAGCCGGGCGTCATAATCTTCACCGGCATAAATGTGTGAGAAGGTGAGCGGCCCGGAGTGCCATTTCCACGAGCCGTCGCTTGTGACCATGTGTTCCTGTCCGTCGCTCGTGGCAATCTTTGCGCTGAGCCAGAGAAGGAAAGGAAAACCTGCTGCAAAATCCGGCATCGCATCGGTTTTCACGTAGCGCCCCGTGTCGTTCGCTGCAGTGACGTGCCAGAATGAATTTCCGAGCATCACGCCCCAGACGTTCGTGCCGGCCTTCAGGAGCTTGCTGATATCAAACTCCTGCCAGTAGATTGTCTTGTTGTACTGTGACCACGGTTGGTTGATGAGCGAATTCCCCACGTGCCTGCCGTTCAGGTAGAGTTCATAATGACCGAGGCCGACAATGCGCACTGTGCCGGACTTTACGGGCCCGGCTACGGTGAAGGTGGATCGGAGGAGCGGACAGGGGGTCTTCTCATTCGTCGCTCCGTCTGCGTAAGGGGAAATCCAGTGCGAACCGGAAGTGGTCGGCGTTTGAGCGATTAAAGAACTATGAATCACACAGAAGGCAAACACGAATGAGAGTATGTGTCGCATGGCGGTGGAGTTCTCCTGAAATAGCCCGGGTGAGGCGGAAACCACACGGATCAACGTGGAGTTTGATCCGCGGGGATCCGTAGCATCCGTGTACCCTGTGGCTTATTTGTTTTCAAGAACATGAGGAAGCAATTCCGGTAACGAGTCTATCAGAAAATCTGGTCCGAGCTTCTGCATCTGTTCCTTCGAGAGCGAGCCGTATGTCACGCCGCACGTGGCAATGTTGGCGCGCTTCCCGGCATGGATATCGTTGTCGGTGTCACCGACCATGAGTGTTGTGGACCGCTCCCACGACTGATCTTCGAGAATCTTGTTAATGATGAACGGATCCGGCTTGAAGGGAATGTTGTCGCTTCCCTGGATTTGGTCGAAGTATCCATCGATATCGAAATGGGCGAGGACGCGCCGCGTGCCGGGAGTGAGTTTTGTTGTAGCGGTCGCAAGCCGGATGTCCCTGGTTCTCAGCTGCTCAAGTGTTTCCCGGACGCCGGGAAACAGGGTGGTCGTTTCCAGCGCGCGGGGAGGATAGTACGACTTATAAAGATCGGCCGCCTCGTTGATCCGGTGATGCAGGTCCGGCGGGAGAAGTTTCGAAAACGTTTCCGTAAGAGGTTTGCCGATCAGTGGATAGAGATCTTCAACCTTGTACGAATTCACGCCGAGCTGGTGGAGCACCCAGAGCTGTGCACCGGCGATGTCGCGTTTTGAATCAACGAGCGTTCCATCGAGATCAAAGATGATGGTTCGGATCATCATGTTGAATGGCCTGCTGGTTGTTCCGGGCGAGGGCGGAAGAAGCTGTCAGCATACAGCTGTCAGCATTCAGCTGTCAGAGGTCAGCTTGAGCTGACGACTGAGAGTTATCAATCATCTTATTGCTTCAGGGATTGCTGCGCCGTCTTTGCGAGGATCAGAGGCTCCGAAGTTCACGCCGGTCGCAAAATCTCGCATCACTGCCTGTCCGCCTCCCATCACCGCGGAGAAGTCGGCCCGCACCTCGAGCCGATGTCCCATGCGTTCCAGCTGAGCTCTCACTGTCATTGGGACGCGCGCTTCAATCTGCACGTCACATCCCTCAAAGGTCGTTTTTCTGAACCGTGCGGCTTCGATCGCCGATTGGATGTTCATACCGAAGTCAACGATGTTAGCCACGAATTGAGCGTGAGCCTGGGCTTGATTCCATCCTCCCATGATGCCGAAGGAGATCTTCACGCTCCCTTTCGTCATGAATGCAGGAATGATTGTATGGAGCGGACGTTTATGTCCCGCCAACGCGTTCGGGTGATCCTTCTCGAGCGTGAAGAGCGCACCGCGATTCTGAAGCACGAATCCGGCTCCTTCCGGGACGATGCCGGAGCCGAAGTTTTCATAGTTGCTTTGGATCAGCGAGACCATGTTGCCGTTTTTGTCGACAACGGTCAGGTAGATCGTGTCATCGCCGGGTTTCGGCGGAGTGCCGGCGGGAACGAGGCAATTCGCTCGTGCCGTGTCGATGAGCGCGGCCCGCGCCCGTGCGTAGGATTTTTCAAGCATTCCCTTCACGGGCGTCTTCGAGAACCGCTGATCGGCTACATACCTCAGCATGTCCGCGTATGCCAGCTTCTTGGCTTCGATCATCCTGTGGAGTGCCGATGCAGAACCGGCGCCATAAGATGAGAGGGGAAACGTCTCCATGATGTTCAGCATCATGAGTGCTGCGATCCCCTGGCCATTCGGGGGCATTTCGTACACCGTCCAGCCGCGGTAGGTTGTGGATATCGGTTCGACCCATTCGCTCTCGAACCGAGCGAGATCGTCGGCGGACATCGTTCCCCCATGTGCGCGGCTGCAGGCAAGAATGAGCTTCGCGATCTCTCCTTTGTAAAAGGCGTCGCGGCCGTGCAGAGCAATTTCCTTCAGACTGTGTGCGAGATCCGGATTGCGGAAGACCTGACCCACTCCCGGCGTCTTTCCGGCAACGAGATATGTTTTCGCAGCCTCGGGATCGCCGTAAAGTATCTTAGACTGATCCGCCCAGAGAGCCGATACCTGCTCCGGGACAGGAAACCCCTCTTCGGCATATTGAATCGCCGGAGCGAGCAGTTTCTCCAACGGCATTGTGCCAAACCGCTTCAGGAGCTTTGACCATCCATCCACCGTCCCGGGGACTGTCACAGAATGTATCCCCTGGTACGGCATGGTGTCGATCCCCTTGCTATGCAGAAAATCGATCGTAAGTCCCGCGGGGGCCCAGCCGCTTGCATTCAGTCCGTACAGATGATCAGTCTTTACATCGTACACGAGGGCAAACAGGTCGCCGCCGATGCCATTGCTCATTGGTGCAACCACCCCCATCGCAGCGTTGGTCGCAAGTGCAGCATCGACTGCATTTCCTCCGGCAGCCAGGATTGATGCGCCGACCTGTGCCGCGAGCGGACTCTCTGCCGCAACAATGCCGTACTTCGTGATCACCATGGAACGCGCCTGTGTGCGGTCCTGGCACATGCCCGGATCGACTGCCGCGAGCACAAGAAGGAACGCGAAAGCAAATCGCCTGAAGATCATGATTTGCTGCATAATGATGTATCCACTTTGATGAGAATGTCTGATGAAGTGAGCAATGCAGGACCGGCGGAGCCAAGGTACTTCACGAATCCTACGTCAGGGCAATATCGATGATCTGTTCTTTCTCCGCATAAGCCGCCAGGCAATGCCGATGACAAGCAGAAGAACTGTGGCTGCGACTGTGATTGGGATCCAATACTCCGAATGGAAACTGGTTCTCCATGTTTCGCCGAGGTAGTACCCGAGCGTGATGAATGTCAGCGACCAAACGAATCCGCCTGAATACGCGAACAGCGCGAACGATGGATACTGGAGCTGCGATGCACCGGCGATGAGAGCTGTGAAGTGCCGGACGCCCGGTATGAAATAGCCGATTGTCAGTGTCCACTTGCCGATTTTGTCGAACCATCGGTTCAC
>DATJQB010000197.1:0-6145 GCA_035506075.1 Bacteroidota bacterium | reverse complement strand
CGTGAGCTTGAGCGGCTCACGCTCGACAAGGAAGTGGCCCATTACCTGGCGAAACTCTCCCAGGACTATGCCACCCTCATTTACAACGGTCTCTGGTTCACTCCGTTGCGGTCAGCCATGGACGCGTTTGTCAATGAAACCCAGAAGACTGTTAATGGTGTTGTGAAGTTGAAGCTGTACAAGGGAAGCGTCGACATCGCCGGCCGGATGTCGCCAAATTCGCTGTATGATACAAAGCTTGCAACATATACACAGGAAGACACATTCGATCACAAGGCCAGCGAGGGATACATAAAGATTTTCAGCCTTCCCGCCAAGACCTTTTATCAGGTGAACCCAAACGGGTTCGCGAAAAAGCAGGTGTTGAAGCGGAAGGTGAAAAAAGTTGCAGCAAGGGTGCGCCGCTGAGGGCTTCAGCATGATGCAGCAATGTCATACGATGCCGGTGGGATTCCCCATCGGCATCGGTGTACTTGAATAACCGTGGGGAAGGAGATTCGATGGAACGATTGATGGCCGTAACATCAATGGAAGACATCCCGGCGCAGTTCCGGGATACTCCGATCGGCAAGCTGCTTGCCTATCACAATCTTGACAGGAAAATCGAAGCCTATACGAACGCCGAGCTGCTCATCGGCATGTGTATGGACAACAGAAAGCATCTGCACATACCCGACAATTTCGCGTTCATCATCCGTACCGGCGGCGCGAACCTGAGGTACAGCGAATTCAAAGTGTCGTATGCAATCTCTGTCGGCGGCGTCCGTTGCATTGCGTTGATTGGTCATACCCAGTGCGGCATGGTCAATCTCATCGCTCGCAAGGAGCAGTTTATCCGCGGGCTCGTTGAAAAAGCCGGATGGAATGAAGGTTCGGCGGAGGAGCATTTCTTCCATTACGCGCCGATGTTCGAGATCGGCAATGAAGTGGATTTCGTTCTGAGTGAAGTCAAACGGCTCCGGCTGCGTTATCCGAAGGTTGTCGTTGCGCCGCTGATGTATAAGGTCGAAGACAACCGGCTCTACCTTGTTCAGGAGGGAGTACCACAGCAAGGAAGCAAACGCATCTGAGTTCTTGATCGCGAGGCACATTGTTTCACCGAAAGCCGATGAGTACCTCATCGGCTTTGTCTTTTCCCGTACCCGGGGTCGGCTTGACATTTCCTTCCTTCGATGGTACCTTTCGCATGTCCCCCCGCACCGCAGAGGTCAGTCTGGCTCCTCAGTCCTCTCACGGATAGAGTATGATCCGCTCCGGATTAGTGTCCATAGCACTCCTTCTGGGATTTTCCTGCTGCAACCAGCCGTTTGACCCGCGCGGCACGCTGGATCAGCGCCTCGTTGTGTTCTCCATACTCTCGACGGACAGAAGCCAGCAGTTCGTGCGGGTTGAGCGTTCGTATATGCCGGAGGACTACAATCCCCTCTCTGCAACGTCAGACCCGGCGATTGTCGGTGCAACTGTAACGCTCAGGACGTCGGGCGGCACATTCAGGCTCCGCGATACGACCTACAGTCGCGCGGACACCTCGCGCTACGATGTTCCCTTCACCGGCTACGTCCTGAACTCCCTGAAAGCCGACTACGGGAAGTATTACACGCTGTCCGTCTCGTGGGCTGCTTATAATCCCGTGACCGCCTCAGTGCAGGTACCATACAAGCCGAGCATCTCCCTTGAGCCGGCGTCGTACCTCACGCTGGATAATCCGGCGGCGAGCGACGGAGAATCGCGGATCCTTTTTCCGCTGAGCATGGGATATAACGCCAAAGGGATCATCAGCAGGCTGTTTGTGTACTACGATGTGCTGAAGGAGGGAGAATGGCTCGAAGAGCGCCAGGAGATACCGGTGAGTTACAGGTACTCCGGGATTGCCGATCTCGACTACGTGAACTACGGATCGGTGACGCCGCGGACGTCCACCGGTCTCGCGATCGGTGTTTACACGAATGAACTATACAAAAAGATGCTTGCACACCTTGCCTACGGAACGTATGAGGGGACGAAAATCATCTTCAACCGCGTTGTCTTCGTTGTCATTCAGCTTGATCCAAACCTTTACGATTACTACGTAACGGTTCACGCAAACAACGATCCACACTCCATCCGCCTCGACGAGCCGTCGTACTCCAATGTCGCCCGGGGATTGGGATTAGTCGGCGCCTACACGGTCGATTCGCTCGTTCATATCCTGCCCGAGGGATTCACATACGACAAGTACTAGGGGAGTGCGAAGAGGGCTTGACGGTTGAACCCAGATTAAGTAGCTTCTTTCAGGGTGAGTTGCGTCTTGCGCCATGGCGGTCTTGACGCTGCGCCGTACACTTCTTCTGCCGACCAGGAATGCTCATGCACAACCGGACCATCGTTCTGACGTTATTGATACTCGCCGGTGCCCGCTCGTTCGCCCAGGATTCCCCTGCAAACGGAAACCGTCTCCGGCGGATGATCCACCAGGGGGACTCTCTCCTTGCGCAGCGGAAATACCCTGAAGCCGGGGATTTCTACAACGCTGCCCTTCAAGAAAACCCCCGCAGCGTGGAAGCAGCGCTAGGTCTTGGAAAGGCAGAGATGGGGACACGGTCGTGGTCATCGGCGCTCGGTTGGTTTGAAAAAGCCGCAGCAATTGATACCGGGAACCTCGAAGCACAGTACTACCGGGGAATCTCGTTCAGGGAGCGGGGCAGGGAACGCATCATGCTCGAAAAGGTTCTTGGCATCATCTCGGAGGACAGTTTTGAGAAAGGCCGCGGGGCTCTTGCGTGGGTCCTGCGGCGCGATTCGACCTACCGGGACGCGCTTTTTCAGACTGCTCTCTGTTACTCGGTTGAAAAGGAGTACGGTGCTGCACTTCCGATTGCGTTGAAGCAAATCCTGGTCGCGCCCGAAATCAGGAACGCACACTCCGGGTTCTATCAGATCATCCGGGAGGCAATCGGAGTCCAGGAGACGCACGTCCGTCCGGGCTGGCTGAAGGTGTCAGCCCCGTCATACAATGCATACATTGAAGCAGAATGGGAGCGGCAAAAAGGCCGTCTTGACCAGGCGGAGCGACTCCTCAGCGATTTGCTGCCGAACCCCGGCCTCGTGAGGAGACCACTGATCCTCGAAGCGCTTGCGAAGATCAAAGCCCGGATGGGACAAACCGCCGAAGCGGAGCGCCTGGGACTGGAAGCGATCGACAACATCCGCACACTTGGTGACGCCGACATCATCTTTGAAGACGTCAAGTACATCATCAACGATGAGGAGTTGACGCACTATCGCCAGCTGAGAACGGGAACAGAGGCGAAGAAGTTCTTCTCAACGTTCTGGTCGAAACGCAATCCGTACCCCGCCGAGCAATCCAACGAACGCATTGCCGAACATTTCAGGCGTCTCATATATGCCGAGCAATGGTTTCAGCAGTTCGGTCGGAAGACATATTCGGAAGAAACCATGCCGCTCGATTTTCCACAGTCGTATTACCTCAACGAGGAGTTCAACGACAAAGGCATCATCTATCTCCGTCACGGTGAGCCGCACGAGAAGGTGGTGACCGCGAGAACGGGGGATGAGCCCGCGGAATCGAACGAGTCGTGGATCTACCACGCCACTGACGAGTATCCGCAGATGATGTTCGATTTCTACATCCCAAAAGGCGCCCATGTAACTGAGTGGAGACTCGTTCCTGTCCTGCCGGACCGGGAGATGTGGGAAGACCGGGCGGATTATTCCCGGGCGTACCTTCGCCTGGTTCAGGCTCAATCATCGGCGGCGATCTCTGAGAGCATCCTCCGGGCAACCGACGAAGCCAAGGAAATGTACCAGATGGGGGTCACCAGCGACCGTTTCGCATACACAAAAAGCATTCAGTATTTCGACTCCCCCATTTCAATAACCTGCTTCAGAGGGGAGTTCGGACGGACGCTGGTTTCCATCGGCTACGTCATTGCGCCGTCTGAGATCGCGAAGGCATTTCCGGATTCTGTCGGGAAGTTCGACGTTGTGGCGGAATACTCGATTTACGATTCACTTTGGAGAAGGGTCGCGACGGCGCAGAAGCAAGAGGCGTTCCAACGGGCACACGAGACCGGGGACATGAGCATTGACAGGTTCCAGGCAGGCGTCGTGCCGGATTCCTACACGGTAGCCTGGCAGGCCAAGCCGGTCGGGGCAAACCAGGTCTTCAGCAGAAAACTCCGCGCGTTGGTTCCGGATTTTTCAGGGACGTCGTTGATGATGAGCGATCTTGAACTCGCGTACGACATCGGTCCGGCAGACAAGCAGAAAGGATTTGTGCGCGGTTCGCTTTCGGTCATTCCCAACCCCCTCATGCGCTGTCCCCTTAATCGTCCGCTCTACTTGTACTTCGAAGCCTACAATCTCAAAAAGGATGCGGGCGGGAAAACCTCCTACACGATCGAATATCAGTTGAAGTCGCTTGAGCTTGAAAAGTCGTTTCTTGCGCGGCTTCTGACAACCACCAAGAAGACGTCGATCACCGTTCCATCCGAGCGATCGGGAACATCCGACTGGTCGCCGGAATATGTTGCAATCGATGTGGGAGAGCTCGAGGCCGGCCGCTATCAGCTGCAGGTGAAGCTGACGGATAATGTGGCGAAGATGTCTGTTCTCCGCTCGATCAATGCTGACATCTACCAGAAACGATAGCACGATGTCCGACGACACGAACGCTGACAGCAGGAGAATCAGATTCTCACAGTGGAACGCATCATGCCGCGGGACCGCATCTCTCCGGGAGCGACGGTGACGAGCAACGGGACACATGATGCGGAAGCAACGGTGTACGGTGCGCCGGAGTTGAAGAGGCGCTATCGCGCGTACTACATGAGAGGTCTCGCGATCTCGATCGGGATTCATGCCGTGTTGGTCGGTATGTACTGGGCTCCGCAGCTTTTCGTCTCAGCGTCCACAGACGTTCACAGCACGCTGATTGTGAAGTATGCTGAGCTCGGACCTCCTCCGTCCCTTCAGCACGATCTTCTGCACGGCACCCCGTCGGCGAAATTTGCTTTCAAGGACTTCAATTTCGGGGTCCCCGTCCCGGTTCCCGATATGCAGGTGAAGGAGGAGAAGCCGTTTCCGACGCTTGAGCAATTGTCGGACATGGGGAATGTTGCCGGGAACGGAAGCGGCGGGGGAATTTCGATTCCCGACAGTGTTCAGGCAGAAACGCTCGGCAACGATCTCGAGGGGCTCACACCGGATGTGGCGCCCGTCTTGATGAAGATCGTTGTGCCGCAGTATCCGGAGTCTGCAATGAAGAAGAAGATCAGCGGCACCGTCTGGCTCAATGTTCTTGTCGACGAACACGGCGGCGTGAAGTCTGCCCGCGTGCTGAAGAGTGATTCAGAAGATCTGAATGACGCAGCCATCCAGACTGCGAAGAAATACACGTTCATTCCGGGGACGTACCACAAGAAACCGATCCCGGTCTGGGTCTCGATTCCGATTCAGTTCAGGCTTGAAGGGAATTGACGATTCTCTGGACCGATGACGATCGATGGGAGTGACAAGAAACTGCATCTCATTTTTCCCTCTCATCTCTACATGCCTGAGTAGGTCTTTTGCATCTCGTCGGTGCGCGCCGCATTGCTTGAATCTGGACCCAAATCTTGGTTCATTAACTGGGCGCCTGACATTGGCTCTCGCGCTGAGCAATCTCTGAAGATTTGATCGATTGAAAGAACAACATCGGTTCGCTTGAGCATTCGGCCCGACTGTGCCGTAACGAAACCGAGTCCCCATCATCATGATTCCCGGAGGTCGTGTGTACAGGCATTGTATGTTCATTGCGGCGCTGATTGCGCTTGTCGCGCAATCAGGATCGGCATTCATTGTGGACCAAACGGGGAGCGATTCGCTGTTCATGCGCATCGTTGTCCCGGGTGAGGACACGACGCACTCGGGTTCATCTCATCAGAGGGTTGCAGGCTGCACAAACCCGACATCGAAGGCGTTTGTCAACGGTAAGCAGGTGAAGGTCTATCCGAGCGGAGCGTTTGTGTCGCTGCTTGATCTTTCATACGGTCTGAACAAACTCCACATTTCCGTCGTCGGAGCAAAAGGGGATTCTCTCGCACGCGATTTCTTCTTCGTCCGTCCCGAGCCGCCGAAGCCCCTCGCGCATGAACCTGCAATCATC
>DATJQB010000196.1:0-2739 GCA_035506075.1 Bacteroidota bacterium | reverse complement strand
TCAAGCGTACCTCCGTCGACGTTCGAGACGTACGGAATGTTGTTCATCGGGGAATATTCCATTGCGATCGTTTTCGCGCTTCCCACGATCTTCCTGATCCCTTCGCGCAGCGACTGCCAGCTGACGTACATCGTCTTGTCGCCCGGAATGCTGTCGAGGTTCCATTGTTCGATGTTATGCACGAGCTTCTGCGGCGTTCCGGTCGCAGGAATGAAATAGAAATACCTCCGCGTCTGCATGATGTGCGGCGGGAGGTTGATGATGCGCGTCGCAAAAACGTTCGAGCCGCGGAAATTGAAAAAGAGCCATCCGTCAATCTGCTCTTCGCGGAGCGCTTCCTGGATCATCCTGACAGTTTCCGGTCCGAGTGTTGCCATACGATCGTCTCCTCGCTTTGAAATGGGTCGGATTGTCCATCCGGGGACTTGTGATGGTGATAATGAAACAAAAAAGCCCGCAGCTAGCAAGCGCGGGCTTTGAGGAAATTCAGAACGGTGAATCACTTTCCAACCGATTCAGGCTCGGGTTCGAGCTCCCTCTTTGAAGGCTCGTTTGGGACAACCTTCTTCTCGGTCATCCGGCGCCGCCGGCGATACTTGGTTTCCACGACGAGCTGCGGTTCGGGTTGCTCCTCCTCGACATCGGGGTACGTGAAGATTTCGTACTTGTAGTTACGGAGGATAATGTCCTTCCCGTTCCTGCCGAGGACATACTGCGGAAGCAGTGGGATCTTTCCGCCGCCGCCAGGGGCATCAATGACATAGTACGGGATCGCAAGACCCGAAGTGTGCCCGCGCAGCTTGTCCATGATCTCCAGACCCTTGCGCACGGGCGTTCGGAAGTGGTTTGTTCCTTTCGTCAGGTCGGCCTGGTAGATGTAGTACGGCCGCACGCGCATTTTGAGAAGCTTGCGGTGGAGTTCCAGCATGATGTCGGGGTCATCGTTGACGCCCTTCATGAGGACGGCCTGATTGCCGACGGGACAGCCGGCATCGGCGAGCATCGCGCAGGCTTTTTCAGCTTCCGGCGTGCACTCCCACGGGTGATTGAAATGCGTGTTCACGTAAATCGGGTGGTACTTCTTCAGCATCTTGCAGAGCTTTGGAGTGATTCTCTGCGGCAGCACGCAGGGCATCTTCGTGCCGAGGCGGATGATTTCCACGTGGGGAATCGCCCGCAATTGCGAGAGAATTCGCTCGAGCACATAATCCGTCACCATCAATGGATCACCGCCAGAGAGGACCACATCGCGGACTTCCGGATGCGATGCTATGTAGTCCACACCATCCTGTATCCATTTCGAATTGATCTTTGTCGAATCGCTGACTTTGCGTTTTCTCGTACAGAAGCGGCAGTACATCGAGCATTGGCTCGTCACGAGGAAAAGCACGCGGTCCGGATAACGATGGGTGATGCTCGGGACCGGGCTGTCAGCGTCTTCGTTCAACGGATCTTCCAGAGCGTTGCGATCTTCCAGCTCCACTGCATCGGGAATGCACTGAAGCCATATGGGGTCGCCGGGATAACGGATCAAGCTGAGATAGTACGGATTCACGCGGATATGAAAGAGCTTGTTCAACCGATCGGCGAGCTCCTTGTCAAATCCGAACCGTTCGACGAGATCCTTACCGCTGTCCACACTCTGTCGCAACATCTCTTGCCAGAGTTCCATACAGGTTGATGATCCTCCTTAGAGGTATTTGATGTACACCACAAGAGCATCGCCACGAGCATAGTAATCCTTGATGCGCGACGCCTCGGTGTAATGATTGTGCTCGTAGAACAATCGTGTCTTCTCGTACTTCGGGAGCGACGAGGTCTCGGCAACGACAAGCTTGCCGCCGTGCTGTGCTATGAACTCCTCGCTGTGCCGAAGAAGCTGTTTCCCGATTCCCCGGCCGTGAACCCGGGGATCAACAGCAATCCAGTACAAATCGTATGTGGACTCCGTCATCGGGGTCTGCCCTATGCAGTAATAGCCCCGGAGAGTACCCTGCTCGTCCTCGAACACCGCAATCACGTAGTCCTTCTGGTCCGGCTGACCGGCAACGATCTCCATCAACTCTTGTGCGACCTCCACCTCTTCCGGTCTGAACACATCTGTCGCCTTGACGATCTCCACCAGCGGTTCCAAATCCTCGCTGCGAAACTGGCGTATGGGCATGGTCCCTGCTATGGTCTGCGCTCGAGTGCGTACTCGACAATCTTGTTGATGATCTCGTCAAAAGAGAACCCATACGCGCGGGCTGACCGTGCGAACCCGGCATCGTCGCTGATATCGGGATTGGGATTCACTTCGATGACGTAGAGATTGTTGTTCTTGTCCAACCGCATGTCCACGCGGGCATAATCACGACACCCCATGACGCGGTACGCCTGGAGTGCAACGTCCTTTGCCTGCCGCTCGATGTCGGCCGGCAGCTGGGCAGGACAAACCCCGACAGTTCCCTTGTACTCATCCGTCCCTTCCATCCACTTCGCCGCGTATGTGACGATGTGCGGTAGGTTGTCCGGCAGACCTGAGAAATCGATTTCGGAAATCGGGAGCACGATGGGCCGCCTGTTGCCGATAATGGCGACGTTGAGCTCACGTCCTTCGATATACTCGTCAACGAGTGCCGGCTGATCGAAATTCTGGAAGATGAACCTGACCCGCTTCTTGAGCGCCTGGAAGCTGTCGACAATCGACCCGTTGTCGATCCCGACGCTTGCGTCCTCCAGCGAGGGCTTGACGATGAC
>DATJQB010000195.1:0-20004 GCA_035506075.1 Bacteroidota bacterium | reverse complement strand
GTGGGTTTCGCATGCAGCGTCATGACTTTTTTTGCACCGGCGGCAAAGTGCAGCCGGGCGGCAACACCGACACCCTCTTTAAGATACTCGAGGTCTTTTCCTTCGAGCGAATAGCTGATGGACGCGCGCCCCTGGTCGTTGACGGTCACACGCCCGCTCGACTCGATCTCCTTCACAAGAACGATCGTGGCCCCGATATGCGGATAGAGATGCATCATATCCCGATGTGCGCTTCCAAATCCGGGCAGCGCCAGTGCAGCGAGCGCAGGATAGATGGGAACCGCTTCGAGCCAGAAGCCTCCCAGATCGCCATTTTTGTTCAGGAACTCATCGCACATCGCAGACTGGGGAATTCCGCCGGCGCCGTACATGATTTTCTCAAAAATACCGAGCACCGCCGACGTTGGATGGAAGGTCAGATTCCTGCCAACCTCGCCGCTCGAGTTTGCCAGTCCGGATTTCAGCAGCAATACCGGCGAGTTGATCGCGGATGCGGAGACAATGACCACCGGCGCTTCGATTGTGAAGTCCGCCTTCGGTTTCTGCGTCTCCTCGTCAAACACGACACCTGACACGCGCTTCGTGGCACCGTGAGCCCGGATCAGGTTCGCGCGGCAGTTCGCCATGAGCGTCGCTCCTGCAGTCATTGCGTCAGGAACATACGTAATGGCGACGTTCTTCTTTGCGTCGAAAGGACACCCGAGACCGCACGCCCCGGCCTTCTGGCAGTCCTTCGTATTTCGACCCACCGCCAGCGCGCGGTAGCCGAGTTCTTTCGCCCCATCCAGGATGATGCGGTTGTTCGGATTGTGATTCTCGAGCGGTTCCTGGTGGATGTTGAGATAGGATTCCACGCGGGCGAAATATGGTTCGAGATCGTTCGACGAAAGCCCCTGAACTCCGTGCATGCGCCGCCAGGACTCGAGAACAAGATCAGGGGTTCGCAGTGATGTGGTCCAGTTTACCGTCGAACTGCCGCCGACACAACGCCCCTGGAGGACTGTCACCGAAAGGTCGTCGGTTGCCTGAGCGCCACGTTGCTGGTAGAGATGCGTATATGCAGTCTGTTCGGTCGCGTCGAACTCTTTGGAGGTGTAGTATCCGCCTTCTTCGAGGAGGATGACTTTCTTCCCGCTCTCGGCAAGAATTTTTGCACTCGCACCGCCCCCACAGCCGGAACCGATGATGCATACATCTGCCGACTCATGGACGGACCCGTGCACATCCTTTCCCCGGATAATCATCGGCGGTCCTCCGGCATGAACATTCCTTCGTAGCCGATTTCCTTCCACGAATGGCTCTCGGTGTAGAACATGCTCATCGCGATGCGCTTCAGCGCCTGGAATCCTGTGCGGCGAAAACCAAGCGAGCTCGTCATCCAGTCTTCCAGGTACGAGTCCTTGTCCACCGTCGACATGTTGAGAAAGCTTGAGGTCCGGAAATCGAACAGGAACGCGAAGATCGGGGCATTGAAGACCGTGAAGAGCTGATGCAGCTGATCCTGGACTTCCGGATCGGCACCGGCGAGGTAGCCATCGGCGCGGGAGGCGATCGTGATGTCTTTTGTCCTGACTTGCCCCGGCATGGCGGGACCGACAAGTCGTTCTGCCGCAGCCTCGAAGATCAGGTACTCTTTTGGCGAGAAGAACAAGAGATTTCCCGGCACGTGATCCTGGCCGCCTGCCAGGAGCGTCCCGGAGGGAATGAACTTGGAGATCGAGAGAAGCACGACACCCGAAAGAGTTTCCTTCAGAAATTTCCTGCGCGATGTGGTGCGGTCCGGGCGATTGTCCATGCTGAAGGCTTTCAACGAGGAGGGACAACTCCTAGAAAGTGAAGGATGCCCCGCATCAGTGCGGTTCTTGTGTCCGCGTCGAGAATTGTCTCGAACGGAAATCCCATTGCAACAACGCCGTAACTCTTCCTGTAGCCGGTCGCCGCTCCGAACTGGTCGCCGGAATAGCGGAGCAGCTGTTGCGCCCCCTCAACCGGAATGATCGCATCAGGTGATTCGACGCTGTAGACTGTGCGGTTGAGTTCTGTGCAGAAGGTAAATGGTTTGTCGCTCGAAAACAATGATGCATTTGTCGAATAGACCTGCCCCAAACGCGTCGCGTGGCCGACCGACCAGTCAAAATGCAGAACACTCCATGCGAAACGAATGCTGCTGCTATCGTCTTTGGGATGAGAGAACAGATCGGCACCGATGTAGGAGCCGGACGCGAAGAGATTTCCGCCCGCTTCAGTGTACCTGCGGAGTGCGTGCTGCAAGGCAGGCGGGAACGCACGGAATTCAGCGTGATGGATCGAATCGTTCCACGGTTTTGGCCATGGGGTTTCCTTCTCCTTGCCGAGGATCAGGTCGACAAACTTATAGCCATTCAGCAGCACCGTCGAATCTTCCACGGTGAGGCTGCTCGCAGAACAGAACGACAGTCCGCACGCTTTGATTGCTTTGCCATGGACATACGCGAAGTCAAACGTATTTCCGGCCACAACTTTTCCTTCGTTGTCGGCAAAGCTTGCTCCGTGACCGGGGCCGTCGTTCGATCGATACGGTGACGATTTATCGAAATCAAACTGATCGCCCGTCGTTCCAATATCGTACCGATCGGGAACACCGCGGTCGAGCGAAGCAAGAAATCCTTCGAACGAACCGGCGTTCACCGCGCCGGGCCCCGAGACGCGGTGAAAACCATTCACGATGAGAACCGGCTTCTGTGAATTCGGCTGTGTGCAGACAGCGAGGATTTCCGATGGGAAGCTCTCGCCGCCTTCATTCACTGCAGTCACTTTGAAACTGTAGATCACGCCGGGTTTGAGGTTCTTCACTGCCATCGTCGGCGATTCCACGAGAGTCCCGTTGTCGAATCCGCCGTCATCCTGCCGGCAGTATACCACGTAACGCGACGGGGTCGCCGTGGGCTCGAGCGGATCAATCGCCGGTTTCCAACGGAGAAGAGCATCGTTGTGGCTGTCGAGTTCCGCCGCGAAATGAGTCACGGGCAGCGGCTGGACGACATATGGCGTCATATGCTCCGTGGCAAGAAAGCGAAGCATGCCTTTATAGATTGCGCGTGCAACGTCGAAGCGAAAGCGCGGATCGAGGACAAATTTCATGTCGAGGAAATTCTGATGCGACAGAAGTTCCAGGAGCAGCGACGGCATATTAGGACGCACCGCCTCTGCGTAGTTGGCATTCATCAGCTGCCGGCGCTGCCAGGCCGGATCGTACTTCGCGCGCACGTCGCTGACCACCTGCGTCTGCACGATGTCGGCAAGGTCCCGGTTCGCGAACCGCGAGACACTGTCGGGGAACAGGTTCGATCGTTTTGCATCGGGGATGCTGTAGATGGAAAGCGTTCCGATCGTCGTGTCATTGCTGGTAATGCCCGCGTCCGTGTGAAATGCCATTGAAAGATCGATTGGGATGCCGAGTCCTTTCTCGTCCCGGTTCTTATTTGGACCGAACGGCGCGCCGGTCAGAAAATTGAGATACTCGGGGCGGCATTGATAGTCGTCCCGATAATCGTCACGATCGTTGGTGAGATTGAAGACAAGCGAGTCGGGCATGCCGGCGAACTGGAGATAGTACCTGCTTCCTTCAACGTACTTCGGACGGCCGCTCGCCTTGCCGTTCCTGGCGATGATTCCCATACCTCCGCCGAATCTCACGCCGTCGGCAGTCACAACTCCCCCCGTCGTGCTGCTCTCATTCGTCAGCGTGACGCAGCCGGAGGCGCGATCAGATCCAGAAGAAAATTTGAATGTTCCCAGATAGATCCACGTACCGCCGCCAATTCTCTGGTTGACGATAAAGTTTGTGATGCCGCCAAGGTGGTGCACTGCGTAGTGTGCGTCGGTGATGCTGCTGTCCATCGATTGGTATGAGACATAGACTGCATAATCGCCGGTTTCAGGTATTTGCGGTGTCCACAGCGCAGTCACGCCCGGGGCGTGGGCAGACCGGACTTGCCTGAACGTGCCAAGCCTGAACGGATTGACGCCGGGTCCGTACGGTGGTTTGCCAATCCCGAATCCCACCCCTCTTCCTGTTTCCCACCGTTCCCCCTGCGATTCCGCTTCCGAGTACCCTGATGACGGCGTGTCATTGTCGACAGTCGCTTCGTTCGTCTGGAAATCGCGTTCACGCGGGACGAACACCGTTGCGCCTGCATTCTCAAGCATCGGCACAAGATACGGAAGGACAAACGACGTCGGGATGAGATCTTCCACCATCATGAAGATCCGCGGTCTCTGCCACTCCCACCGATCGAGCTCGCGATTGTAGTACCATCCATGACTGTTCCACACGCCGATGTTCCGGTCCTGAAGTCCATTGGAAGGCACGAAGGGCTTGCTGACATTTGTCACAACAGGGGCGGGACGCACCGGGCCCGGTTTCGGCATTCTTGACTTGTCATACTGTGACGGTGTCGGCCGGAAGTAATTCGGCACCAGGTCTTCAAGAGGCCTCCGAAGCGCCTGGATGGAAATTCGATATCCGTCCGCATATCCGGCGAAGTATGCTTCGACCTGTCGATACATCTCCTTCACATTCTCGGTCCTGTATGGAATTCCGGCAAATGCATCGCTGAGTGAAACCTCGACAATTTTGTTGATCCTGTCGACCTTGACGGTATCGACGCGGGCATGCAGGGGAATTTCAAACGTGAATACTTTTGACGTCATCTCAGACCGGAACTGCGTGATCCTCTCTTCCAGTGTCGGCTTGCGCTTGTAGAAATCGGCGGTGCAACCTGCGAACAAGAGAAGACTGCCGAGAAGAATGGCGATGAAGAAGTTTGAAGTTTTCATGTGCATCATTGTCGTCGTAGAGAACAAGGGATTGAGGGGGAGTCAGGATCGGAAAAGACGAGCCTATGGCCGCATGCCAGGCAGAGAAATGAACCGGCTGCATCGGTGACCCGAGCAGGCACACTGACAGTCAGGCGGTTTCTCCGGCCCGCGCGTTCCAAAACATTTGATAGAACCTGAGGCTTCCGATCAGGAGAATTCCTCCCATGACAGTATATGGAATGGAAAGATAGTACTTCGGGATGGCTGTTGTGCGGAGCGTGATCCCCAGCGTCATCATCGTTGCAATCATGATGTAGCCATGCCATGCGGTGAATGCGAAGAGACACGCCTTTTCGGGAAGTCTCCCGATACGATCGATATTTTTCTGAACAATCCTGAAAAAGAAGAACACATACCCGGCGGCAGCCAATCCAAGAGAGATCACCTCGATGAGGAGTTCTGTACCCGAAGGAAACTCCTCAAGCCAGAGTTCACCGCGGAAGCAGAGGAGGCCTCCCGCGAACATCCAGAGTATTCCGGCCAGGGCGAAAAGATAGCGCCTTGGTATTGCCGGATTGAGCTTTGCTATGAGCGCAGCGTTGTCCTGATTCATTGGCCCGGGTCAGTTCTGTGAACAACCTGAGGCTCTCACGATCAGCCTCAGCAAAATATAGCCGAGAAATTGGAGAGAACCAAGGTTTGATCTCCCCGCTGCGGGCGACGCAGCTGCGGTTCAGGAGCGCCGTATCGCTGCAGCTTGCCTTCTTTCATCCGGGAGATCGTTTCGGTTAGGAACTTTTCGGATTTTTCTTTATTTTATCCTGTCAACAAACAGTACACCGTCTATTCTCTTTCGAGAGAGCCCATCCGGCGCTGGTTGTGCATGATGGGTGCGACTCCAGATCCTCCCGCTTCACGGAACTTGTCGACCGACATCTTCCCTACGAGCGGAACCGCTGACGAACCGCACGACTCCTTCCAAGGTCGGAACGCCGTGAATCAGATGAGGCTCCCGGGAACACGCCCAGGGAGTGATGAGTACTTTCGTGGTCCGTATGTTCGGCGTACACCCTGCCCGACGGTTGAGTCGGGTGAACATCAATAAGAAAGGACTTGTTCCATGGAAAAAGGAACAGTCAAGTGGTTTAACGCAGCAAAAGGTTACGGTTTCATCTCCCGTCCCGGTGGCGAAGATGTATTCGTTCACTTCAAGGCGATCAAAGGGGACGGATTCAAGAGTCTGAATGAAGGAGACACGGTGGAGTTCGACGTTGAAAAAGGACCCAAGGGTCTTCAGGCGTCGAACGTTTCTGTCGTTTCATAAGCTCTTCGGAACTCAACAACGGAAGACCCCGCCCTCAAGGCGGGGTTTTTCATTTTCTGGAAGGAGATGCACGACCACTGTGATCGGGGCGCTTGTTATTCTTTCCCAACTTTCATAGCTTGGACTCAGATCCATCAAGAGAACACTTCGAGGCACGCATGGTTACCGAACGACGCAAGAAAGTACTCATCGTCGACGATGAGTCAAGCATGGTGTCTGTTCTTCAACGTCACGTATCGAATGCAGGCTATCACTATGCGAGCGCTTCAAACGGCCAGGAGGCGCTCGAAAAAGTCCAGTCCGAAGAACCTGATCTGGTGCTGCTCGATCTTGTGATGCCGGGGATGAACGGATTTGAAACATGCCGCAGAATCCGGGAGAACGAAAAGACAAAGAAGCTCCCGGTTCTTATCATCTCTGCCCTGCGGAGTGAATCCGATTCCGCCTCCGCTGCCGCCTGCGGCGCAAACGAGTTCATCATCAAACCGATCGACGGAGAGCATCTCGCAAAACGACTGCGTCATCACCTTGGATCGCCGTTCAAGCTATGAGCAGAGATTCATAAGACGCCACCACTCTCTGAAAACAAACGAGCCCCAAGACAGCACGGGGCTCGCTTCTTTCCGCTCTGTGTCCAGCCTCAATCACGAGTCGATCTTCTTTTCCTTCTTCTCCCTGACAGTCTTGATCTTTGCCTTCACGTCCTTCGCTGTCATTTCCATGTTGTGCGCTTTCTTCGCGTGCGCAATGACGATCTCGGTCAGCTCCTGCTCGTCGTGACTTTGTATTTTGAACCCGCACGCCGGATCACAGGAAAACGATTTCAACTCGCCTGCTCCTTTCCTCATCTCGCTCTCCCCTTTTTTCATTTCCTGGGTCGACGAGACACCAGAGAAACAAACGAACAACACCACGATCAACGTTGCCAACCTGATGTTCCTTGTCATGGACGATCCTCCTTGGATTGGTGGACAGGTGGAGATGCGTATGGACGGCTCAGTGTTTCGGGCCTCACCGGAAGCGTTGCCGGACTGACACGCCCGCGATGATCGTTCAACCCCGTCCTGAGCCGGTTGGTTCCAACACTCCGGGATGTGTGATGCACATCTCCGTTGTTGCATCCCTTTGCGTTTGTCCCTACATTGCTCCAATTCTTGAAGAATTTTGGCTCCTGAGGGGAAGCCGCCGGTGAAACGTCTGACCGTGTAGTTATGTTCTGAATTGACACGGACGAAAAACATGTGGGGGCACATGCGACAATCAACAGCAATCATTGCAGTCATGGTTTTGCTCACTGCCAGCGCCTCGTTGGCGGGTGTCAAACAGGGGACAAGCATCGTCAAGCACTTGCCGCTCGAGGGCGTGGCGGGCGTCGTGATGAAAGACCGGAACAACAGCCTGTATTTTCCGGACCGGATCATTGTGAAGCTGATGCCGCGATCGACGACGTCGTTATCGAAATCGATGTTCGGCATCGAATCCATCGACAGAGTTCTCTCCCAGGCGATGGGCGTGATCTATGCACAGACATTTACCGCCGCAACCCCTCCCCAGAAACCCGGCGACGTAGACCTTTCGTTGTTCTACACCGTGGTCTTTACGTCCCCCAATGACCCCTTCACGCTTGCACAGCAACTCAGCCAGCTTCCCGAAGTGCAATATGCCGAGCCCTGGTTCATTTCCAGGCTCGCCGGGGGAACATTCGTGCCAAACGACAGTCTCTACGCATTTCAATGGCACCTGCGCAAAGTCAACGCTCCATCCGCGTGGGACATCACGCAGGGAGACTCCACAATCGTCGTGGCTATTGTCGATAGCGGGGTCGAACTGGACCATCCCGACTTGCAGCCGAACATCTGGATCAACAAGGGCGAGACCGGACTCGACGCGCAGGGGCACGACAAACGCACCAACAATATTGATGACGACGGGGATGGTTATGTCGACGATTGGCACGGGTGGGATCTTGTCGGCGCCCAATATCAGACGTTTGATCCTTCACAGATCACAGGGGACAACGATCCATCCCCCACAGGGATCAACAACGATCACGGGACACATGTTGCCGGGATCGTCGCTGCAGCGACCAACAATCTCATCGGTGTGGCGTCTCTTGCGGCAAAGTGCAGGATTCTCGCCGTCAAGACGACGGCCGACAACGATACGCGCGGCTCCGGCGACGCATACGTGCTTGCAGGATATCAGGGAATCGTCTACGCCGTAACGATGGGGGCGAAGATCATCAACTGCAGCTGGGGTGCGGCCGGAGGAGCGCAAACAGAGCAGGACATCATCGACTACGCCACTCAACATGGCGCACTGGTTGTTGCAGCGGCGGGCAATGAGTCGTCCGGCGAGTTCTTCTCTCCTGCAGATTATCGCGGTGCGCTGAGTGTTGCCTCGACGGATGCAAACGACAAACTTTCGTGGTACTCCAACTTCGGCATCAACATCGACGTGTGCGCTCCCGGTGAGAATATCACGAGCACGCTGTACCCGCACACCTACGGAAACCTGAGCGGCACCTCCATGGCAAGCCCGCTTGCAGCATCGGTCGCCGCACTCGTGAAATGGAAAAATCCATCGTTCACGGGTGTGCAAATCGGCGAGCAGGTTCGTGTTACGTGCGACAACATTGACGCTGTGAATTCGTCGTATGTCGGCTTGATCGGCCGCGGCCGCGTGAACGCTTACAACGCCCTGACTGTCAACACTCTTCCGTCGGTCCGGCTCATTTCCTATTCCATCAACGATTCCCCCGGAGGCAACGGTAACGGCGTACCACAACCGGCGGAGACGCTCAACGTGGTCTGCAATTTCAGAAACTATCTTGCGCCGACGAGCGGATCAGCCGTCGTCCGCATGACATCAGATTCTCCTTACCTCGTTGTGACAAAAGGAACGTTCTCGATACCATCGCTCGGAACGCTTGACAGCGCAAGCAACAAGTCCGCACCATTCCGCGTCTACGTTCAGCAAGGTGTGCCCCCCAGCTTCCAGGGGCACCTCCAGTTGACGTTCACCGACGGAGACTTCAGCGATGCCCAATCAATTTCGCTCTTGGTGAACCCGACCTTTGCGACGCAAAATGTGAATGACATCCAGCTGACGCTCACAAACAACGGCCGGCTTGGCTTCTATGACTTTCCTGACAATTCAGAGGGGGTCGGATTCGTCTTCCACGGAGTCAATCATTTGTTCGAAGGGGGATTGATGATCGGAACATCGGCGACGAAGGTGGTCGATGTCGTCCGAACAGTGACCGGGGATCAGGACGCTGACCTCGTATCGAACGGGTTCTTCTCGCTGGCGACGCCCGGCATCAGGTCCGATCAGGATGGATCGACCTCGTTCTCCGACAGCGGGGCTGTCTCTTCCAACAGGCTCGGTGTGCAGATCGCCATGCACTCGTACGCGTACTCCGATCCGAGCGACTCGAAGTTCGTTATTCTCCAGTACGATATTACAAACACGGGAGCAACATCACTGACAAATCTCTACGCCGGAATTTTCCTCGACTGGGACATCGGGAACACGAGCGGCGAGGTCGGAGCAAACTACTCACGCTATGATGCATCGAGAAGCCTGGGCTATGCATTCAGCGGCATGGATGGAGGGCGCCGTGAATATCTCGGCATCCGTGCGCTGGACAGCGCGGCGTCGTTCCGCTCCCTTGTGAATTCAGCAAACATTGATCTCTCCCGCGCTGCAAAATGGGACTGGATGACAGGGGGATTCGCGGCTGCTTCCGCCGGACCGGCCGACATACACCAGGCAATCTCATCGGGACCGTATACGATTGCGGCCGGCGGCACGAAACGCGTGTCGTTTGCCCTCGTCGCCGGGGACAGCTCCCTGGCCAACATCCAGCAGAATGCCGACGCAGCCAAACAGCGATGGCGTCAACTGACGACAGGAGTGACCGGCGATGGTGCGTCGGTTCCCATACAGTTCGGCCTCTCACAGAACTATCCGAATCCATTCAATCCGGCCACAACAATCCGCTATCAACTTGCGTCTGCAAGCGATGTTAGTCTTCGCATCTACGATGTTCTCGGCCGCGAAGTGGCACGCCTTGTTGACGGAGTCCGGCCGGAAGGATTCTACACACTGCGATGGGACGCATCAACCTACCCGAGCGGCATTTACTTCTACCGCCTCGATGCCAGTGCTGTCGATCGCAAGAGCGAATTTCACGACACACGGAAAATGGTGCTCGTAAAGTAACCGGCTCGATTCCGTTCGAGCAGTCTGATGTCGGGTCCTCCAGTCAGCTGCCCGGTCGAGAGAGTCGGACCATGAAATTTCATCGTCTCGAAGACGTTCACGCGGGACGATATGCCGGACATTGAACGATCGGTATGAAGACTCCACGCGACTTTGACAGACTCCTGACCTCCGGTGAACGGCGACTTGTCGCATCGCTCACCACGCCTCCCAAGATCCAGGAGTTTCTGGATTCCATCGATTACAGCGAAGAGGAACGGTACCGATCTCCCCTGACGGTTTTGCGTGATCGCAAGGGACATTGTTTTGACGGCGCTTTGTTTGCAGCGGCAATGCTGCGCCGGATCGGATATCCGCCGATCATTACAGACATCATTCCCAACGACAACGACGACGATCACCTTCTCGCATTATTCAAGATGCGTGGACACTGGGGAGCCGTGGCAAAATCGAACTACAGCGGCCTCCGTTTCCGCGAGCCGGTGTACCGAACGCTTCGTGAGCTCGTCATGTCGTACTTTGAAAATTTCTTCAACTCGGTAGGCGAGAAAACGATGCGAGGGTATACGCGGCCGCTGGATCTTACCTCGTTTGATGCATCAGGATGGATGACCGACGATAACGCGCTTGACGCGATCGGTCAGCGTCTGGACGAAATCCGGACATTCAAGCCGATTTCGCCCGCCATGATCCGCAATCTTTCATTTGCAGATGATCGCTCCCTCAGGGCGGGACTGCTCGGCGCAAAGGCAGAAGGACTCTTCAAGGTCCAGAAGCGGGCGCGTTAACAGGGAAGGCACCACGCAGGCACACCATGGATATCAAACCTGTCGTGCTCGAGGGGCAGTATGTCCGGCTCGAGCCGCTTCAACCTGAACATCTTCCCGGACTCTGCGACGTGGGACTGGATCCGGAGCTTTGGCGCTGGACTCCCACGATTGTCCGTACACCTGACGACATGCGCGCGTACGTGCGCACGGCGCTCCTGTGGCAGGAACAGGGAACCGCTCTTCCGTTTGTAACGATCGAGCGATCGACAGGGACGATTGTCGGAAGCACCCGGTTCGCCAATATCGAGACAGCTCATATGAGCACCGAGATCGGCTGGACGTGGTTGGGACGGAGATGGCAGCGCACGGCGATCAACACGGAGGCAAAATATCTCATGCTCCGGCATGCTTTCGAGGTGTGGGGCTGCATCCGCGTCTTCTTCAAGACTGATTCGCTCAACGAGCGGTCGCGCACGGCGATCATGCGGTTGGGGGCTCAGCAGGAAGGCGTCTTCCGCAATCACATGCTGACACACACCGGACGCATCCGTCACACGGTGTACTTCAGCATCGTCAATTCAGAATGGTCCCAGATCAGGTCGGAACTTGAAGCGAAGCTCCAGAGACTATAGACCGCTAAACCGAACATTGCTGTACGTCGTTCACTCCACCGGATGAGTACGCCGACACATCGTTTCCCCTCGCTCGTCAAATCCACATTTGCCGTCGTCGTTTGGGGCGCCTCATTCATAGCGACGAAGCTGGCCCTCAGGGAAGTTGCTCCCGTTGTCGTCATCTGGGTACGATTCGGGATTGGGGTGATTGTCCTGGGAGGCTTCACACTTCAACGAAGAGAACTGGCGCTGCCTTCACGCAGAGAGCTGGGATATTTCGCGCTGCTCGGATTTCTCGGCATCACCTTCCATCAATGGCTGCAAGTGTCGGGGCTCGTCACCGCAAAAGCCACGACGACCGCATGGATCATTACCACAATTCCCATCTTTATCGCGCTTCTTGAACGGGCCATGTTCCGGGAACGGCTCGGCCTGGACCGGGCCGGGGGCATTCTTCTCGCGACCGTCGGAGTTCTTCTTGTCGTGTCACACGGAGATATTCACTCGCTGATGCTCGGAACAATCGGTTCGTTCGGCGATTTGCTTGTCTTCATAAGCGCCGTAAACTGGGCCGTTTTTTCCGTCCTCTCCCGAAAAGCTCTCCAGGAACATCCGGCCACTCATATGATGTTCTATGTGATGTTCTTCGGATGGTTGTTTGCATCCTTTTGGATTCTCGCGGCGGGACGCATCGGAGAAATTGCGAACATTTCAATGACCGGCTGGGGCAGTCTGCTGTTCCTCGGGATTATCTGCTCCGGAATCGCATACGTTTTCTGGTATGATGCGTTGAAAGCTCTCACGGCGTCGCAGGTCGGATCGTTCCTGTACATTGAACCGCTTGTTGCGGTCGTCGTTGCGCGTCTTGTGCTCGATGAGCCTTTGTTTCTCGCGGCGCTCGCCGGGGGAGCGCTTATTGTTGCCGGCGTGTGGCTTGTGAATCGACGAACTTCGATCGGCGTTGCCCCTGAATAACAAAGTGAGCAAGAATCGGGTGGTCGCTGAAGCAAGTTTCTTCTATTGTGGAAGAAACAACAGGAGACACACGTTATGTCAGAGAAGCGTTCATCCCAGGAAGTCGTGGACTATGGTCGTGTCGAGCGGGCGATCACGTACCTTCAATCCAACCACATTCATCAACCCGAATTGAAAGATGTCGCCCGATCAATTCACCTGAGCGAATACCATTTTCAGCGGCTGTTCTCCCGCTGGGCAGCCATCAGTCCAAAGAAATTCCTCCAGTACCTGACAGTCGAACACGCAAAAAAGGTGCTGAAGGAGTCTCGCTCCCTTCTGGACGCGACATTCGAGACAGGGCTGTCAAGCCCCGGCAGGCTTCATGATCTGTTCGTCGCCGTGGAAGCAATGACCCCGGGCGAATTCAAGAACGAGGGAAGCGGTCTCACGATCGAGTACGGGTTTCACCCAACGCCGTTTGGAGAGTGCCTGCTTGCAATCACTGACCGCGGTATTTGCGGCCTCTCGTTTGTCGCGAAAGGAGCACGTGCGGACGTCTTCTCGGAACTCATTAGGCGCTGGACGGGAGCACACATTACCGCAAACCGGCGATCGACACGGATTGTCGCGGACCAGATCTTCTCAGGCAGAACGATGGGCAGGAAGAAACCTCTTCCCATTTTGCTGAAGGGAACGAATTTCCAGATCAAGGTTTGGGAAGCGCTCCTCCGGATACCCGAAGGAAGTGTGGTGTCGTATGAAGATGTTGCCCGGTCGATCGGAAATCCCGGCGCAAGCCGCGCCGTCGGAAGCGCCGTGGGGAGCAATCCTGTTGCATACATCATTCCGTGTCATCGCGTCATTCAACGGACCGGTGTCATCGGAGGATATCATTGGGGCCCCGTTCGCAAGCAGGCTCTGTTGGGCTGGGAATGGTCCAGGAACGACATCTCGGCAAGCAACGCGGCATAGATCATTGGTGCAAGAATATTGTCTGGACTTATGAAGAGCAAGGAACTTTGACTATGAAGGACATGACACCCTACCGCACAACGTTGCAGCACGCGCTGACTCATGCCCTGCGCTATCTTGAAGATCTCGACCGTTCCCCGGTCGCTCCACGCGCTTCTCTTGCAGAACTCCGCAGTCGCTTTGTTGAGAAACTTCCGTTGCAGGGACTTCCTCCCGATCAGGTTATTGCCGAGCTTGTGCACAATGCGGAGGACGGCGTGGTCGGAAGTGCGGGTGGAAGATTTTTCGGCTGGGTCATCGGCGGATCGGTTCCTGCTGCACTGGCCGCCGACTGGCTTACCTCGACGTGGGATCAGAATGCGGCGCTCTACGCCGCGGGACCGGCCGAGGCAATCATTGAAGAGGTGTGCGGGATGTGGTTGAAGGAACTCCTCGGACTTCCGGCAACGGCGAGTTTTGCGCTCGTCACGGGCTGCCAGATGGCACATGTCACGTGCCTCGCCGCGGCGCGGGGCTTCGTCCTTGCACAGAAGAACTGGGATGTAGAGAAGCAAGGGTTGAGCGGAGCTCCTCCCATCCGGATCGTGGCGAGCGATCAGAAACACGGAACAATCGAGAGGGCTGCCCGCCTGCTCGGTCTCGGGACGAATTCGATCGTCAATCTGCCGGTCGACGGCGAAGGGCGCTTGTCCGCACAAACGCTTGAGGGTGCGTTGACCACTGACGCACCTACGATCGTCGTTCTGCAAGCGGGAGATCTGAATATCGGCGCATTTGATCCGTTCGAGGAACTTATTCCGCTGGCTCACCACCATGGCGCGTGGGTGCATATCGACGGCGCATTTGGGCTTTGGGCTGCTGCAAGCCCGGAGCACGCTCATCTGTTGAAGGGCGCCGCGTCGGCCGATTCGTGGTCCACCGACGGCCATAAGTGGCTGAACGTTCCCTTCGATTCCGGATATGCATTCGTCGCACACCCGGATTCTCACAGGGCATCCACCTCGTACCGGGCGAGTTACCTGGTGCATGATGAGGTGGCGCGCGATCCGATGGATTGGACTCCTGAATGGTCGCGCCGCGGAAGGGCTGTCGCAACGTATGCAGCCATCCGTCAGTTGGGCCGGGCAGGAATTTCAGATCTCATCAGCCGCACATGCCGTCATGCAAAGGCGCTCGTCACGCGCATCGGAGCCCTCCCCGGAGCAGAGCTCGTGTGGACGCCGCAGATCAATCAGGGGCTCGTGCGATATACGGATCCAAAACCGGGCGCTACAGATACCGATCACGACCGGCGTACGGACGCCGTGATTGAAATGGTTTTGCGGTCGGGCGAGGCTTTTTTTGGCGGAACAACATGGCGTGGTAAACGGTGTATGCGGGTATCCGTTTGCAACTGGCAGACAGACGAGAACGATGTTGATCGGGCAGTGGAAGCAGTTCGCCAGGCACTTCTGCGCTGAACCAGATCGATCAGTTCATAAGCCCAACGGTTGATCAGAACAGCACTCGCTGTTCCCCCATCTCCAGTCCGATGACTTTGTCTGACAGATGTTCGCTTGCCGCCACGGAGCGGAGCAGGTCGAGCGACTCGTTTGGATTCGTCGTCGGACCGTAGAAGAGTGTTCCGAAATGCATCGGCACCATGTACTTCGCATGAACGTCTTTGAAGATCTCCAGCGCTCCGCGCGGATTGACATGCACGTACGAACCAAGTCCGTACGACGAGCCGGGAGCTATCGGAATCAACGCGAGGTCGATTGAGTAGCGGCGGCCGATTTCCTTGAACATCTCCGGGTTATATCCTGTGTCGCCCGCGAAAAAAACCGTGAACTCTTTATACTGGATGATGTATCCCGTGTAGCCCAGTGTTCCCAGCCATGCGGCATCGAAACCGTATCGGCCGGTGAAATGCTGCACCGGGACGGCCGTAATTTTCAGTCCATCCTCCTCAACCATCTGCCATGGCTTCATCTCCACCACCTTCCTGAACCCCAGGTCCGGTGTATAGTCTGCGGCACCAAGCGGGATCGTGAGAATTCCTCCCTTCGGAAGCATGTCCAGACTCCCATAGCTGAAGTGGTCGAAATGGATGTGAGAAACGATTGTTGCGTCGACCTTTGGGAGCAGCGACGGGTCGAGCGCGGTTTTGACGTACCGCTTCACAACCATGCCGAGCGTGTTCGTGAGCAGCGGATCGGTCACGATGATCTTGTCGTGGATTTGAATCACCATCGTCGCGTGACCCGCCCAGGCAACGGCGAGGTTCGCGTTGGGAAGGTACGGCGTCGCAATCATGTGCGGCGGTGAGGGAATGGTCTCGCCAATTCTCCCCAGCGACTGCGAAACGATCCGTGTGATGTAGGAGTTGCAGCCTGCGAATGCAAACAGTGCAAGCAGGACACCAGCTGCTATGATCTTCCATCGTGCCTGAATCGGGGGGTGAGTGTGAGGATGGATGGGGATCACCTTAACGCGCGACTTTCTTGGACGGCTTGCTTTTGAAGATGGGGAGATGAGGCGTGGCTTCTCTCTGGTTCTTCACTGTGCGATGGCCGTGTTCCCACTCGTAGCGAATGGTAACCGCCTGCGACCACCATGCGTTCAACTTGTATTTGTGAAACATTGTCATCGCAACGTGACGATGACCGTTCGTTTCCAGATCGAGCCCGTCGATGATCCTGAACCACTGCTTCCAGCTTTTGCCGGTTCGCTCCCTTACTTTTTCGTCGCTGATCTTCGCAAAATTCGATTGGGCTTTGGGCATGTACCTTCTCGGTCTAACCGCCAAGACGTTATGAGAGAATGGTTCTTCGTACGCCATCCTTCAGAACGGGATTTTGAATTTGATGATCAACGCCAGATTGCACCCGGAGGCTTTGAGGTACATTTGATGCTCTTACTCTTCGAGCTTCGGATGCTTCAGGTGATAGTCCGTCGCATCCTGGAACTGTTTGGCGACTGCGAGAAGCTTCGCCTCGCCGAACAACTGGCCGATGAAGCTGATGCTCGCCGGCGTTCCGTCCTTCGAAAACCCGTCAGGAAGTACAACACAGGGATTGCCTGTGAGGTTCGTCAAGAGGAGATTGCTCCCTGCAAACGACGGCGTGACATAGACATCGATATCCTTCATGAGTTTCTGCATTTCCTGGATCACCAGGTACCGGACCCGGTTGGCCCGGATATACTCGACGGCCGGAATGAAACGGGAGCTTCTGAATTCGTTCGGCCAGGCGCCCTTGTCTTGCCGCACGAGCATGTCGTCTTTCCCGCTCCTTGTGAGCTCGTCAAACGCGGCAGCGGCTTCCGCATCAAGAATGATTGACAATCCGTCCAGGGAAATCTTCGGGAGTTCGATGGGGACAAGGTGCGCCCCCAGGGACCGGAGCACGCTGAGCACCGAATCGCTGAGAGGCTTGTTGAATTTCACACTGTCAAATTCGGTCTTCAGGTACCCGACACGAATCTTCTTCCAATCAACGTTTGGATCGTAATTGAAGGGAGCGTCGTACAGCGTCTGATCAATTCCGTCGGGACCATGGATCACATTGAAGACGAGCGCGCAATCTTCCACCGTCCTGCAGATGGGACCGATCTTGTCCATCGACCAGCTCAACGCCATAGCGCCTGTCCGGCTGACGCGGCCGTACGTCGGCCGCAGGCCGGTGGTTCCGCAGCGATTCGACGGTGAGACGATCGAGCCCAGCGTTTCCGTTCCGATGGAAAACCCGACGAGTCCGGCCGCGGTTGCAGATGCCGATCCTGCCGACGAACCGCTTGAACCTTGTTTGTAATTCCAGGGATTGCGTGTCTTTCCCCCAAACCACACATCACCCATCGCAAGTTCTCCCATCGTAAACTTAGCGACAAGCACTGCACCGGCGGATGTGAGGCGCTTCACGACCGTCGCGTCCTCGTCAATGACCTGATCCTTGAACGGCACCGATCCCCACGTAGTCTTGTAACCCTTCACAGAGAGAAGGTCCTTCACACCGTAGGGAATGCCGAGGAGCGGACCGCGGTAATGTCCCGCGGCAATCTCCTTATCCGCTTCCTTCGCCTGTTTCAACGCAAGCTCTTCCGTCAGTGTCACGTAACATTCCAGCTTCGGGCCGTACTTCTTCAGGCGGTTCAGGTACATCCTTGTGAGTTGTTCCGATGAAACCTTGCGCGTTCTTACCAGTTCAGCGAGCTGCCCGACGGGGGAAAATGCGAGATCTTCGACGTTCGCCGGCATACGCACCGCACCCGGCCGGCTCATCTTGAAGGGCTTCTTCGACTTCTCAAATGTGAATCCCGCAGGTATCGGGTTGAAGAGAATCGCGGGAGGGACATTGTTCGGAATTTGAATCGCCCGTAATTTTTCGTACCCATCACGCTGTTCGGAAAGATTGTCGAGCATCGAATCCCGCTTCGCAGCATCGAAGTTCAAACCGAACAGCTTCTGTACCTGGTCCACCATCTCGGGCGTAACCGGATTCGGCTTCTGTTGCTGCGCGCACAATGGCACGGAGACTGCGAGGAGCAACACTGCAAGATTCATGGAACGACCAAGAACACTCACGCGCACGGCGTCCTCCTTCTACTGGGGTGATTGAGTCTGACTTGCCGGCTTCTCCGCTTTGTTGAAATCATATTCCGATCCCAGAACGCTGTGAGGTATAAGGTACACGGCGATCATGATGATCGACGCGGCAAGTGCCCATCGTTTTGGTTGTTTCGACCGCGGATACATGAAGGCGGCGATCAGCCAGCAAAGAAACGCAATTGCAGTCTTGTTGTCCGTAAGATCCGTTCCCAGCGGCCAGCCTGTCCACCACAGGTTGAAAGAGTAGTACTGCATCAACGGCCCGAGCATGAAACCTCCCACCGCCAGGCATCCCAATGTGGCGTACATGTACTTCCTGAAATTCGGCTCCTTGCTGAAGAACTCCAGACCTGCGCGTGCGGAAAAAAGAAATGCACAGAACATGGCAAACACATGCGGGACGATGATCCAGATCGGTGTTTCGCCGCGGAACCGGAGAATCACCGGCTCGTCTCCGTTCACCATCACGTGCTGATCTCCCTGCTTCAGCTCAATCCTGTACAGCAGCTTCGCGGCGACCGGCTGATGCGGAAGCTCCGCCTGCAGGGCTCCGTTCTTGTATATCATCCGGACATCCACCCACGGATCGTCTGTCTTGTGCCGTTTCCAGCTCATGATCCCCGCGATTGAAGAATCACCCGTCTTTATTTCAACGACGGCGTTGGTCGGACCAGGATGACTGCGGTCAAGCCTGAACGGAATTGTTCTGCCGTTCAGCTGCACCTTACCCGAAACCGGATACGATGGTCCCGTTACACGCTGGTAAACGAGTGAAACCAGTGTGACGATCACGGCGAGAGTCCAGAAGAGAACAGATCGCTTCATGGTGCTGAGTGTCCTTTCTTGCATCAGGTTGCGAAATATGATTTGAGCGGGTCAAAGACGAACTCTTTCCAGCCGCTCCTGTGGTTCTTTTTTTCCGATTCATTTGGAAAGCCCGAATGCCGCAGCACAATTTTCGTCCCCTTCCCCGAGGCCGCGAACGTGTATTCCACGAGTGACTCTCCATCAAACTCGGGCCAATCCGACGGATGCCAGGTGTAGGCGAGCTTCCTGGCCGGGACGAACTTCACGACGCTTCCCTTCACCCAGCCATCGAACATCTCCATCGTTCCGCCGACCTTTGACGAAACCTTCCCTTTCTGGCCCCCCCAGGTCGAGATCAGCTTTGAATCCGTAAGTGCCGCGAAAACATCAGCCGGCTTCGCCGGTATCGAGACGCTCAGCGTAAACGCCATTGTCTTCATACGCCCCTCCTCACATTGATTCAATGGAATCCCTGCCACGATTCACGCTCTGCATATGGACGACGGCCGCTGCGGAACTGCTCACCGACCCCAAGTTCTTGCAGCTTCCTTTGCCTCCGCATCTGTCCGACCGGTTTCAGTTGTTCTTTCGTCCAATGAATCGAAAATGCCGATGCGGCCGGTCAGTCGGGGGAACTTCGTCATTTTTCAGCACGCTGATCGATCCATCAATTTCAAGCACTGCGACGCTCACATCGGAGACCGACGCCACACCATGCTCGCGAAGGGCCTGCGTCAGCGATTCTACCGTCAGTTTTTCGACCTCGAGGTTCTGCTTGAGAATCTTCCCATGACGGATGAGCAGCGTGGGTGATCCCTCAACCAGCTTCCTTACCTTCTTGTTGCGCCAAACAATTTGATTCACAGCGGCATTCAGAAGCAACAGGGTACCTGCAGCAACGATGCCGCCGCTCACGGACGTATCAGGGCCGGTCATCGCGTTCTGCAC
>DATJQB010000194.1:0-3548 GCA_035506075.1 Bacteroidota bacterium | reverse complement strand
GAAACCCACCGAAGCGATGCGCCAGGCGATGGCATCGGCTCCCGTTGGCGACGATGTCTTCGCAGAAGATCCGACAGTAAACCTCCTGCAGCAAAGGGTGGCCGCGTTGCTGGGGAAAGAGGCCGCTCTCTACGTTCCCTCCGGGGTGATGTCAAATCAACTTGCCATCAACACACACACGCAGCCCGGCGACGAAGTGATCGTCGAAAAGGAATCGCACATCTTCAACTATGAAACAGTCGCCCCATCGATACTCTCCAGCGTTCAACTTCACCTGATTGTCGGTGAGCGCGGAGTTCTCCGCGCCGAGCAGCTTGCCCCGGCTGTACGGCCGTCTGCGTATTTCATGCCGCGGACGCGGTTGATCTGTCTCGAAAATACACACAACCGTGCCGGGGGAACGATCTATCCGCTTGAGGAGATACAGAAAATCCATGCTTTCGCGCAGGAAAAAGGTCTGCGCATGCACCTCGACGGAGCGCGCCTCTGGAACGCCTCCGTGGCTACGGGGATTTCCCCGAAAGAGTACGCCCGGTACTTTGACACGGTGTCGGTCTGCTTTTCCAAAGGGCTCGGAGCCCCGATCGGATCGGCCATTGTAGGATCCGAAGAAAGCATCACGCGGGCGCGACGATTCAGGAAAATCCTCGGAGGTGGAATGCGGCAGGCAGGGATCATCGCTGCCGGCGCTCTGTACGCGCTCGATCACCACATCGAGAGGCTGAAAGAGGATCACCTCAAGGCCAGGTTGTTCGCCGAACGCATTGCCTCCAATCCTCTCATTGGCGTCGATCTTGAGTACGTGCAGACGAACATCGTCGTCTTCGATATTGCGCGGACAGGAAAATCGACAGCGGCGATTCTGGAAACCCTGAAGTCGAACAATGTTCTCTGCACCGACGCAAACTACACGTCACTCCGGGCGGTCATGCATCTCGATGTGACAGCCGATCAGGTGGCCCGTGCCGCGGAGATTGTAGCGACAACGGTTAAATGATGCAGAAGGAACAGTTCAAATTTGTGACTCAGCTCCGTGTCCGCAGCTATGAGGTGGACTGGCAGGGGATCGTCCACAATACGAACTACCTTCGTTTCTTCGAGGTGGGACGCATTGACTATCTGAAGCACATCGGGGCGACGGTGGATATGAAATCCATCCAGGGGCACGGAAAGGTCGTTCTTGTCCGGAATGAGATCGACTATCGCGCGCCCGCGTTTTTTGACGAATCGCTCAACGTCTACTCCAGAATCTCAGTTGTGAAGAACACGAGCTTCGTGATCGAGGGATTCATGGAACGGATCAGCGATCGTCAGATCATATCGACCAATGTCGCTGTTCATGTCTGGCTCGATCCTGAAACAAACAGGCCGAGGATGATTCCGGACGAATTCCGCCGGCTGGTCCAGCAGTATGAGGGAGATGCATGTCAGATTTTCTGGCCGTCGGCCGAGGTATAGGATGCCGTGGGGAATGAATGACGACATTTGAAGAATTCAAGAAGCTCAGTGCTGACGGGAACGTCATCCCTGTGTACGAGACGCTGATGGCAGACACCGAGACCCCGGTCTCTGTCTATCTCAAGATCCAGCACGAGAGTCCCTACTCGTTCCTCCTCGAAAGTGCAGAAGGAGGGGACCAGGTTGGCCGCTACTCGTTCATCGGTTTCAACCCGTTCATGAATTTCACGATCCGGGGCAGGAAGTTCTCGCTGGAGGCGTATCACGATGATGTTCGGATTCTCCCGACTCTTGTTTCGAAGGACGAGCACCCGCTTGCAGCGCTCAAGAAAATATTCGACCACATCAGAACGGTCCGAAGCCCCGGGCTCCCGCGGCTTTCGGGAGGTGCAGTAGGATACTTCGGCTACGAGAGCGTCCAGCTTGTCGAAGATATTCCCGTCCTGCCGCAGGATGAGCTGGAGATCCCGGACGCGATGCTTCTCTTCTACGATGTCGTCCTTGTGTTCGACAACTTGCGCCGGCGGATGTTTCTTGTTTCGAACGCTTATCTTCCCGACGGTGATCGCTCCGATGCAACGATGCGGGCAGAGTATGCGAAAGCCATCCATGAAATCGCGAAACTCAAAGACCTGATGCGTGCTCCTGTGACGGCGGACCTGAACTCGGCGGTGGTGCATGGAGACATGCGCTCCGTCACGAGCAAGGAGGACTTCTGCGCAGCGGTGGAGCGCTCGCGCGATTACATCGTCGACGGAGACATTTTCCAGGTCGTGCTCTCCCAACGGTTGGAACAACATGCCCAGGTTGATCCATTCGATCTGTACAGATCTCTGCGGATGATCAATCCTTCCCCCTACATGTATTTTCTCCGCTGCAAGGACTTCGAGATCATCGGTGCGTCGCCCGAGATGCTGGTCCGGGTGGATGACGGTGTTGTGGAGACGCGCCCGATCGCCGGTACGCGCCGCCGCGGCGTCACAAGAGAAGAGGACGAACGCCTTGAAAAGGAGCTGCTGGCTGATCCGAAAGAGCGGGCCGAGCACCTGATGCTCGTTGACCTTGGACGCAACGACCTTGGCAGGATTTGTTCGTATGGGTCGGTGCAAGTCGAAGAGTACATGACGGTGGAGAAATACTCGCATGTCATGCACCTCGTAACGAATGTGCGGGGCAGACTCAGAAGCGACCTCACGCAGATCGACGCGCTCTTTTCCTGCTTCCCCGCAGGTACACTGACAGGCGCGCCAAAGATTCGTGCAATGGAGATCATCGGAGAGCTTGAGCCTGTTCGTCGCGGCGTTTATGGGGGCTCCGTTGCATATATTGATTTCTCAGGAAACCTTGATTCGTGTATCGCGATCCGGACGATGGTGACGAGCGGGGATCTGCTCCGGTTTCAGGCTGGGGCAGGCATCGTGTACGACTCGAACCCGGAACGGGAGTATGAAGAGACATTGGAGAAGCTCAGGGCAAACCTGAAGGCGCTGGATCAGCTCCGGGGCGCTTCTTCCCTTGAGGGGAGGGCCTGAATGGTCCTTGTAATCGACAACTACGATTCGTTCACGTACAATCTTGTCCAGTACATCGGGGAGATGGGGGATGAACTGAAAGTCGTCCGGAATGATCGGAGTACGATCGAGGAAATCCGGACCTTGAACCCCTCGAAGATCATTCTCTCGCCCGGTCCGTGTACCCCCTCAGAAGCAGGGATTACGGAGGATGTTGTCCGGGGCCTTCACAAAACCTGCCCGATTCTCGGGGTCTGTCTGGGTCACCAGGCAATCGGAGAAGCGCTCGGAGGGAGAGTCATTAAAGCCGCTGCGATTTTTCACGGAAAGACCTCTTCAATCCATCACAACGGGCGCGATCTTTTCAGCGGAATTCCCTCCCCGTTTCTCGCCACGCGTTACCATTCGTTGATCGTTGAACGCCCGACGCTTCCGATGTGCCTTGACATTACAGCTTGGACCGAAGACGGAACAATCATGGCGGTGCGGCACAGGGAGTACCCAACGTTCGGAGTTCTATTCCATCCCGAATCGATCGCAACAGATTATGGCAAGCAAATCCTGCGGAATTTTCTTGCC
>DATJQB010000193.1:0-4615 GCA_035506075.1 Bacteroidota bacterium | reverse complement strand
CCTTTCTGCAAACATCCGCCTCAACTGGACATTCTCGCCGGAGTTGAGTCTCCAGGTGTTCGCCCAACCTCTCATTTCATCCGGGGCGTACAGGAACTTCAAACAGCTTCGTCGGCCCAGGACGTTCGAATTTGGATATTTTGGGCGCGAGGGCTCCACGTTGATTTTTCAGCCGGGGACTCCGGGTTCGTCGTCGAGCTTCATCGTCGATGCGGACGGGGTCGGACCGTCAGAACCGTACTCTTTCTCCGATCCCGACTTCAGCTTCAAGTCACTCCGGGGGAATGCTGTGCTTCGTTGGGAATACCGGCCGGGATCCGCTCTCTACCTGGTCTGGACACAATCAAGGTCTGACAATGAGAACCTTGGAGATTTCGAGTTCAACCACTCGTTCAGCAGGCTCTGGAGCGCGAGGCCCGACAATATTTTCATGCTGAAGTTCACGTACTGGTGGTCGCACTAGGATCCGGACGCCGCACTGATCAAAGCCGGATGAAGAATTTCCCCGGAAGCTGACGAACAAGATTCTTGAACTCCAGGGACAACAGGTTCACAAGGGCATCGGCCGTTGAAGTTTCTGCGGCCTCCGCGACAGCGTCAATCTGCATCGGCTGTTCCGTGAGAACGTTCAGGACCTTTCTCTCAAACAACGTCAGCTCGATTTGCGGCTCGGCACTCCGCTCGCTGCGCATCAGGTTGCGCATCTGCGGTCCCAATTCTTCAAGCACATCCTCAATCCTCTGCACCAGCTTGGCCCTCCCTTCGCGGATCAACTTGTGCGGTCCTGCGCTCCGGCGATCTGTGATTGCGCCAGGAACGGCAAACACTTCCCGGTTCTGATCGAGTGCTGTCGTGGCGGTGATCATGGCACCTCCGTCTTCGCCCGATTCTATCACAATCGTGCCAATCGACATTCCGCTGATGATACGGTTTCTGCGCGGAAAATTTGTCGCATCGGGTTTCGCACCCATCGGGAATTCTGAGATCACGGCTCCCGTCTGCGCAATCATGTCGAGCAGTCTTCTGTTCTCGGGTGGATATGGTATGTCCAGCCCGGAACCGATCACGGCGATGGTTCTTCCGCCCGACTGAAGTGTCGCGGAGTGGGCGACTGTGTCGATGCCTCTGGCAAGACCGCTGACAACGGTCAGGCCGAGTTCTGCGAGTGATCGCGAAAAACTTTCCGTCACCCCCTGGCCGTACGGAGAAGGCCGACGCGTACCGACGATTGCGATGGGGTTCTTGTCGGAAGCGGAAAGCTTGCCGAGCACGAAGAGGAGCGGGGGAGGATCGTACGTTCTCTTGAGGAGGTCGGGATATTCCTGGTCCCATGACGTTACAATTCTGCCGCCGATGCGGTTCAGGCGACGGAGTTGTTCGTCGGCAAATTGGTCGGCACCGCGATGATGAACGATGTTCGACGCGATCTTTCGTTCAATGCCGGGCACCCTGATGAGTTCCCTCGGAGGTGCAGACAGAACTGCGGCGGGATCTCCAAAATGGGAAATGAGAGCCCTTATTTTCCGAGGACCAATCTTCGGAACGGAAGACAGCTTGAGCAGGTCGCGAACCTTGAACATGGGAATCGGCAGGACACGCACAACAGGCGGTGTCGAGTGGTGACGGGGAAGGGGAAACAGTGATCGAGGATGTGATCTCTAGCTTTGCAGAATTTCCCTGGTGAAGGATGTGACGAGATCATCTGCCTGTCGCTTCTCTGCGGCCTCGGCGATGATGCGGATGATCGGCTCCGTGTTCGATTTGCGGAGGTGAACCCAGCTGTCGGGAAAATCCAGCTTCAACCCATCCGATGTCGTGGCTTTTCCCTTCGAGCTGTATTTCTCGCGAAGATTCGTGAGAATCAGGTCTGGGTTGAGGCTCCCAAGGTCGACCTTTCCTTTCACGATCGAATACTGGGGCAGGCTCCCTTTGAGTTCGGATACCGTGCTGCCTGATTCGGCGAGGTACTGAAGGATGAGCCCTATGCCGACAGGAGCGTCCCTGCCGATGTGCGATGCCGGCAAAATCACGCCGCCGTTGCCCTCACCCCCAACGAGTGCACCTGACTCTTTCATTTTCTTGGCGACATTGATCTCTCCAACCGGCGTTCGGATCAACTCAGCCTTCAATTGAGAACAAATATCATCGATTGCGCGTGTCGTCGAGAGATTGATGACGACGATCGGAGGATCGGAATGTGCCTGCCCTCTGCCTGATCCCGCGTGTTTGGAGAGAACGAACTTGACAACGCTTGCAAGCGTATATTCCTCGCCGATGGGCGTGCCTGTCTCATCAATCAGCACCAGTCGATCAACGTCCGGATCTACCGCGATGCCGATGTCGGCCCGTTCATCACGAACACGCGCTGAAAGCTCCGTCAAGTTTTCCGGGATGGGTTCGGGTGTGTGCGAGAAAATGCCCGACATATCACAATTCATTTCGACTACATCGCAGCCGAACTCGCGAAGAAGCTTCGGAACGATTCCACCGCCTGATGCATTGACGCAATCGAGCACAACCTTGAACTTCCTGCGTTGCACTGTGCCGACATCGACGTAGGGGAGCGCGAGCACATTTTCAATATGCCTGTCGATCATCCCGGGGTCGGCGATATGATTGCCCATCTTGTCCCACGTCGCGTACGTTCGCTGTTCCCGTTCGGCGATCGCCCACATGGCTTCATTCTCGGCTCCGTCGAGGAAAATTCCGCTCGAGGCAAAAAACTTCAGTCCGTTCCATTGTATTGGATTGTGGCTTGCGGTAATCGAGATTCCCCCGGCTGCCTTGTGCATTTGAACTCCCAGTGCCACGGTGGGAGTGGAACAAACCCCGATTGCAACGACATCGCACCCCATTTGGAGAAGTGTCGAGGAAACGAGGTGACCGATCGTTTTCCCTGTGATTCTGCCGTCCCGTCCGATGACGATCGGTCCGCGCTTGCAATACTCTGCGTATGCGCCGGCGTACTTCACGATAACTTCAGGTGTCAGCGTCGTTCCAACGATGCCACGGATGCCGGAAATCGTAACCATAAGAGACATAGCGGGCTTCTGCTCCGTTCTGATATGCGAATGTAAGGAACGACCGTCCCATAAGCAAGGCACCTTCGGCGACATCACTTGACAGTTCGGTTGCTTGAATGTTGTTCTGCTCCTCAGTACCTTGCATTCACGGACAGGGAGAGTTCGATGAATCTGAACAAAGCAGAGAAACTGGAACTTCTCAAACGAGCGCGGGCTTGCATTGGAAGAGAACTCGGCGTGAAGGAGTCGGTGGCGATTGGCGATTCCAGCGTTGCGTTGAAAGAGCGCTGTGGCGCTTTTGTCACATTGCATCTCCATGGAGATTTGCGCGGGTGCATAGGATACATCGAAGCGCACCTCCCGCTCGTCGAAACAATCGAGGATGCAGCCGTCAAGGCGGCGTTCGATGATCCCAGGTTTCTTCCCCTGACTCCCAATGAGTTCAAGGAGATTCAAATCGAGATCTCCGTCCTTTCGCCGCTCCAGAAGGTGACCGATGCTTCTGAGATCATTGTAGGGAAACACGGACTCGTGATCGATGCGGGATATTCGCGCGGGCTGTTGCTCCCGCAGGTTGCGACCGAATATGGATGGGACCGTGATCAATTCCTCAGTCAGACATGCCGCAAGGCCGGCCTGCCGGCGGATGCCTGGAGGAAGAAAGGCGTTACAATATATTCGTTCACTTCTGAAGTTTTTTCTGAAGCTCAATTCGGTGGAAACCTGAACTGAACAGAACACTATGCCCGGTACTCGAAAACCTGCCGTCGCCGGCACTTTCTACGACGGAGATCCGGACACACTCCGGAAGCACGTCGACAGGCTCCTTGATCGTGCTGAATCCGTGCCCCTGAAGGGAATCGTGCGTGGACTTGTTTCACCGCATGCAGGATACATGTACTCAGGGCTGGCGGCTGCAACGGCATACAAAACACTGGCTGGTGCGACGTACGATGCCGTGTTGCTCATCGGACCGAGCCACCGGGAGTTTTTTGAAGGCGTATCGATCTACGGCGGGGATGCATATCGAACCCCACTTGGCGATGTGCCGATCAATACCGAAATCCGGGAGTCCCTTCTTCGATCGTCCCCGTACATCCAGAGGTCCGATGCCGGTCATCGCGACGAGCACTGCCTTGAGGTCCAGCTTCCCTTTCTCCAGCGCGTGCTGGGTACGTTCTCATGTGTACCGATGATTATCGGTCACCAGACTTCCGCCGCGTGTTATGCGCTCGGTGATGCCATTGCGAAAGCCGCTGTCGGCAAAAACCTGCTCCTTGTCGCCAGCAGCGATCTTTCGCATTACCACTCATACGCCGACGCAGTCGATTTGGACAAGCTCGTGATCGACCGCGTGGAAGCATTTGATGAGCGGGAGTTGATGTCGCAGCTCGATTCGGAAAGCGTGGAAGCCTGTGGCGGAGGTCCGATCGTCTCCGTGATGCGGGCTGCGCGCCTTCTCGGCGCCACAAAGTCCCAGGTGCTTTACTATTGTAACTCCGGCGATGTCACCGGGGACAGAGATGCCGTTGTGGGCTACCTGTCGGCTGCTCTGTTCTAAAAAGACACACCCGCCAAACGCTCGACCGGTG
>DATJQB010000192.1:0-19526 GCA_035506075.1 Bacteroidota bacterium | reverse complement strand
GGCGACGTGGCCGAGGGCGATGTCGCCCGCCACTGCCGCCAGTACGAGGAAGCCATCGCGAAGGCCGGCGGGATCGACTTCCAGATCCTCGGCATCGGGCGAAGCGGGCACATCGGCTTCAATGAGCCCGGCTCCTCATTGTCCTCTCGGACGAGAATAAAGACGATCACACGTGGTGCGCGCACAGCGAATGCCCGCTGGTTCGGGAATGATGTGAACAAAGTTCCCCGGACAGGTCTGACGCTTGGGGTTGGAACGATCATGGAGGCGGAAGAGGTCGTCATGGTGATTAGCGGATTCAGCAAGGCACGTGCCCTGCAGCGGATACTCGAAAACGAAGTGAATCATATGTGGACGGTTTCGATGATGCAACTCCATCAGCATGGGATGATTGTGTGTGACGACGATGCGACTATGGAGCTGAAGGTTGCAACCGTGAAGTATTTCAGGGACATTGAAAAGGAGAACATGGCGCTTCCTGAGTTCTGAACTCTCTCCGGCCCGCGGGCGTTTTGTTCTTGATGTTCAGTTGCTGTTTTGGTAGAATCTCTAACAATTGCTGCGATACACGGTGACTTTGTGAAGGTGCTCACCATGGTACCTGCGTGAGTGGCTTACCGATTCACCCCCGATCTTCTAACTGAAAGCACACGTGGTTCTCCTATGACATACAATCATCTTACAAACGAACAAACGAAAAAACTTGAGTCGCAAGGCTGCTCGGCAGCCGACTGGTCGCAGGTCATGATTGCGCAGGGATGTGATCTGTCGAAAATTCAGAATGTGATTTTCTCAGGCGTGGTGAAGGTCGGAGCGACGAATGGCGTGCACAACGTCGATGGCGTTGAGCTTCCAAGTGGGCTCTATTCGGCCTCGATCGCATCGTGTGAGATCGGCGATGGCGTGCGCATCGCAAACATCGGTTCTGCGATTTCAAACTACGTGATCGACAACAATGTGCTGATCCAGGACGTTGCAGCGCTCGTTGCCGACCCCGGCGCGACCTTTGGCAACGGGGTGGAACTGGAAACGATCAACGAAGGAGGAGGCAGAGTCGTACGAATACTCAATGACCTCACGTCGCAGGTTGCTTATGTCCAGGGCATGTACCGCCACAACGAGGCCTTTTCGAAAAACCTCGCTGCATTGGTTCAGGCAAAAGCGGACGAGGCGAAGTCGGACAAAGGACACATTTGTACGGATGCAAGGATTGTTCACTGCGGGACGATCCATAACGTGAATGTCGGTGTGAAGGCGAGCGTGCATGGCGCTCAGTTCCTGGAGAATGGGACGATCAACAGCTGCGTCGAACATCCTTCGGAGATTGGCGAAGGTGTTCAGGCAAAATCCTTCATCCTTTCGGAGGGAGCACGGGTCGAAAGTGGGGCGCTTCTTGACAAGGCCTTCGTGGGGCAGGCTGTCAAAATGGGAAAGCAATATTCAGCCGAAAACTCGCTCTTTTTCGCAAACTGCGAGGCGTTCCATGGCGAAGCGGTTTCGTTGTTTGGCGGCCCGTACACTGTAACGCATCACAAATCCACATTGCTCATTGCCGGCATGTTCTCCTTCTACAACGCAGGTAGCGGAACCAACCAGAGCAATCACATGTACAAGCTCGGGCCGGTGCACCAGGGAATTCTCGAGCGGGGCTCGAAGACCGGGTCGTTTTCATACCTTCTCCTTGAAGCGCACATCGGTGCGTTCAGCGTCGTGATCGGCAAGCACTACTCCAATCTTGAACTCCCGAACCTGCCGTTTTCGTATATCTCTGAAGAGGACGGGAATTCGAAGGTTGTTCCCGGAATGAACCTTGTTTCTGTCGGTACGGTGCGTGATGGAGAGAAGTGGCCAAAACGTGATGGAAGAAAGTCGACGAAGAAGCGTGACCTGATTGTGTTTGATGTCTTCTCGCCGTACACGGTTGAGAAAATGCGGCGTGGAAGAGACGAACTCCTCGCGCTGAGCACGAGCGTCCCGAAAGAAAAAGCGTACGTGACGTACGGTGGAGCCCAGCTCAGCCGTCTGATGCTAAAGAAAGGAGCACGGTACTATGCGCTTGCGGTGACGCGCTACCTGCTTGACAAGGTAATGTCCCGAGTACAGGAAGCGCTCGCAAAGGAAAAGAACCTGGCGTCGGCGCTGATATCGCTGAAACCTGTGTCGATGCTCGGGCAGTCAGCCGAATGGACCGATATCAGCGGGCTACTAACGCCGCGTGAGCGGATGGCCGCATTCGAATCGCGTGTTGCCTCCGGTGTTGTTCGTACGTACGATGCTCTGCTCGGGGAATTTCAGGCTATGTATGATGCCTATCGCGCCGATGAGTGGCAGTATGTGTATGAAACGTTCGCAAAGGAGTACGGTGTCCAGCTCGATGCCGCGACAAAAGACCTGCTCCAGAAGGTGGCCGACGACTGGGAAGCAGCGGCAACATCACTCCAGTCGACGATCGTTGAAGACTCAAAAAAGGAATTTGGTGCGTTTGCCAGGATTGGCTCCGGCCTGGATCAGTCCGCCGAGAACAAGCAACAGGATTTCGAATCGGTTCGCGGGACCATCCAAACAAACGGTGTGGTGCAGAAACTCGTAGCCGAGGGAAACGCGTTTCAACAACGGAAAGAACAATTCAAGAACCTGATATCAACAAGCATCGTCTAGTTCATGCTGCGATCCGGCGCCAGGGGGAGAGCGTGGGAAGATTGCTCGGGTGCGGCCAGAGCTCGACGCCACTACAACAGGAGGAGTGTCAATGAGGACATACGAGTTGAAGGATATCACATCCCCCAATCTACTTGAAGAGGTGTTTCCGTACACGCTTCCCCCGCTTATTAAGTTTGAAGGGAAGATCAAGGAAGAGATTGACGGCAAGACTGTTGAATTCGATCCGAACGAAGTCAAGACACGTGATATTCACATCACGGATACGACGTTCAGAGATGGACAGCAAGCTCGTCCTCCATACACTCTTGAGCAGATGGTGGCGCTCTACGAGATGATGTCGAGGCTCGGCGGTCCAAACGGAGTTATTCGGCAGTCTGAATTCTTTCTCTATACGAAAAATGACCGTGCGACAATCGACGCCTGCCGCAACCTGAATTTGAAATATCCCGAGATCACAGGATGGATTCGTGCGAACAAGGGAGACTTCAGGCTTGTGAAGGAGATGGGGCTCAAGGAAACGGGGATGCTCACTTCGTCGTCGGATTACCACATCTTCCACAAGCAGAACCAGACCCGCAAGCAAGCCATGGATCAATATGTGGAAGTCGTCGAGGCCGCATTTGAAGCCGGTGTCCGTCCGCGTTGTCACCTCGAAGACGTCACAAGAGCAGACCTCCCGGGGTTCGTGTATCCGTTTGTGCAACGGCTTGAAAGGCTCAGTGAGCAGGTCCCTGATCACATGAAGGTCAAAATTCGGTTATGTGACACGATGGGGTTCGGGTTGTCATATCCGAATGCAGCTGAACCGCGATCGATCCCGAAGATGATCTGGCGACTGAGGAACGAAATCGGTATTTCGGCCGACAGGCTTGAATGGCACGGTCACAACGATTTTCACAAGGTGCACATCAACGGCGCCTCCGCATGGGTTTACGGTCTGAACGCGCTGAACTCGACACTCTTCGGGTTCGGGGAGCGGACAGGAAATCCACCGCTGGAAGGGGCGGTGATGGAGTACGTGGCACTGAAGGGAGGACTCAACGGGGTCAATCTCCAGGTCATAACGGAGATGGCACAATACTACGAAAAAGTTATTGGGACACAGCTTACGCCGAACTATCCCTTCGTCGGCAAGGATTTCAACACGACCCGGGCTGGCATCCATGCGGGCGGGTTGAGGAAATTTGAACAGATTTACAATATTTTCGATACGACGGCTCTTTTAAACCGTCCGCCACGCGTTGCGATCACGGATAAGTCCGGCTCCGACGGCGTTGCTCTCTGGGTCAACGAGTTTCTCGGCCTTAAGGGGGAGGAGCGATTGTCCGTGATGAAGGTGGCAAAGATCTTCCGTTGGGTGATGGATCAGTATGAAAAGGACGGAAGAATGTCCTCCATCACCGATCAGGAACTGGAAGAACAAGTCAAGCTGCACTTGCCGGAGTACTACAACAAATACAAAAAGAACTAAGGAAGGCAGGAAACACACATGAGAGTCATCATACAGACTGATTACGATCTGGTCAGCAAATGGGTGGCATCGTACGTGGTCCGCAAGATCCGCGATTTCAATCCGACACCTGAGAAACCGTTCGTCCTTGGACTTCCCACCGGTTCATCTCCGCTTGGAACCTACAAGGAACTTGTTGCGATGCACAAGGCCGGCAAGGTGTCGTTCCAGAACGTCGTGACGTTCAACATGGATGAGTACATCAACCTCGCCGAGGATCATCCGGAGAGTTATCACTCATTCATGTGGAACAACTTCTTCAAGCACATAGACGTGAAGAAGGACAACGTGAACATCCTGAACGGGAACGCGAAGGATCTCGAGAAGGAATGTGTGGATTACGAAGCGAGGATCAAGAAGATCGGCGGCATCCACCTGTTTCTCGGAGGCATCGGTCCTGACGGTCACATTGCCTTCAACGAGCCGGGTTCATCTCTCTCATCCCGCACCCGCGTCAAGACGCTGACGCTTGATACCATCCTCGCGAACGCGCGGTTTTTCGACAACGACATCACCAAAGTCCCCAAGACTGCCCTGACTGTCGGCGTCGGAACCGTACTGGATGCGAAGGAAGTTCTCATCATCATTAACGGATACAAAAAGGCCCGAGCACTCGCGAATGTGGTCGAAGGCGGCGTGAACCACATGTGGACGGTCAGCGCCCTGCAGCTGCATCCGCACGGCATCATCGTCACAGATGACGAAGCAACGCTCGAACTGAAGGTTGGCACGGTAAAGTACTTCAAGGACATCGAGGCCCCGAACCTCGATCCGGCCACTTTGCTGAAGTAACATCCCGCAGGATCCTGAAACGAGAACGGGCGAGTTTCCTCGCCCGTTCTTTTTTGTACCTTATCCTTGACTCCGGCCTAGCGCTTCGCCCTGAACTTCACCTTGAGCGTTTTGATTTCGAAGGGGGAAAACTTCAGAGCGAGTTTCATCTTCGCCAGCTTGAGTGGTGCGATCTCCTGTTCCATCAAATCGCATTCACTGATTGCCTCGGCGCGAACGCCGAAGCTCATCGTCGTTTTCACTGACTGTCCAAACGCCTCGTGAAGCCGGATGATGACATCGTCGGAATCCTCGGCCTTTTTGATGCTGTCAATCAGGATGTTGTTCCCCGACACGGTGAACAGCGGTGGAATCGATGAAGCATCGCCCGGACGAATCAGGACCGGCTGATTGAGCTCGCGCGCCCGGTGCATCGTCCCGCCCTCTCGCCAGTCCTTCTGGTGCGGGTAGAGGGAGTAGGTGAACTCGTGCTCACCCTGGTCCGTCACACGGTCGTCGTTCAGCCTCCAAGGCTCGAGTGCATGCGGATAATGAGGAGAGCGGAGGAGCGTCAGTCGAAGAGTCGACTCGGACGCATCGTATCCGTACTTGCAATCGTTGAGCAAACTCACTCCGAATTTCTGCTCGGACAAATCAGCCCATTGTTGAGCCGGTATCTCGAATTTCGCCTTCTGGACGCTGTCGACTGCCCTCGTCGTCCGCTGCAAGGCCCCGAACTGGATCTCATATGTCGCATCATGCGTCTTGACGTTGAGCGGGAATGCTGTTTTTAGGAGAGTCTGCCGCTCCTTCCAGATCACGAAAGTCTCGAAGTCGATGCGCGGTGTCTTGTGATAGAAGTGAATTTCCTGGGCGAGCCGGGAGCCGGAATCGGATTTGTGCTCAACGCGGACTGTCGCGCGGAGCGGCCCCTGCTCCGTAATCTTCATCTTGTCGAATTTGAACAGATCCAGCGGACGATTCGTGTAATCTGCCTCAATATCCCAGGCTTCCCACTGCTTCGCAACATCCCTGTATGCCTGGAACTGGTTCAGCCGGGCTCCTTTTGCCACAAGCTCACGCCGGAGTACCTTGTCGTGAAGGGATGAAATGCCTCCACGAGAATCGAACCGGACACGATATCTCGGCGTTTCAACGAGGCGATTCGTCATCTTCCAGGGCTCTGCGACTGCCGGCTTGGAGCCTGAAGGAGTCACGAGAATGGTTGAGAACGAGAGCGGCGGGATGTGCTCGATATGGCAAAGAATCTCAAGAACTCCTTTACGTCTCCCGAGAATCTGGTGTTCGATGGCACGTCCGCTCGAATCAGTAACGGTGAATGTCTTTTCCTGCGACTCAACCCCAAGGACGACGTATTCACTGCGTTCCCAGCTGAGTTGATTGAAAATCGAAAAATGAAATTCTTTACCGGCTTTCTTTTTGTCCTCTCGTGCCACCAGTCCGGTCAGGGACTGCTCCTGCACTTGGTGGCAGGACAGCTGTAGTTCTTCGAAGTCTGTCCTTACATCGTCGTAGACCTCTGTGATAGAAGTCCCCGGGACAATATCGTGAAACTGATTCACGAGAAGTTTTTTCCAGGCCTCCTCGATGATTCGCTGCTGATACTTCCGGGAGGGAGGCTTGTTACCAACCAGCATCCCGAGTACGCCGAGCAGTTCAGTCGTATAGAGAAGAGCTTCCGAGCGCCGATTTTCTCTCTTGACCCAGCCGTGCGTTGTGAACGTGCCTCGATGCTTCTCGAGATAGAGTTCATCCCCCCAGGTTTCGAGTTCCTTTGATTGTTCCTCGATCGCTTTGAAAAAATCGCCAACGGAGGAGATTGATGAACCAGGCAGCCCGGTGATTGATTTTACGATGCGGGCCGTATCAAGCTGCTCAGATGTTGGGCCGCCCCCTCCGTCTCCGAAACCAAATGTTTGAATGGTGTGAGGGACCAGCTCCTTTTCTCGATAGACGTCCCAACTCTTCTTCAAGTCCTTTGGAGCAACGGTTCCTTCAAGCCCGACCGGCGGGATGTGAGCCAGGATCTTGGACCCATCGATCCCGCGCCACCAGAACGTGTTGTGCGGGAATTGGTTCGTGTCGTTCCAGGTCAGCTTTGTTGTGAAGAAGAACTTGATCCCTGACTTCTTCATGATCTGCGGCAGCGCCCAACTGTAGCCGAACGTATCGGGCAGCCAAAGGATGTCGGACTCGACACCAAACGTGTTTTTGAAGTAACGCTTGCCGTAAAGCACCTGCCGTACAAGGGCCTCGCCATTCGGGATGTTGCAGTCCGGCTCGACCCACGTCGAGCCAATGGCGAGCCATCGTCCCTCGGCAACGCGCTGCTTGATTTCCTTGAAAATCTCAGGGTATTTGTCCTGAGTCATCTGGTAAAGGAAAGCCTGACTTTGGCTGTAGTTGAACTCGGGATACTCCTCCATCAATCTCAACGCGGTGGAAAAAGTACGGGCGCATTTCTTGCGCGTCTCGCGCAGCCGCCACAGCCAGACAACATCAATGTGAGATTGCGAAACGAGGTGAACCAGCCCCGGGATCGATGTCTTGTAATCTGTGTCGAGGGTCCTGGTGAGGAAATTATAAGCTCTTCCAATGGCGTTGGGATATTCTTCGCCATCGGGTTTGAAATACTTCAGGAAGATAAGCGTCTGCCGTATGAGTTCCTTTATTTCTTTGGTCTCAGGTGAAGAAGGACCGAGAAGCTTTTCCAGATCGTGGAGAGCCGTCAGGCCGTTGTGGAGAGCACGCGCAATCGGATTGATGACAACGAGATGTGCGGAATTGAAAGTGCTGAGCTCCTTCTTCCTGCCGCTGTACGCTTCAATAGCAATAAGGAACGTCTGATTGGTCCTGGCCTTCTCGGTCAACAGAACTTCCTGATGGTTCTTGTCGATTCCCTGATACGGCTTTCCATTGACGTAGAGCAGTGCATCCGCGAGATCAATGAGAAGTCCAACCCGTTTACCGGCAAACTCCTCGGGAATCGTCACTCTCGAGCGGAACCAAACTGTCTTGTCGTATCCGCCCCATGGGGCAGGGATTGTGTACTTCCACCAGGCATTGTCGTTAAGAGATGGTGCGCCGCCATTCGGGATGTCACCTTCTTTCAACTTCCATTCCGAAAGAGGCAGCGCTGCCTGATGAGTGTGACTCTTAACAAAGGGGAGTGTTTGTGCCAGGAGATCTGTATGCATTGGACAAGTCGTTTCCCTAATATCTGCTGTCTTTGGCTTGTTTTTGCGAAAGGCAGGGGGAAGATATGGATTGTTGAGCGACTTGTCAAGTCCGTTTCCTCCCAATAGATTAAGCCTGTTGGATGAGGATTTGGTTGACGTTTGGCCTGATATCCATTTTGGCAGCGGAAAGAGGATAGACAGTCGTGTGTCTACGGACATTTCGTCAGGCCGGGAGAACGAAGAAAGTGGATTCCCTTTGAGGCTGGCACTTAGGACAAAGGAGGGAGTTGTCGAATGACAGAAGGCGATTGATCCTCGACGCGATCAAGAGCCTATGAAGCAGGCCATCGATCCGGTGTCGGGTTTCCTCCTTTCTGGAGGAAGGATGAGCAAACACAACTGCGCGAGGCAACACGAAAGGAGGAGTCCGGGATGTCACAGATGACAAACTGATTTTCGGTTGCAATTACTGGTCAGGCACAGTAAATTGGCTCTTGCCTTCAAGTTTTGTTTCAGACAATTCTCGCACTGGAGTTGCTTCTCTCATGAATCGTTCAGCGACCATCGGGCTCCGTGCGTATTTGTAGTTGCCCGTCTCTCTTCGCGTGGCACCTGTCCACGGTTTGTCTGCAACTTCAGGCTTCAATGATGACCTCATCAATCCAAACAACCCGAGCATTCATTCCGAGATGATTATGAACACTCAACTGGCATGGTTCCTGCTATTTGTCATCTGTGTTGCATTTTGCATTTACCTGTTCTTTCACACTGTACCTGAGCCTGCGGATGTTCTCTACTTCAACGGTAGAATCTACACAATGGATCACTCGATGAATGTTGCACAAGCAATGGCAACCAGGGGGGACCGGATTGTAGCAATTGGGTCCATTGAGGAGGTTGGGCACCGGGTGAAGGCGAAGCAAAAGGTGGATCTCGAAGGAAAAACGGTTATGCCTGGCTTTATCGATGCTCATGCACATCTCATGAGCCTCGGGATCGCAAAAATCACGGTTAATGTTCTGGAAACTCCATCGGAACTGGCTGCTGCAGAACGAGTATTGGAAAGAGCCAGGAAGAGTGATCCCGGGCAATGGATCAGAGGAAGAGGTTGGGACCAGAATGTCTGGCCAACGAAACGATTTCCGATACATCAGACTCTCGACAAGATCTCTCCGAATAATCCCGTGTACCTTTCTCGGGTGGATGGACACGCTGCGTGGGTGAATCAGAAGGCACTCGACATCGCTGGCATTACCAAGGAAACTCAGGATCCTCCCGGAGGCAAGATTGTTCGCGATGGTGCAGGAAATCCCACAGGTGTGCTCGTCGACAACGCAATGGCGCTGGTTTTCAAGTATCTTCCACCACCGACAGTGAAGGAATCGGAGGAGGCTATCAAGCTGGCCATCGGGGAGTGTCTCCAGTATGGCGTTGTAGGTATCGGTGATATGGGAGTAGATTCAAAGGAGATCGAGGTTTACAAAGGACTCATCGATAGGAAGGAATTTCCTTTCCGGGTGTACGCGGCGATTGATGGTTTGGGGGACACATGGGATGAATACACGAAGAAGGTGGGCTCCAACCAGCCAAAAGGCATGTTGTTGGGTTATGGGGGCAACCGGCTTTGGGTTCGGGCGATTAAACTTTATGTGGACGGTGCGCTTGGTTCAAGAGGGGCAGCGCTGCTTGAGCCGTACAGCGATGATCCCGAAAACAGGGGATTGACTGTCACGGATGAGAAGTCACTCCGTCAGGCAGTGGACGAAGCGCTCGCGAATGGATTTCAAGTATGCACGCACGCAATTGGCGACAGGGCCAACAACATCATCCTCAATGTTTACGAGGCAGCGCTGAAAAATCATCCAGTTGTTGACCATCGGTTGAGAGTCGAACACGCACAAATCTTGTCCCTTACAGACATCCCCCGGTTCAAGCAACTGGGCGTTATTCCGAGCATGCAGCCGACTCACTGCACTTCAGACATGTACTGGGCAGAAGCAAGACTTGGTCCTTCCAGAATTCTGGGCGCATATGCCTGGCGGTCTCTCCTTGAGACGGGCGTAATCATACCAGGAGGTTCGGATTTTCCGGTTGAAAGTCCAAATCCCATTCTTGGAATTTATGCCGCTGTCACAAGGCAGGATTTGCAGGGGAGGCCGAACAATGCGCAGGATGTCAAGGCGTATTTTCAACTTTCCCAGTCGGGCATTCGGGATACTGCGTCGTTTTCAAATGGATGGTATCCTTCGCAAAAAATGACACGAGAGGAAGCGTTGAAAGCTTACACGAATTGGGCTTCATTTGCGGCATTTCAGGAAAACCTCAACGGTTCGCTTGAAAGGAATAAGCTTGCCGATTTTATCGTTTTGTCGAAAGATATCATGCGGGTTGACGCGAAAGAGATTCCTGGGACAGTCGTCGAGAAGACGTTCGTTGGAGGAACACTTGTGTATTCCCGCGCACAAAACGAGATGAGCACGCACTGATGCGACTCCTCTGGGTTGTTTTTACTTTGAAAAAATCGTACGTTTTAAGCACTGAAATCTTGTTTTCCCTGATCAAAATCTCCTGATGCCTTACAAAGTCCTGGTTGCAGATGACGATGACGGACAACGCAAATCTCACGGATTTGCGCTCGAGGTGTGTACGGCGATCCTGGAAGATGAAATCACCATCGTCGAGACGGCGACGAGCGTTGAGACGTGGGAAAAGATTAGATCCGAACTTTTTAACCTCATTATTCTCGACAACGACTTTAAAGACACCCATCTAAAGGGGCATCTTCCCGGAATCGCATTGCTGCAGCTTGCGCGCAGGGAAGGTGTCAATAAGTCGACGCCAATTTTCTTTTGCAGCGCGGACGCGTACGATACGCTCAAGTCAATGGTCGAGAAATTCGGCGGATCGTACATGCCGAAGGTTGGCTATGACATCGAGAAATCTGCTCAGCTCTTTGCTGACAAGATGAAGAAGAAAAAGTGAGTCGCTAGACAGTAGTTTCATGATCTCCTGCGGGTCGACAATGGTCGACCCGCAGTTGTTTTGTGTCCTCGGATTCCCTGGCGAGCGATGCGCGATCGATCTGCAAATCCCGTTGCTTGCGCTTTCCTCCAAATAGTTATACATTTCCGCAGTTCAAGTTTCCATGCCTCTCTCCGGAGGATTGAGTGTACGAGCGCTGTCTGAATGAAGCTGAACGCATTCTGGCGTCTGACAAGGATGTCATCGTTCCAATCAAGAAGATCTGGGCTGCCGTGGAACGGCAGGGGAAAAAGCAGGGATTCGAAATTCCTGCGCTTCCCGATTTTACAGCTCTTCTGGAGGGCGACCCGAGGTTTGAATTCATGCCGACGGTCGATGAGCACGGCGAGTCGTCAGATGAAACCTTGCCTGAGGAATCGGAACAGAAGGAAGAACTCGAGACGCTTGGATTCTACTCCGGCGATCGTGTGAAGCTTCGGAGTGTCGAATTGACGCCCGAAGTCCTCGGAGATCTGATCCGTCGCAAAGTCGACATGACGATGGACGCCCTCACGAAGGCGTGGGCGCGCAGACCCGAGGGAGACCAGGAGACGGAGGACCAACTCCTCGAAATCCTCGCCCGGACCCAGAAGCTCCAGCGGGAAGTGAAGAGCACATTCTCTCCGGAGAAAATGAAAGAGCTCGAGGTAGCCCTGACTGAAACGGAGAAGGAACCGGCAGCTCAGGCTCCCCGAAAGGCCCGGAAACCGGGGTCTACAAAGAAACGATCCTCGAAATCAGTCGTCGCGAAGAAATCACCCGCGAAGTCGGGCAAGGCCGCTCTAAAGAAGGCCGCTCGTCCCAAATCCAAACGCTCTCCCCGCTCATGACGCTTCATCAGGACTTTCAGTCTTGGACTATCCGGGACCTGATGAAGTTCTCGATCGATCACCTTCAACGCCACGGGTTTGACGAAGCAAGGCTGACTGTTGAACTCCTGCTGTCACATGCGCTCCAGTTCCAACGCATCGATCTCTACACGCACTTCGATCAGCCGCTGAAGAAGGAGGAACTCAAAGCGTTCAAAGCGCTTTTTGAGCGGAGACTTCATCACGAACCGGTTCAGTACATCGTTGGATCCGCCGGGTTCATGGGAATGCAATTTCATGTGGACCCGCGAGTGCTGATACCAAGGCCTGAAACCGAAACGCTCGTGGAGCAGATTCTTCTCGTTGCAAGCCGTGTTCCCCAGGGCGTCGGTCTCTCCATGTTTGAAGTTGGCACCGGGAGCGGCAATATCGCCGTCTCAACCGCAAAGCTGGACCGGAGGATCAACGTCGCCACGATTGAGAAGGATAAGGACGCGATCGACGTCGCGCGCATGAACGCAGAAAAGCATTCGGTCGCGGATAGGACTCGTTTCGTGGAGCGATCCGTGTTCGATTCGCTCGTCGATTTTGAAACGAAGACATTCAATTTGCTCGTCAGTAATCCACCATACATCGCTGTCGGTGAGTGGGAGAAGCTCGCAGAAGATGTCCGAGCATTCGAGCCCAGAGAGGCACTGACAGATGGAGGGGATGGGCTGAAGTTCTACCGCCGCATCGGAGAGATTGGAAAGAACATTCTTCTGGAAGGAGGCTCAGTGCTGGTCGAAGTTGGATATGATCAGTCTGAGGAGGTTGCATCGATCTTCCGCAAAGCCGGTTATGCGGATATTTCTGTCACGAAGGACCTGCAGGGAATCCCTCGGGTAGTATCGGGGAAACTTTCCTAAAGGCCATCTCAAAAATACTCACGTCACGTCCGAAGGTCCAAAGGTCCAAAGGTCCAAAGGACCCCTTCGGGAAAGTGATGCCTTCGGCACGAAGACGCGAATCCGCAAAGAGAATATTAAGTTGTTGATTCTCTGCGCGCGTCCGCCGATTCTTCGGTGGAGCCTGGCGGGACATTCTTTCGTCGTCAATAAGCGTCTTTGAGATAAGTTCTAGAGCGAAGCCAACGTGTCTTGTTGGCAGCAAGAGTTGGGATACGATGAGAGCTCTCATTCAACGTGTGAAGCGTGCATCTGTCACCATCAATGGAGCATTGCACAGCTCCAGCGGGCAAGGCATGCTGATCCTGCTTGGTGTCAAGGAGGGAGACACGCGCGAGGACGCTGAGTATCTGGCTGATCGCTGCATCGCCCTGCGCATTTTCGAGGATGAACAGGGGAAAATGAACCTGTCAGTGAGGGATGTCAACGGCTCCATCATGGTCGTCTCGCAATTTACGCTGTACGGAGACACCCGAAAGGGGAACCGCCCCAGCTACAGCGAAGCCGCAGCTCCGGACGTGGCGGAATCCCTCTATCTGCATTTTGTCGGCCGTTTGAAATCATCGGTTGGTCCTGATCGTGTTCATACGGGGGTGTTTCGTGCGATGATGGACGTGGAACTGATCAATGACGGTCCGGTCACTGTGATGGTTGAGAGCAAGAACAACGTGTGATGAAGGGGTGCTTGTGTGAGGACTTTGTTCCTCTTTCTTGATGGCGTAGGGTATGGAAAAGCCGATCCGGAAGTGAATCCGATCGTACGGGCCCGACTGCCTCATCTGCAGTCACTCCTTGAAGGGCAAATCCCGCATCTCAGTCGCCGGAGGATCACATCATCGAGAGCTGCCTGCATCCCGCTCAACGCCACGCTTGGCGTCCGCGGCCTGCCGCAGAGCGGTACAGGTCAGGCCACTCTGTTCACGGGCGTCAATGCCGCCCGTCTCATGGGGCAGCACTTCGGACCTTATCCGGCAACGCCGCTTCATCCGTTGATCGAGTCAAAGAACATTTTCCGCCAGTACAAGACGTCGGGATATTCGGTTTGCTTCGCGAACGCATTCCCGAAACAGTTCTTTGATTATGCTGCCTCCGGAAAAAGAAGATTGAGCGTTACGACCTTGTCGTGCAGGTATGCTGAAGTCCCGCTCGAAAATGCCGAGACTCTTCGCCGGGATGAATCAGTCTCTGCCGATATTACACGGGCGCGCTGGCCGGAGCTTGGATACCCCGATCTTCCTATCGTCACACCTCATGAAGCCGGCAAGCATCTTTGGAACCTCGCCTCGCGACACGACTTTACGCTCTTTGAATATTGGCTCACCGACTATGCCGGCCATGGTAGGGATATGACAGTCGCTGTCGAGACGCTCGAGAGATTTGACGGCCTGCTCGGGGGCGTGCTGGAAGAGTTCGATTTTCATGATTCTCTTCTCATCATGACGAGCGATCACGGCAACATCGAAGATCTATCCACGAAGTCTCACACCCGCAACCCGGTCCCCTGCATACTTGCAGGAAAGGACCACCGCAAGATCAGCTCATCCATGAAAAGCCTGGTGCACGTTACGCCAGCGCTTCTCAGTCTGCTTTGACACATGCACACATCTCTTCTGAACAGGAGACCCGCCGTCAGGGCGGTTTTCCTCGTCGCCTTTGGTATTGCCTTGTCGCTGGTGATTCATCCTTCGATATCGGGCATGGCGGCCCAGTTCTGCGTTGTTGCTTGCCTGGCGACGTTGCTCCGCTTCCTTATCCGCCGGAAATCCTTCGATGTCGCGATGCTTCATCTGCTTCTTGTCCTGTTGGGATTCATCATCGGCAATCTCAGGCGCGCACAAATACTTGACGACATCCTGGGGCCGAAATATCTCGGAGAACGCGTGTTCATTCGCGGCAGAGTGGAATCGGAACCTGTGCGGCATGGCACGAGATCTGATTTGACGATTCTCGCCGAATGCATCCGCCGCGGCACAATGGAGCGATCGACTGATCGAATGATCCTTCTCCAGATTGTCCGCAGGGCTCGCTGGCTCAATCCGGATTCACTTGGAATCGGTGATAGGATCGAGCTCGCAGGTTATCTCGAACCGATGCCCGGTGCCCGCAATCCCGGTGAATTCGACTACGGCAGATATCTCGCGCTCAATGGAATCCAGGGTTTTGTTTCAGTGCGCGACACGAATTCCATCATTCTCATTCAGCGATCGGGCTGGCTGACGTTTGCTGAACTCTCAGCGAGAGCACAAAGTCGGATTTATCATGTCTTCGACGAGTTTGACGGACCTGAACAATCGAGTTTCCTGAAAGGGGTTGTCTTCGGGTACCGGGGAGATCTCTCTGCAGAAGTGAAGCAGGCGTTCATGGACACCGGAACAATCCACATTCTCGCGGTGTCCGGCTCGAATGTCGTCGTTGTGGCTCTCATCTTCTATTCTCTGATAGGGTTCTTGCGCGTCTCCTCGCGTGTGGCAACCGGTCTTGCTCTGATTGGGCTGTTATGGTACATGGTGATGACGGGCCTCAGCCCCTCGGTGATCAGGGCCACAATCATGGCGGGGGTCGTGCTGCTTGGTACCGTTGCGGGGAGAAGAGGTGACGTCTACAACTCACTCGCTGTTGCAGCGTTGGCAATGCTTCTCTGGGATCCGCTCTTTATTCTCGACGTCGGATTTCAGCTTTCGTTTGCGGCTGTGCTTTCAATCGTCTACTTCTACCCAAAGCTCGAACCGTTTATCAGGCTTCTTCCCGCGAACATCACTAGCATCAGGCTCGTAGACGGGACGCTAAAACTCTTCGCGGTTTCGGTCGCGGCGCAGATCGGGACCCTGCCGTTCAGCGCATACTATTTCGGGCAGGTATCGCTGATCTCGATTGTCGCAAATCTCGTCGTCGTTCCGGCGAGTGGACTGAACACGTTGCTTGGGTTCGCGACGCTGGGGGCAAGCTACGTCAGCGGATGGTTGTCTTCCTGTTACTCGGCGCTGAACGACCTTCTCGTAGCGCTACTACTGAAATTCGTGATCTGGTGTGCGCACCTTCCATACGCCACCGTCGAAACGATGGGCACGGGGGCGCTCTTTGCAGTGGTGTACTACGCGGGGGCGGCTGCCCTCTGCAATCTTCACAAACCGAAAATGCGCTTTGCGGCGATGTGCCTGATCCTTGTGACGCTGAACGTGGACGTGTTCTGGCAATTATTCACGCAGCCGGCAACGGTGCTTTCACTCACCGCGATCGATGTAGGTCAGGGAGACGGACTGCTCATTGAGCTTCCTGGACGCCGGAGCTTTCTCGTTGACACCGGGCCGAACGTTGGCCCGGACGATGCCGGACACCGTACGATTGTGCCATTCCTCAGACGAAAGGGGATACGGAAGCTCGAGGCTATCGTCCTCACGCACCCGCACGACGATCACGTTGGTGGCTGCGCCTCGATCATGAGGAGCCTGACTGTCGGCTCGCTTATCGTCGCAGATACCGCCGGCGTTTCACTGATCTTCAAGGAGGTCCTTGCAACAGCACACGAACGGGGTGTGCCCGTAAAGATTGTGCATGCCGGGGAGCGCTTGCAATTTGACCCATCGACGCGCATCTTTGTCCTTCAGCCGGAGCACGAATACAGGGGCGGCGATCTGAATAACCAGTCACTTGTCGTGAAATTGTGCTACGGCGACAGAACAATGCTTCTTACGGGTGATGCCGGTACCGAGGTTGAGCACAAGCTTGAATTTGTCTGCAAGGATCTTCTGTCGAGCGACGTCCTGAAGGTCGGACATCACGGATCATCGACAAGCTCAAGCGATTCGTTTCTTCGAAACGTTCATCCGTCAGTTGCGTTGATCTCAGTTGGAAAGCTGAACAAATTCAAACATCCGTCGAGGTTTGTCATTTCCCGCCTCAGGAACCTGGGCATTGAAATTCATCGAACCGATCTTGAGGGTGCGGTCATTGTGCAGACTGATGGCAGGAGCTTGTGGAAGCAGGCTTGGAGGGGTTCGTGGTTGCTGTGACGCATCGGACAGTTCAGCGGCTGACATCGCAGTCTGCCTGCAGCCGATAAGTATGCGTTTTTGTGAATCCTGTGGATCCCATTGAGGAGTGTATGATGGACAAAGAGTTGAAGGATCATCTTTCCGAATGGAACGAGCGCCGTCTCACTCCCGCCCTGGATAAGTTCCCCGAGCGGGAGGACTCTTTCGAAACAGATTCAGGTATTCCAATCGAGCGGATCTATCTTCCTTCCGATGTGGACTACCTGTCGAAGCTTGGTCTGCCCGGAGAGCCTCCGTTCACCCGCGGCGTGTATCCTGCGATGTATCGAAACCGGCATTGGACGATGCGGCAATATGCCGGCTTTGGGACAGCCGAAGAATCGAACAAGCGCTACCGTTATCTCATTGAGCATGGCACGACAGGGCTTTCTGTCGCATTCGATCTCCCGACGCAGATGGGCTACGATTCAGATCACCGGCTTGCAGAAGGAGAAGTCGGAAAGGTGGGAGTCGCAATCGATACGCTTGCCGACATGGAGGCGCTCTTGAGCGGCATCCAACTCGACCAAGTAACGACTTCGATGACGATCAATGCAACCGCGGCGATTCTTCTGAGCATGTATGTAGCTGTCGCAAAACGGCAGGGGGCCGACCTGGGACAAATCTCAGGGACAATACAAAACGATATTCTGAAGGAGTACATCGCGCGCGGGACGCATATTTTCCCGCCCGTCCCCTCGATGCGTCTCGTCACCGACGTGTTCGAGTGGTGCAGCCGAAATCTCCCGCGATGGAATACGATTTCGATCAGCGGCTACCACATCCGAGAGGCAGGATCGACAGCGGTCCAGGAGCTCGCGTTCACTTTGACGAACGCGATCGCGTACGTTCAGGCGGCCGTTGAAAGGAAATTGAACGTCGATACGTTCGGTGCTCAGCTCTCCTTCTTTTTCAATGCGCACAATAACTTCTTCGAGGAAGTGGCAAAGTTCCGGGCAGCGCGGAGGATCTGGGCGAAGATCATGAAGGAGCGGTTCGGCGCGAAAAATGAAGAATCGATGAAATTGCGCTTCCACGCTCAGACAGGTGGATCGACGCTCACGGCACAGCAAATCGAAAATAACGTCGTGCGAGTGACGCTGCAGGCTCTCGCCGCTGTGCTCGGAGGCTGTCAATCTCTTCACACCAACTCACGCGATGAAGCGCTCGCTCTTCCAACGGAAGATTCCGTGCGCCTTGCGCTCCGGACGCAGCAGATCATTGCCCATGAATCAGGGGTGACTGATACGATTGACCCGCTGGGCGGCTCGTATTTTGTTGAGACGCTCACCGACGAAATTGAGGCACGAGTGTGGGAGTACATCCAGAAAGTAGACGCGTTAGGCGGGGCTGTTCGCGCGATTGAACAGCAGTTTTATCAGACGGAAATCGCCGACAGCGCCTATAAATACCAGGTTGCGATCGAACAGAAGAAGAAGCTCATTGTCGGCGTGAACTCGTTCAAAGTCGATGAAGAGAAGAGTCCGACGCTGCTTCATATTGATGATCAGGTCCGCGTGAAGCAGATCGCGAATCTGAGGAACGTGAAGGATGGAAGAAATGGGCGCGCCGTTGAGCAGTCGCTGAAGACTCTGCGTGAGGTTGCAGCAACGGGCGACAATCTCATGCCGCATCTTCTCCGCTCAGTCGAAGCGTACGCGACCATCGGTGAAATCTCTGATGTGCTCCGATCTGTATGGGGTGAATACGAGAAATGAGTGCCAATCGATTGGCGGATTGAGTTCGGCTTCCCAAATTGCTCTTTTTGTCTCTTTAGGCCATTTTCTCTATATTAAGACATGAGAGTATCGAAAGCAGAAATCAAGTATTTCAGGTCCTTGTCGCAGAAGAAAGTCCGTCAGACCGAGAAAAAATTCCTTCTCGAGGGTTGGCGGGCCGTGAAGGAATTGCTCAATTCTTCCTCCAAGGTCGAGACGGTTGCCGTTCTGACGCGGTATTTGCATGATCCGGATTATGACTCAATTCTCGCAAAACTGAGCGAGCGCGGCGCAACGATCAAGGAGGTGTCAGAGATCGAGCTGGGGCAGGTTGCCGACACGGTGCAGTCGCAGGGAGTCTTCGCCGTCGTACAGCAACAAACAGTGACGCTTGAGAGCGTCCGCCTGAGCAATGCATCGCTTGTAGTGGCAGCCGACTCCGTGAGTGACCCCGGCAATCTCGGTTCGATTATTCGTTCGGCAGATTGGTTCAGCGCGGACCTCGTGCTGCTCGGGCGAGGATGCGTCGAGCTGTACAACGACAAAGTTCTCCGATCGATGGTAGGATCGCTCTTCCATGTCCCGGTTGTCGAAGGTGCAGACCTTCCCGCGGTATTAACAGAATTGAGGAAGAAGGGGCTGGTGGTTGCTTCCTTTGCCGGTGATGGCAAAGAATCATACACTGAGTTGAAGCGGCCCCGGGGCATGGTGCTCGTGTTTGGAAGTGAAGCGCACGGCATATCGAAGGAAGTGAGAGCAACGTCTGACAATGTCGTCCGCATACCGAAGTACGGAAAAGCCGAGTCACTGAACGTGGGAGTTGCTTGCGGCATCGTTCTGGCTCACCTCAGGGCCCAA